>MAAU01000001.1 GCA_002162825.1 Gammaproteobacteria bacterium 54_18_T64
AACATCGCCGGTGCCGTCATGCTCGACTCGGTGCCATCGCCATCCGGGCCCGGCACGACCAGGCCTGAATAACCGCCATCTTTGAGCTTCTCAACACCCACAGCCATCACCAGGTCATAGGCGCCACTCGCCACGGCATAGGCCGCATTGCGAATCGCCTCGCTGCCTGTAGCACACATATTCTCCAGTCGCGTTACCGGCTTATAGGGTGTTTTCAAGGCCTCCGAAAACACCATGCCAGAAATACCGCTGGCGAAGGTACCGAGCCAGTAGGCATCGACATCCGCAGGGTCAACACCTGCCGATTGATAGGCATCGCTCGCCGCATCAATTAACATATCGGCGGCATCTCTGCCCCAGTGCTCGCCGAAGGGCGTACAACCCATACCGACGATCGCAACCTGATCTTTAATTCCGTTACTTGCCATACATCACCCCCTAGCGCTGTGGCCGTGCTTTCCAGAAATAGTTATGAACACCCTGACCCGTGTAGAAACGACGGAAGGTCATTTCCAGCTTATCGCCAATGGCGACATCACCCGGATCGACGTCGGTCAATTCGCAGGCCAGACGTCCGCCGCAGTCAAAGTCCACCACGGTGGAAACAACCGGCGGCTGCAAGCTGTAGGCCAGATGATCGAGTGTGTAAGTGGTGATCTTACAGGCCGCATCCGCAAAGCGTTCGTCAACCATCTCGTCGATTGAGCGACACTTGAGGCAGACCCGCTGTGGCGGCAAATGGCCCTGACCACACTGGCCACAACGACTACCGAAAAAGGCGTACTTCCAACGCTCATTGCGCTTCATAATCGGCGCCGCCGGACGATCGGGATCGGGTCTGCGCGGCGGTTCGAAGGGCAAGATTTCACGCCACTTCAAATAGGTATTGTAGGCAATTTCATTATTGCTGGATGCCAGCCACTGATCGACACTGCGTTCGGGTCGCCCCTCGGCAATCTTATCGCTCACTTCCAACACCATGGCATCACAGCCATCGGCAGTCGACAGCACGAGGATTTTATCCCCCGGCTGTGCCTGGTCTAAAGTCCGCGCCAACACCAGACCGGCGTGGGCAACACCGCTGCGGCCCACTGTACCCGCCAGCATATCGGCCACTTGCTCGGGCTTTAAGCCCAGAGCCCGTGGTACGCCGGCAACATCGCGACTGTTGGTGGCATCGAGAACCACTGTTGACAGGGCTTCCGGCGCCACATTGGCATCGGCCAGTGCGCGCTGCGCCGTGTCGATACTGATGGGACCAAGTACTTCAATACCAAAGCGCTCTTCCCACTGACGGGCAAAACGATCGGTCGGCAGGCGCCAGACATCGAGTATTTCTGAAGTGGTTGATGCCCGACCCAGTACACGGGCGATAGCATTTTCTTCCGGCCCGGTGACAAAAGCCACCGCTGCATCGCCGCTATCGCGTTCGCGGGCACCACCCGGTGCACCAACGACGATATCCCCCGCACACACCAGCGAGGTGCGCCCGGCTTTGCCCAGGTCAGTGCCGAGTAATAAGGCTGCCAAACCCATACGAGTATTGTTGGCCAATTCGATGGTATTCACCTGTGCCGGCAAGTCGAGGGCCGAACAAATCGCCGCCGCATTGAGTTTCTCGGCATAGGGCGCGCTATTGGTCGCAAACACCAGCGTATCAATCGCCGGCTTGGCGGCTAAGGCACCGCGCCCCGCTTCAACCGACATCGATACCGAATCTTCGTCATGACTGGCAATGGCTCGCTCGCCCCTGCCGCCGCCAATGGCCTTACGTGTTAAGCGATAATACGGCACGTAAGCACCGTAGCTTATAATTCCAGACACACTACCCCCTCACTCTTGTTATTGGTCAATTTTGTTGCCTCATCATAGCCCACTCCCCGCGAGAAACACCAAGTATCTAGAGACAGCGGCTCGACCAAACTCGACCGTCTGGTCATTTTTTAGGCAAAAAAAACCCGGAAGTGGCAATCACCTCCGGGTCACAGTGTTGATTAGTCGCGCTTAACGCTCCATTTCGTACTCACTGTAGTCCGGCACCTTCAGGTCGTTGCGGAACTTGCCCGCCGTCCAGGGCCAGGAGACCGGCACACCGTTCTTATCCAGATACCAGCTATCACAACCGGTCAGCCAAACGGTACCTTCCATATTGTCCTTCATATCCTGAACAAACCGATCGGTTGCCGCACGCTTGGGGCTGACCTTGTCAAATTCACGGTTGGCCCACTTCTCTACAAAGTTCATGATGTAACCCGACTGCACTTCGGCAATCGCGGCCAGAGAGAAGTTACCCACGGGGCTGTTAGGACCCATCACCATGAAGAAGTTGGGGAAGTCGGGCATGGCAACGGTGCGGTAGCCATAGATACCATCTTTCCACTGCTCTTCGAGGGTGGGGCCATCTTCAACGCTCATGGTCATCGGCATCATGTGCTCGCCGGCATGGTAACCAGTGGCCAGTGCAACCACGTCAACTTCATGCAGCTCACCATCTTTGGTGCGAATGCCCTTGGCTTCAAAGCACTCAATGTGCTCGGAGATCAGCTCGGCATTGGGCTTTTGAATGGCAGGGTAAAACTCTGAGGACATCACCAAACGCTTGCACATGGCGACATAATCGGGCGTCAGGGCCTTGCGCAGCTTGGGGTCAGTGACGTTATTCAGGTTCCACTGGCAGGCCTTACCGACAATCTTTCTCGCCCAACCGTCTTTAATCACGCCGGTGCCCATGATGGTTTCCATAAAGTAACTAATGGAATGATGGAACACTTTGGAAATAACCGGGAAGGTAGTGAGCATCTTCTCGTTGAGCTTGGAGTACTTACGATTCGGTACTGGCACGATCCACTGGGGGGTGCGCTGAAAGGAGTAAACCTTTTTGCAAATATCGGTCAGCGGCTTGATCATTTGAATGCCGGTGGAGCCATTCCCGATAACGGCGACATTTTTACCCGTCAGGTCGATATCTTTCTCCCAGCGGGCAGTGTGCAGGATCTTACCTTCAAAATCATCCATGCCAGCAATTTCAGGATACTTCGGCCGTACCAAAATACCGCAGCAGGCAATCAAGATATCCGCTTCGTCGGTATCGCCATTCTCCAGATCAACGTGCCATTTGCCGCCACGGAACTCGGAGTGCGTTACTTCACTGTTAAATTTAATACGCTCAAAGACATTGTACTTTTTCGCGGTATTTTCATAGTACTGCTGAATCTCGGGACCACCACAAAAGCGGTGACTCCAGCTAGCGCTAGGAGAAAAGCTGTACTGGTAATAATAAGACGGCACATCACAGCGCAGTCCCGGGTAAAAGTTGGAGTACCAGGTACCGCCCAGGCCACCGGCTTTCTCGTATAAAGTCACGTCGGTAAAACCCGCTTCCATCAAGCGAATGCCCATGCAAACACCCGACAAACCCGTACCAACAATAATTACCCGTGGGTTCCTTTTTCCACCGGCAACCGCAGCACCAATATTTCCACTCTCAGCAACGCCCATCTGTTACTCCCGATTCATCATTTTGATTTAATAAAATTACTTAAAGCTAACGTAACCACCAGGCAAAAAAGCTACTGGCGAGTAAGTAGGCCGGCATAATCCATGCTTTGTGTAATTATGTCAACAGCTTACAGATAAACGATCGTTTAATTAACGATAATCGGTTCAAGTCTGCAACGGCACCCAGCCTTCCAATTGATCACCATCAAGCTTCTCCCAGCTAGCGAACAAAAACACCTGGCAATACTCCCGCTATCTATAGCGCTGTCCAGACAAGGCCTCATACCAGACCCTCATCTTCAACTGTTCGCAGTGGCATAGGGGAGACGAGGCTAGCCATACACCAACAGTCACCAGGCCAATTTCATTCCTTCTATTTCAGCTGCCAGGCATGCACCGCATACAATACATCGACACCCTCACTCAAAACCCGTTCTGTCAATGCCTCACAGCCGGGGTGTAGCTTCAACTCTGACCTTCCCAAGAACGAAGGCATAAGCCCTCAGAACCACTCTCTAACAGCAATCATTAGCCCCCTCGCAGGGTAGTCGGTCTATTGCCACGCCGCTGTACCAGACTATTTGCCGCCACGGATTGATCGGTTACACTTGCTACAATGTCGCGCCCAATTGAGAAACCATGGCTGTTTTTGTACTGCAAGATATTAACGATAACTTTTTGACAAAAGCTTTAGAGTGGCGTGACGACTGCAGTGCTGCAGAAGTCTACTGTTCACTCCACAAAGACGTCGCCCTCAACCACTTGCTTGAGGTCAATGCCAAAAACCCTGATCTGCGCGCCCGAGTCGTCGCCTGCGAGGCGGGACCCAAAAAGCGTCCGCTGTTACCGCAAAAACAATCCGCTGCTTAAGCCTGGGGGTTTCACTTGTCGCTATTCACCACACGCCTGAGCGCCCTCAGCCGCACCGAAAACCAAAGCCTTCTGCAAGGCATTCAGCGCGGTATCGAAAAAGAGAGCCTACGGGTCACACCAACGGGCGAACTGGCCAGTACACCACACCCCAAGGCCCTCGGTTCGACGCTGACCCACCCCAGCATTACCACCGACTTTTCCGAATCCCTACTCGAATTTATCACCGCACCCTCGCCTTCCATCGACGCGGTACTGAAAAGTCTCGACAACATCCACCGCTTTACCTATCGCCATATCGGTGACGAACTGCTGTGGGTCAACAGCATGCCCTGCGTATTGGGCCGCGATCAGGATATTCCCCTCGGCCAATACGGCAGCTCCAACATCGGGCAGATGAAAACCATCTACCGCCGCGGGCTCGGGCACCGCTATGGACGGCTAATGCAAACCATTGCCGGTATTCACTACAACTGGTCCCTACCCGAGCAATGCTGGCAGATTTTGCGACAAAGCGACAATTATTCGGGTTCGCTGCAAGACTTCAAAACCGAGCGCTACTTCGATTTAATTCGTAACTTCCGCCGCCACTTCTGGCTCCTGCTCTACCTTTTCGGTGCCGCACCGGCGGTCTGCCGCAGTTTCGTCAAGGATAGGGCTCATCGCCTGCAAGCCATGGGCACCGATGATCACAGCCTACACCTGCCCCATGCCACCTCCCTGCGCATGGGCGACCTCGGCTACCAAAGCAGCGCTCAGGAATCACTCATTGTCTGCTACAACAACCTGCCCCGCTATATTGAAAACCTGCGTGGGGCATTGACCACACCCTACTCCCCTTACGAAGCCGTTGGGGTTAAAGAGCCCGCTGGTAAATACCGCCAGCTCAGCCCCCACTTACTACAAATTGAAAATGAGTTTTACAGCACCATTCGCCCCAAGCGCACCACCGAGGGCGGCGAAACGGCGCTGCAAGCCCTGTGGCAGCGCGGCGTGGAATATATTGAAGTGCGCTGTGTCGACCTCAACCCCTATCTGCCGGTCGGCATCGATGCCGAGCAAATGCGTTTTCTCGATGTCTTCCTCTTGCATTGCCTCTTAGAAGACAGTCCGCAAACCGATAATCGCGAATACGGCCAGATCCTCAATAACCAGCGCAAGATTGTCGAGCGCGGCCGCGAACCGGGGCTGAGCCTCAGTCGGGGCGATGGCGAAACCTCACTGCAGGAATGGGCTGGCGAACTCTTTACCCAGTTACAACCCATCGCCCAGGCCCTCGACGCAAGTCACGGGGGCAGCGCCCATAGCGAGGCCATCACCGCACTGCAGCAGCGCCTGCAACAACCCGAACTCACACCCGCTGCGCAGCTGCTGGACGAGGTGCACAATAGCGGCAGCACCTATTTCCAAACGGCCCTGCGCCACGCCCAACAGCATCGCGAATTCTTTCTCGACTCAAAACTCGACCCCGCCATTGAAGAGCAATTTATCAGCCTTGCCGCCCACTCGCTGGAAGACCAAAAGGCCATCGAAGCGTCCGACACCCTGAGTTTCGACGACTTTCTCAGCGCCTATTATCAGCAGTATCAATTCTCTCTAGAGTCGTGAACTATCTCGCCCACATTCTTCTCTCGGGCGACAATCTTGATACACAGGTCGGCGGCCTGCTCGGTGATTTTGTTAAAGGCCCTTTGCGGGGCCAATACCCCAATGCCGTCGAAGAGGGCATATACCTGCACCGCAAGTTAGATGTTTACACCGATGCGCAGCCGGAAGTGCAAAACCTGATTGGCACATTTTCGCCCCAGTGGCGACGCTTCGCGGGTATTATTGTCGATATCGCCTTCGACCATGTGCTAGCAACTCGCTGGCAGGAATATCACGCACTGAGCCTCGATGACTTCTGCCAACGCTTTTATCGCCACCTCGACACCTGCAAGGCCTGGTTACCTATCCGCGCTCAGCACTTCAACCAACGCGCGGCCGGTATTCACTGGCTGCAAAGCTATGCTGATAATGCCCTGATGCCGAAAATACTCAACCGAGTTGGCGAACGCCTGAGGCGGCCTCTGCCGCTGGGTGAGGCCTGGCCCGAAATGGTCAATCGCCATGCAGAACTCGAGCAGGTATTCGGCATCGTTATGGCCCGGCTACTCAGCCACGCCCAACAACTGCGTCTTGCGCCTTTAACCCCGACTACAGCCACTCTCGCGACAAGGAACTGCCGATGATACCGAAGACCCGCACGCTGAATTTATACCTGTTTTTAGTGGCCACGAGCATGATTCTGGTGGCTCTATATATGCAGCATCAAATGGACCTCAACCCTTGTTATCTATGCATCGTACAGCGGGTTTTTGTTATTTTAACCGGTTTGATCGCTCTACTCGCCTTTGCTCATAACCCCCACGCTAAGGGTCAAAAACGCTACGCCGCAGCCACCAGCCTGAGTGCACTGGCCGGTGGTGGTTTCTCATTTCGCCAGCTGTGGCTGCAAAACCTGCCCGAAGAAAAGGTACCCGCCTGCGGCCCCCCCGCCGACTATCTATTTGACGCCCTGCCCATCAGCGAAGCACTGCCGATGTTGCTCAGCGGTGACGGCAACTGCGCCGAGGTACAATGGACCTTCTTAAGCCTCAGCATACCAGCCTGGACGCTACTCGCTTTTGCGGCAATGGCCCTGCTCGGCGGTTATCAATTACTGCGTAAAAGCTAATGGCCTGTCGATGATGAACAACGCCCTCGACTACCTGAAAGGCCTCAGTGTATTAGTCGTGTTTCAGCTGCTCGGGGAAGGCCTCGCACAAGTACTGCCCATCGCCGTGCCCGGTCCGGTATTGGGTATGGTACTACTGTTTTTCACCCTGCGTCAGCTTGGCCCGCCGGACTGGTTGGTGAAAACAGCCGGTCGCTTGATCGGCTTGCTGTCACTGTTTTTTATTCCCGCCGGTCTCGGTATTTTCTTCCTGCCCGAATCGATGCAGCAACAGTGGCCCGCCATACTCGCTGCGATCGTGGGCGGCACTTTGCTATCGATCGCCTTAACCGGCCTCACGCTAAAAGCATTGACGCGCGGTATTGCTGAAGAATGACCGACCCCTTGAGTAACGAGCCAATGGAGCTACTCTTCTCTGCGGGCCTGGTGGCACTCACCCTCTGTGCCTATTGCGCCGGTCTGTGGGCCTTTCAGAAAGCCCGACACTTCTCGCTGCTGCACCCACTGGTGAGTAGTTGCCTGCTAATCGCAGTCCTGCTTTACAGTTTTGATATCGACTACAGCCGTTACCAGCGCGCCAACAGCGTATTTTACTGGCTACTTGGCCCCGCCACCGTGGCACTAGCAATTCCTCTCAACCGAGAATTCAAGCGTATTCGCGCACTCATCCAACCCCTTTTACTCACCCTACTGTTTGGCGCCATCGTCTCACCCCTGTGCGCAGTTACACTGGCGTATTTATTCGGCGCCGAGCCATTAACACTGCTGTCTCTCACCCCAAAATCCGTCACCACCCCCATCGCCCTGGGTATCGCCAGGGAAATTGGCGCCCTGGGGGAGCTAACGGCTGGTGTCGTGATTTTTACCGGTGTCGTCGGCGCCATCGTCGGACCGGCACTGTTAGGCATGCTCGGCATTAAAGATGAGCGCCTGCAGGGTTTTACCCTCGGCATCAACGCCCACGGTGTGGGTACGGCACGGGCCTTTGATATCGGCCCCCTCTGCGGTGCCTTTTCCAGCTTAGCCCTTGGTCTGACAGGGGTACTAACGGCGCTAACGTTACCGACCCTACTGGTCTACTTAGAAAAAATTCTTTAAAGCACTTTACTAATGGCAAATTCGGCACGAAAAAAAAGCCCCTTAAGGGCTTTTTCCACAAGGACTGAATTTGCTGGCCCTAGCCAGCTTCATCGGCCACCGAAGCTTTCAACAATTCCACTTCAAAGATCAACGTTTGATTGGGGCCGATCAAGCCGCCCGTGCCACCCGGACCGTAGGCCAAGCCTGCCGGCACATACAGCTCCCACTTGGCGCCTTCCTTCATTAGCTGCAGCGCTTCAACCCAACCGGGTATCACCTGAGTGACGCCAAACTGTGCTGGCACACCGCGCTTAAAGGAACTGTCAAATTCGGTGCCATCCAACAAAGTACCTTTATAGTGCACCTCGACGGTATTTTCCGGCGCCGGAATAACCCCCGTTCCAGCCTCAAGAATTTTATATTGCAGGCCGCTTTCCAGCACCACCACATCGTCCTTCTTAGCATTTTCAGCTAAGAATTCCGCACCTTCTTTCAAGTTTGTCTCGGACACCAGCTTTGCGCTCTCTTCCTGCTCAGCCATTACTCGGGCCTGGAAGGCCTCGATCACGGCTTTAACCTCCTGCTCGGTAAGTTTAGGCTTCAGATCGCCCACGGCATCCGTCAAACCCAGCGTCAGAGTAGGGATATCGACCTCAAAGGCCTCACCCTTAATTTGTGAGCCGATGTTCATGCCCATAATATAACTGACCTTCTGCATTTCCGACTCCAGAGCCACTGGCGCCGCTACCATAGCCTCAGCACTTGGCTGGCTAGCCTCTTCACAACCCAGCAACAGCAAAGATGTTGCCAGCGCTACCGGTAAATACTTCATTTTTTTGAGCTTCATTGAACATTCCTCTGTATTAGCAATACACCCTACCGGGATTTTTTTCTGAGGCAATAGTACCCGATGTCATCAACCAAACACCACTCCACTCCCGCCATGACTATAGGCGACGATAGAGGAGATCCCAAACCCCATGGCCAAGGCGCTGTCCACGTTTTTCAAATTTGGTAACGGGGCGATAGTCGGGGCGCGGTGAATAAACCCCCTCAGCCGCCAAATTGGCAAAGCCCTCAGCCTCGGCCATGACCTCGACCATATATTCGGCGTAGGGCTGCCAATCGGTGGCCATATGAAATTGACCACCCACCCCGAGCTTGCTACAAATTTTTTCGACAAAGGCCTGTTGCACGATGCGTCGTTTATTGTGTTTCTTTTTATGCCAGGGGTCGGGGAAATAGAGTTGCACCCTGTCCAGGCTAGCGCTGGGAATACAGTCGTTCAACACATCCATGGCATCGGCAAGATAAATACGTAGATTCGTTAAACCCAGCTCCGCCGCACGATTAACCAGACGTCCGGCACCGGGCGGATAGACCTCAATGCCGACAAAGTCTTTATCGGGCTCGCTCTGCGCCATGGCCAGCAGAGAGTCACCCATACCAAAGCCGATCTCCAACACCACCGGAGCCTCGCGGCCAAAGACACTGGGCCAGTCAGCAACAGGGCCGGCAAATAAACTCAGACGAAAACGCGGCCAATGCTGCTCCAGTGCACGCTGCTGGCCCTCCGTCATACGGCCGCTGCGCAGCACATAGCTACGAATAGATTTTTTCTTGTACTCGGGTCGAAAATTAATTGCTTCAGCCACTGACTTCACTCACCGCCGCAAGATACAAATCGTCAAGCTGGCCCAACCCAGTAGGAAAAACACACCGCCGATTGCCGCACTCAAACCCAACCAGCCCTTCTGGAGCAAGACTAATAGGTAGAGGCTGCCACTAAAAAACAATATGCCCAATAAAAACAGACAGGCCGCGAGCACCGCCCAGCGTGCGGCCCGAGGGCGAGCCTCACAGGTCGAGGCAACGAAGGCACAGGCCAATAGAGCCGCAACATGAAACATGTGATAGCGCACACCTGTCTGCCAGTAATGCATCGCCTCGGGGGCAACCAGAGCCTTTAAACCATGAGCACCAAAGGCCCCTAGTGCGACGACCAGGAAACCGTTAATTGCAACAAAGAGCGGCAGCATGCGACTGCCAATATAGTTTGAACTCACTGTATGCTACCTAATGATAAGAGGGGAAGAAGAAACTGTAGGGGCTATGCGAAGCTCTTAAAAAAACCGCGAAATTCGCGGTTTTTTTAAGAGCTTTAACTACCCACAAGCCAGGCTTAACTTGCCATAATAGGCCTTAGGCCTCGAGAAAATTGCGCACCTTTTTCATGGCATTTTGCTCGAGTTGGCGAATACGCTCCGCCGACACGCCATAGGTAGCGGCCAGTTCATGTAAGGTCGCCTTGGTATCACCCAACCAACGCTGGCGAATAATATCCTGGCTACGTTCATCCAGCTCGCCAAGGGCCGTGGCCAGGCGAGCCTGACTGTCACTCTCCCAATCGGCATCCTCAACCAACAGGGCCGGATCGGCCTGGTGGTCTTCGAGATAGAGGGCCGGAGCCTGATAGGCGCTCTCGTCATCATCATCGGCCGAGGCATCAAAGCCAGCATCTCGAGCGGAGAGCCTTTTTTCCATCTCGCGCACATGTTTGACTTCAACCCCGAGGTCTTCCGCAATGGCTTTGGCTTCATCATTGGTGAGCCAGGCCAGGCGTTTTTTTGCGCCACGTAGATTGAAGAACAACTTGCGCTGCGCCTTGGTGGTCGCAACCTTGACGATGCGCCAGTTGCGGAGGACAAACTCATGGATTTCCGCCTTGATCCAGTGCACGGCAAAAGAGATCAAACGCACACCCTTTTCGGGGTTAAAACGCTTAACGGCCTTCATTAGGCCGACATTGCCCTCCTGAATAATATCGGCCAGCGGTAGACCATAGCCGTTGTAGGAGCGAGCGATATGCACCACGAAGCGCAAATGAGCCATCACCAACTGACGAGCACTATCGACGTCGTCCTCAAAATACAGGCGCTCGGCAAGAGCCTTTTCTTCCTCAACGGAAAGAATCGCAATTGTGCTCACACCTTGCATATAGGCCCCGAGGTTCCCCCCTGGCGCCATCCATTGAATAGACTGAAGACTCGTACTCATAACAACCTCTTTAAATCAGCGCTGCAGTTTAGCATCCTTAACTGGGATAGCAAAAGGCCCTTAAAGTTCATTCAAGTGCCTGTTTTGACTACCGAATCACGGTTCCAGCTGGGCAATATGCCGACCCACAGCTAGCGCCGCGCCAACCAGCCCCAAAGCGCCGCCCAGAGCGACGAGAACCAGCACCCCATCGAAGCCGAGGCCCTTCAAGGTAAAATCACTCTGATACAGCGCCGCCAAACGCAACACAGTGGCACCCAACCAAAATTGCGCCAGCAGCACCCCCAGGCCGGCAATAACCCCGCCGCAGGCACCGTACCAAAGCCCAATATAGAGGAAGGGCCGCCGTACAAAGCTATTGGTGCCCCCCACCAGCTTCACCACTAGAATTTCATCACGGCGATTTTCGATCGCCAGGCGGATAGTATTACCAACCACCAGCAACACGCCCAGCGATAGCGCCCCACCCAATAGCAAAGTAATTTGCCGGCCAATATCGAGAATCTGCTGCATGCGCTGTAGCCATTTCATATCGAGCTGCACCTCATCAACCAGCGGCTGTGAGGACAGCGTCCGCACCAAGAGCTCAACTCTGGGCACATCGCCCTCGATATCGGCAATGGGCACCACCAGTAGCACGGGTGGCAGAGGGTTTTCATCGAGCAGGGTCAGCGCCCCACCAAAGCCCCCGCTGTCTTGCAGGGCATCGAGGGCCTGAACGGGGGAGATATACTGGATTTCAGCCAGTTCATCATTAGATTCAAGTCGTGTTATTAAACTCTTGATGGCTTGATCCTTAGCGCCCTTTTGCAAAAACAGGGTCATCTGCGCGCTGCTGTCCCAACTGCCGCTGAGTTGCTGCAAGCTCGACACGCCAACGTAGAGCATGGCCGGCAGAGACAGGGCGATAGCCACAACCAGCATGGTCATGACACTTTGCAAGGGCTCTGCAACTATGCGGGCAAAGCTTTCAGCCGCAATTTTTTGGTGATTATGGAAGTAGGCACGCAATAGCGAACCCAAATTCCTGCGACTTTCCACCGCGCCACTGCGCCGAGACGACTGTGGCACCGCGGTGTCGTGCTTATGCCGGGACAAGCGTCGCCGCCTCCGACAGTCGCCCGTGGTCCAGGGTCAGTACTCTTTCATTCAGGGTCGAAATCAAGGCAATATCATGGGTCGCCACCAACACGCTGACACCAACATTTTTAAAGTCTTCAAACAGGCTCATGATCTCGGCAGAGAGCTCGGGATCGAGGTTGCCGGTCGGCTCATCCGCGAGGAGTATACGCGGCGTATGCACCACCGCCCGAGCGATGCCTATACGCTGCTGTTCGCCACCGGATAACTGCACTGGGTTGAGCTTTTCTTTACTGAGCAGCCCCACTTTGTCGAGGGCGGCCCGCACCCGCCGTTCAATATCGCGCCGCTCGACACCGGAAACCTGCAGGGGGAGGGCGACATTGTCAAAAACGCTGCGGTCAAACAGGAGCTGGTGGTTTTGAAACACCACGCCAACACGCCGCCGGTAGTAAGGTATCTGGCTTTTGTGGAGACGATTGAGGTTCTTACTATTGACCCGCAACTGCCCCCCAGAAGGTCTCTCCATCAACATAATCAGCTTTAGCAGGGTGCTTTTACCGGCACCGGAGTGACCGGTGAGGAAGGCCATTTCCCCTGTATCGAGGGCAAAGCTCACCTGACTCAGCGCTTCGTGGCCATCCGCGTAACGCTTACTGACATTGTCAAATTCAATCATGGATCATCAGTCTACTTCCGACAGCACCGCTTTGACATAGTCCTCGGCACGAAACACCTGCAGATCATCAACACCTTCACCCAGGCCAACATAGCGCAAGGGCACACTAAAGCGGCGACTCAGGGCAAAGGCTACACCGCCCTTGGCGGTGCCATCGAGCTTGGTCAAGGCCAGACCGGTAATGCCCACCGTCTGATTAAACTCATGCATTTGATTGAGGGCATTTTGGCCGGTGCCAGCATCCAGCACCAATAACACTTCGTGGGGCGCGGCCTCATCCAGCTTGGCCATCACCCGCTTGATCTTTTCCAGCTCTTCCATCAGGTTGGACTTAGTGTGTAAACGACCTGCCGTGTCGGCAATCAATACGTCAATATTTTTCGCCCTGGCCGATTCGACGGCGTCGTAGATCACCGAGGCGCTATCCGCACCGGTGTGCTGAGCGACAACAGCCACCTCATTGCGCTCGCCCCAGACCTGTAACTGCTCAACAGCAGCCGCGCGAAAGGTATCGCCTGCAGCGAGCATTACCGAGCGACCCTCACGCTGAAAACGCTGCGCCAGCTTGCCGATGGTGGTGGTTTTACCCACACCGTTGACGCCAACGACTAGCAACACAAAGGGTTGCTTGCCGGAAACATCCAGGGCTTGCTCGCAGGGGCTGATAATATCGAACAGCACGCGATGCAACTCCGCCTTGAGAGTATCGCTATCATTGAGCTCGCCACGCTTCACCCGGGCCGTTAGTTGATCGATAATTTCGGTGGTGACATCGACACCGACATCGGCCATCAGCAATAGGGTTTCCAGCTCCTCGAGCAATTCGTCACTAATTTCTTTACGACCGAGGAAAAAAGCACCCAGGCCAGCGCTGGTACGTGACAAGGCACGGCTAAAACGATTGGGGCGCTTCTTTTTTTCAGCTTTGCTGTCTTCAGATTTAGCCTGGGGCTCGTCCGATACAACATCCCGATACTCCACCTCTGCCTTTTCAGGTACTGGCAGTTCTACAGGAGATACTGGCTGGACAAGGGCTACAGACGGATTTTGTACCGGGGTTTCAACAGGCACCGGCTCCGCAGCTGGCGCTTCAACAGCCGGCTCGAGTTCCGCAGGCTGAGTCTCGGGCGCTGTGGTCTCAACCTCGGCGCTTACCAACGGCTCGACCAATTCAGGGTTTTTAAGAGACTCCGATGGCAAGCCTGGCTGCTGTTCTAGCGGCGTGACCACCTGTGCATTTTGCGACTCAGCAGCCTCTGACTTCTCTGGCTCAACGGCCTTGTTTTTACGACGCCAGCGGGAAAACAAACCCCGTTTTTCAGGTTTTGGCGAAGACTCTTGCTCAGAGGACATTGTAAATTTTTCCAGTACGACGACAAGCTGTGTATCCTAGCATTTTTACCCACAATCAGGAGCCGCCGATTGCCTCGTAAAGCCAGCCGCCAACAAAAAACTGGTCAGGTGCGTATCATTGCAGGACAGTGCCGCGGGCGACGCATCAGCTTCCCCGCCGTAGCCGGCCTGCGACCCACAGGGGACCGCCTGCGTGAAACTCTGTTTAACTGGCTGGCCAGCGAGCTGCGTAGCGCTCGCTGCCTCGACCTTTTTTCCGGCTCTGGTGCCCTGGGCCTGGAGGCCGCATCACGCGGCGCCGATGAAGTCACTTTACTTGAATTGAATAGCACGGCGGCCCGCGCCCTCGGCAACAATATTGAATTACTGGGTTTAAAATCCGCAAAAGTGCTTAACGATAACGCCTTAAACTGGCTACAACGCTACCCCCGCGATGACAAGCCCTTCGATATTATATTTCTCGACCCCCCTTTCGACTCTCCCTTACTCAGCGAGGCCGTGGACACCCTGGCCCAGCAAAGCCACCTACTAGCGCCCGAGGCGATAATTTACATCGAAGCTCCGGCGCGCCAAACAATGACTTTCATCCCCGCCGACTGGCAACTGCAGCGCCATAAAACCACCGGCGATGTCGCCTGCTACCTCTACCACAGACAAGCTGAGCCTTCATCGCACCAGCTCGAAGCGGATGCTCCCCCCGGGCAATTGAGCTAGATCAACAAATTGTTTACCATGCGCCTCCGCGTTGGAGCGCTTATTATGAAAACAATCGTCTATCCTGGCACATTCGACCCTATCACCAACGGTCATATCGACCTGATCGAAAGGGCCTGCAAGCTGTTTGACCACGTGATTGTGGGCATTGCCCGCAGTGAAAAAAAGAAGCCCCTGTTCTCTCTAGATGAGCGAGGCGACCTTGCCAGGGAAGCACTGTCACACCTGAAGAATGTCGAAATCAAAGGCTTTGACTACCTGCTGGTCAACTTCCTAAAAGATTGCGAAGGCGATGCGGTACTGCGGGGCCTGCGCGCCGTTTCCGATTTCGAATATGAATTTCAGCTGGCCAATATGAACCGCGCCCTGTCGCCGGCTGCTGAAAGCATTTTCATGACCCCCTCGGAACAGCACTCTTATATTTCTTCCAGCCTGGTCAGAGAGATCGCGGCTTTAAGCGGTGATATTTCTCCCTTTGTGCCGCCCCATGTTGTGAAAGCGCTGAGCGAAAAATTCAGCTAAATCTGTCAGTGCTCTAGCGCTGGCATTGGGGGCAATACACCGTGCTGCGTTGCCCCAGGCGCACCTCCTTCAAGGTGGTCGAGCACTCAACACAGGCCTCCCCGCCACGGCCATAAACCTGTAATTCCTGCTTAAAGTAACCCGGCTTGCCGTCGCCACCGACGAAGTCACGCAGCGTTGTGCCACCCTGTTCGATGGCTGCAGCCAGTACTTCTCGCACCACCGCTGATAAACGCGCGTAACGACGCGCAGAGATACGATTCGCCTTGCGCAGAGGGTGTATGCCACTGCGAAACAGCGCTTCATTAGCGTAGATATTACCCACGCCGACGACGACTTTGCTGTCCATTAAAAAGCTTTTCACCGCCAGGCTTTTGCGCCGTGAGCGCTGATAAAGATGGTCATCATCGAAATGATCGCCCAGTGGCTCCGGGCCAAGGTTGGCGAGTAGAGAGTGCTCAAGGGGCTCACCCTCGATCCAGAGTATGCAACCAAAGCGGCGTGGGTCGTTGTAGCGCAATATCCAGCCACTCTCGAGGACAAGATCAACATGATCGTGCTTACCCGCTGCCGTCCCCCGAGCGGTAAGGCTCAAGCTGCCCGACATACCGAGGTGTATCATCACGTGACCGTGGGGGAATTGCAGTAGTAGGTATTTGCCGCGCCGGCTCACCTCTTCAACGGTTTTGCACGCCAGCAAGTCGGGCAGGTCTTCGGGTATTGGCCAGCGCAGGCTAGGGTGGCGCACCACCACCTGCTGTATTTTCTGTTCCAATAAATGGGGGCGAATACCCCGCAAGGTGGTTTCTACTTCAGGCAGTTCGGGCATGACTATCCAGCCTCAAGTCTTTTTTAACCAGTAGTAAAGAGAACAGGCAATAAAAAACCCGGCAATACCGGGCTTTTTATTCACCAAAAATGAAAATCAGATTATTTGATTTTCGCTTCTTTGTAGGCAACGTGCTGACGAACGACGGGATCATATTTTTTGATCTCCATTTTCTCAGGCATGGTGCGCTTGTTCTTGCTGGTGGTGTAGTAGTGACCAGTGCCGGCACTGGATACCAACTTAATTAAATCTCTATTTGACTTAGCCATGTTATTTCTCCTTAGACCTTGCCGCCATCGGCGCGAATGTTGGCAATAACCTGCTCTACGCCGAGCTTATCGATAATGCGCATGCCCTTGCTCGATACACGCAATTTAATGAAGCGCTTTTCTGTTTCCATCCAAAAGCGATGGGTATGAAGATTGGGCTCAAACCGGCGGCGAGTCCTGTTTTTTGCATGGGATACGTTATTCCCGCTCATTGGACGCTTACCGGTGACCTGACACACTCTGGACATCTTTTTGCCTCTATCTAATCTGAATAAACTGTTAATTTCTGGAGTCGTGACGACCAGCCCTACCACCCATCTCTGCTCGTCTCGTGCGAGCGGGAACAGCGTGCCGGTGAAAAGAGCCGTGCTTTATACCAGAGCGAGGCATTTGAATCAAATTAAATTTGCCGCCGGGGCCCATATTGCCTCTCTCAGCCCCTTATAACAGGCCGCGCTCAGCCAGAGATACCTCTTCACAATGGCCGACAACGATATGGTCGAGGACTCGAATATCAACCAGCGCCAGAGCATCCTTGAGGCGCCGAGTAATCTGCTCATCGTCGCCACTGGGCTCGGCAACACCGGAGGGGTGGTTGTGGGAAAAGATCACCGCGCCGGCATTGTGCTGCAACGCTCTCTTCACCACCTCGCGAGGATAAACACTTGCACCATCGATAGTGCCCTGAAACAGCTCTTCCGCAGCTATCAAGCGATGTCGAGTATCGAGAAATAAACAAAGAAAGACCTCCCGCTGATAACCCTGAAAATGGGTGCGCACGAACTGCCTGACCGTTTCGGGGCTGGTAAATACCTGCTCTCTACTAAGCTGCTCACCGAGATGACGCCGAGCCAGCTCCAGCACCGATTGCAACTGGGCGAACTTTGCCGGACCCAGCCCTTTAATGGCACAAAAAGTATCGAGATCGGCATTCAGTAGTGCCGAGATACCGCCGAAGCGAGTCAGTAAATCACGCGCCAAATCGACCGCCGTTAGACCAGCGATGCCGGTGCGTAAAAAAATCGCCAGCAACTCGGCGTCGGAAAGCACACGCGAGCCCTGATTGATGAGTTTCTCCCGAGGGCGCTCCCCCTCTGGCCAATGTTTGATCGCCATCGCAAACCTTCCTTGATTTCTTCGAAATTCCCTTGGCAAGTGTTATCTTAGCGGCATTTAGTGGTTTTAAAAGGACGGGCATGGGCTCACTAAGCAATAA
Organism: Gammaproteobacteria bacterium 54_18_T64; assembly: GCA_002162825.1. Taxonomy (GTDB): domain Bacteria; phylum Pseudomonadota; class Gammaproteobacteria; order Pseudomonadales; family Porticoccaceae; genus Reddybacter. Next base: position 17,884 of record MAAU01000001.1, read on the forward strand.
AAGGGTGTTACTCGGAGTTACCGGGGGCATCGCCGCCTATAAAAGCGCCGAGTTAATCCGTTGCCTGCAAGGCGATGGCGCGGAAGTTCGCGTAGCAATGACACCCGCTGCAACCGAGTTTATTACCCCTCTGACCCTACAGGCCCTCTCGGGGAACCCTGTGAGCCTGGAACTGCTCGACACCGCTGCCGAAGCCGCGATGGGCCATATTGAACTGGCCCGCTGGGCCGACCTCATCCTGATCGCCCCGGCTAGCGCAGACTTTATCGCTCGCCTCTGCCACGGCGAAGGCAGTGACTTGCTCAGCACGGTATGCCTTGCCAGCCACGGTATTATCGCCGTAGCGCCGGCAATGAATATGCACATGTGGGGAAACCCCGCGACACAAAAAAACTTGCGGCAACTACGCTCTCAAGGCCTGCCTGTTTTTGGCCCGGCTGTGGGTTATCAAGCCTGCGGTGATGTTGGAGAGGGTCGCATGGAGGACCCCGCAGCACTGGCGACCATGGCCGGCAACTTATTTACCTCCGGCCTGCTCAAAGGTAAAAAAGTCGTTATCACTGCCGGGCCAACGCGGGAAGCCCTCGACCCGGTACGCTATATTTCCAATCACAGTTCCGGCAAAATGGGCTATGCCCTGGCCTCTGCCGCTATGGAAGCGGGAGCATCCACCGTACTCATCAGCGGCCCGGTACAGCTCTCACCACCGGAGCGCATTAAAACCATTGCCGTCGAATCGGCAGCTCAGATGCTCGAAGCGGCGCTGCACGAAGTCGAAGGTGCGGACATTTTTATAGCCGCCGCCGCCGTCGCCGACTACAGGCCCGCCAGCGTCGCCGAACAAAAAATCAAAAAAAATGACGACGACATGCACATACAGTTAGTAAAAAATCCCGACATTGTCGCCACCGTTGCCGGCCTTGCCAAGCACCCCCTGACCGTGGGCTTCGCCGCCGAAACTGAAAACCTAGAACACTACGCGACGCAGAAGTTGCGCAAGAAAAATCTCGACCTCATCATTGCCAACGATGTTTCCGACACCAGCATCGGCTTTAATAGCGACGACAACCGCGTGTTACTGGTGCAGCCCGGTGCCAATAAAGCCTTGCCGATCATGAATAAAAACACACTCGCTCACAAGCTTATCGAGCACATTGCCGCGTTGTTAAAAACCGCACATTGAAATTCGTCGCGACCTTGAAAAAACCGGCAACTTTCGTCACACAAGGGTGAACATGAAGCTATCATCAGATTTACATGCCGCTATAAAAAAACCCGTCGTGCTCGCTGGCACCCTACTGATTATTATTTATACCGTCTATTTGAACCAGCTGCTGCATAGCAAGCTAGTCATAAACCCCTGGCACAAGGCTATCACCCTACAAGCCACATCACTCGCCAACACACAGGCAAAACAGATCGAAGGCTACTTCCAGGCAATGGATGAAAAGCTTGAGCGGATAGTCAATGATCGAACTTTAATTAATCTGCTGAAAGCAGAGGATGCTAAACAGATCAACGAGTTTAAAAACTTGCTTCACTACCAATTACCTGAAATGGCTGAAATCAAGCTGGTTTCCGTCAACAGCCCCTATTTCGCCGAGACCCAAAACTTTGTCGGCATCACTCTCGCCAAAAATTCCATGGCCGGTAAGCAACTCGAGCCGACCGCCGTCAAGCTCCATGACTGGCTAATCGTCAATGCCACACCTGTTGCCGATAGCGGAGAGGTTGTCGGCAGTTTAATCGCTCATTTATCCGTACAAAAGCTCCACTCCCTGCTCAGCGAACTGGATCCCACCCAGGGTAAAACCGAACTACTCCAATACACACGAGGCTTTGCACCCCAGGTCATTGTTTCCAGCGGTGGCGCCACTACATCGTTCCAGGCAAACACCGCCATTAAAGATCGAGCCGACTGGAAGCTGCGTTATACCGCCTCGGCGAAACTGGTGCGCTCTACCCCCAAGCCCTTTTTCTACTTCAGCATCTGCTTTATCGCCCTGCTCGTCATAGGCCTATTACTCCTCGTGTTGTTGGTGCGCTACCAATTGAGCCAACACAGGAAAGAGTACGACCTAAATGAGGGCGATCTGACACCGGCAGAGCTCAATCAGTTGATCAAAGAGAAACTTTTCCAGCACAAAACGGCGCCTTCCATCCCCACCCCCACAACACCAAAGACAGCAGCGAGTGAAGACCTGGATACCACTGCCGAAGTATTCAGGCAATACGACATTCGAGGCAAGGCCAACAGCCAAATCGACACCGATTTCGCTCTGCGCCTGGGGAAAGCCGTTGGCTCCGACATGATCAACAGCGGTCAACAAAGTATACTGGTTGGCGCCGATGGCAGAACCTCCAGCCCCGCCTTTAAGGCGGCTCTCATTCAAGGAGCACTCTCCACCGGCTGTAATGTGATCGATTTGGGGCTAGTGCCAACGCCACTTCTTAACTTTGCCCTGGCGACGATCGACGCTGTAGATTCAGGAGTGATGGTAACCGCCAGCCACAACCCGGCAGAAGATAACGGCTTCAAAATTTACTACAACCAGCAGGTGATCTCCGGTGCCGAGATCAACAGTTTGAAAATGGCGATGGAGGCTCGCATCTGGAAAAACGGCCAGGGCGAACTCAAACAGCTATCGATACACAATGAATATACCGAGACACTGGTCAATAATATTCAGCCCAGCTCAGAACAGTTGCGGGTGGTTATCGACTGTGCCAATGGCGCTGCCGGACCCTTGGCGCCGGCACTGTTTGAAGCCCTGGGCTGCGAGGTCATCCCCCTCTACTGCGACGTCGATGGCACCTTTCCCAACCATTCACCAGACCCCTCCGTTACCGACAACCTGGTGGATCTCACTACCATCGTCAAGCACGAGGGCGCCGACCTGGGCCTCGCTTTTGATGGAGACGGTGATCGCCTCGTCGCCATTACGGCAGAGGGCAACATCGTCTGGGCAGACGAATTATTAATGATCTTTGCTCGCGATGTCATTGGCCGCCACCCGCAAAGCGACATTGTCTTTGACGTTAAGTCGACGCGCCGCCTAAGCCAACTGATCGGCAATTATGGCGGGCATCCCGTCATGTGGAAAACCGGGCACTCCAATATACGCCGCAAAATTGCAGAAACACGAGCGCCTCTCGGTGGCGAGTTTAGCGGGCATATTTTCTTCAATGATCGCTGGTATGGTTTTGACGACGGTCTGTATGCCGCAGCGCGTTTAATTGAAATTATTGACCAGCGCGAACAGAGCCTCGACGCAATCATTGCCGGTTTTGAAAGCAGTATCGCCACACCCGAATTGCGTATAGCCGTTACCGAAAGCGAAAAATTTGCCCTCGTCGACAAACTCGCAGAAAGCGTTTTCCCCGAGGCAACGCGTATCACCATCGATGGGCTACGCCTGGAATACCCCGAGGGCTGGGCCTTAATTCGCGCTTCAAATACCTCTGCACATTTAACGCTGCGCTTTGAAGCCAACGACCAGCAGGTGCTATCCCGACTACAGCACCTGTTAAAACAAAAATTGCAGCCCCTATTACCCGATACCAAGCTGCCCTTTTAACCAACCGCCCTCGTTACTAAACAAGGGCCCCGGAGTTCTCTACCACCATGTCTCTATCTCGCGACAAGGCGCTGCAAACCGCCAACATTCTCACCGAGGCGCTACCCTACATCCAAAAATTTACCGGGCGAACCCTGGTCATTAAATTTGGCGGCAATGCCATGGTGGATGAACAGTTGAAACAAAGTTTTGCACGAGACATTGTGCTAATGAAGCTCGTCGGTATAAACCCCGTCATCGTCCATGGCGGTGGACCGCAAATAGGCGAGCTACTCGACAAACTAAGTATTGAGTCGCACTTCGTCGACGGCATGCGAGTCACCGACAGCAAAACCATGGATGTTGTCGAAATGGTTCTGGGTGGGGCCGTTAACAAAGAAATCGTCAGTTTAATCAACCATGCCGGTGGTAAGGCGATTGGTATTACCGGTAAAGACGGTCAATTAATTACCGCGCGGAAAATGGTGGTGACTCGCAACAACCCCGAGATGGAAGCGCCAGAAATCATCGATATCGGCCATGTTGGCGAGGTGGAGCATATCAACACTAGCGTTATCGATATGCTGACCAGCAGCGATTTTATTCCGGTGATCGCGCCCATAGGAGTCGACGACGATGGTAACTCCTACAACATTAATGCCGACCTGGTGGCGGGAAAAATTGCCGAGGTTCTACAGGCCGAAAAACTCCTACTCCTAACCAATATCGCCGGCTTACAAGGTCGCGATGGCACGGTATTGACGGGGCTATCCACCGAGCAGGTCGATGAATTAATTGCCGATGGCACCATCAGTGGCGGCATGCTGCCCAAAATCCGCTGCGCCCTGGATGCCGTAAAGGCCAATGTTCGCAGCGCCCATATTATTGACGGCCGCGTCAGCCACGCCGTGTTACTGGAAATTTTTACCGACGAAGGGGTCGGCACGCTCATTACCAATCGCGACGACTAATACCTCAAACCCTTTCCATCTGACTTTTCCACTTTTATTAGAGACCTTCCCTTTTCATGACAGATTCTCCCTCTGCGGCTCAAGCCCGCCCCTCTCGCCGCGACACCATCCTCCAGGCACTGGCCGCGATGCTGGAAGAAGCCCCACACAAAAAAGTCACCACGGCGGCACTGGCGAAGAAAGTAGGGGTTTCCGAAGCCGCTCTGTACCGACACTTTCCCAGTAAGGCGAGAATTTACGAAGGTCTGATCGACTTTATTGAAGACACGCTATTTAGCCGCATTAACGCCATCAGCAAAGATGCTCCCGACACGCGAGAGCGCTGTCGAATGATCATCACCTTGGTGCTAAGTTTTTCAGAAAAAAACCCCGGCTTGTCCCGCATCCTCACCGGCGATGCACTAACCGGCGAAACGGAACGCTTACACGCCAGAGTCAACCAGCTCTTCGCGCGCATAGAATCACAAATTAAACAAATTTTACGAGAGGGCGAGCTGCGGGAAAATTGCCGCACACACCTCGTTGCCACGGCCGCTGCCGAATTACTGCTCGTTATCGCGGAGGGGAAAATACGCCAATTTGTGCGCAGTAATTTTACTTGCCTGCCAACAACTCACTGGCAAGAACAATGGTCTTCTCTCGCCAAGGCCATCTATCGCGTTGAGAACTAATTTTCCTGCACGGCCTCAGTTTGAGATTTCAACTGACGAAATCGTTCTATATAGCCCAGATAGCGGTCTTCTGTCTTTTCGTATTCTTCGCTTTTGAGCAATAACAGGCTATTAGATTTTTTAACTTCGGCCTCGAGCTCCTGCAGTGTAGCTTTAACATTATCAGGTACTTGCCGACCGCCACGCTGATAGTTCGCCGCCCGCTGCTGCTCAAAGGCAATACGCCTTTTACTACCCTTGATATTGGTCGTTATCGCTTTTACTTCCCGGTCGAGCTGCTGTAGCTTGCGCGCCATAGCCGCTTGAATTTCTGTCACCGAGCTGTAGCTGACAAGAATAAAACGGTCTTCCTTTTCACGGGCAATCAAGGCCTTTTTACGCAGGGCCTTCTCAACCGCGTTCTGTGGAACCGAAGGCTCAACCGTGTCCAGTAACTGCCCTGTGTAACTAAGAATATCATAGCCCTGGACAACATAAGCCGGCGGGATTTTGTCATCGATAACGACAACGCCCTCGCCATTAATATAGCGGTAAAGCCTTGGTTTACCGGCACCATAGCTGCTGCTGACCCAGACCAGCAGCAGTAAAAGCACAGAAAAATGTCGCAAACCTGCCATTAACCTTATCTCGAAGCCATTTTTATTAGACACCGTATTTTTGTTGGTAAGTAGATACAGCTTCCAACGTCGCAGCACCTGCCGACTGTTCACCAACGTAAGTCATGATATGGGAAATATCTATGATGCTCTTCACAGTGAGGGCGTATTCCTGCGCCAGGGCCTGTATCGCTGACATGCCGCCCTCGCGCCGCTCCTTTCTATCCAGCCCAACCAAAACGCCGGATACCTTTGCTCCTGCAGTATCAATCAAGGTCAGAACTTCACGAATGGCTGTACCAGCAGTGATGACATCATCGACGATCAACACCCGGCCCACCAGGGGGGCGCCCACCAAATTGCCACCCTCACCATGGACCTTCGCCTCTTTGCGATTGAAACAATAGGGCACATCACGACCGTAGAGCTCTGAAAGTGCGACAGCCGTCGTCGCAACCAGTGGAATACCCTTGTAGGCTGGGCCAAAAATAACATCGAACTCGACACCGCTCTCGGCAATTGCCTGGGCATAACAACGCCCCATTATCGCCAGGGCTCGACCGGTATTAAAATTGCCCGCATTAAAAAAATAGGGACTCACTCGCCCCGACTTTAATGTGTACTCACCAAATTGTAATACCTGGTGCTCAAGCGCCAGGTCGATAAACTCTCGCTGATAACTTTTCATCTATTCGATTCAATAATGTGCATAAGTGAGAACTCTGACTGAGTTCACGCGATAGTAAAGAATTTAAACTTAACATTTTCCCCTGTTTAGCCGCTTAAGGTATCATACATCGCTACAAATAGAAGGCAGGAATATGCGTTTAATAAGTGCTTGCGTTGACGGCATTCATCAGGCTTGCGAACGAGGTTTATTCGCTTGGCTAAAAGAGCAAGATGCAGAAATCATCTGCCTGCAGGATCTGCGCGCTCAAGCCCCAGAGCTTGAAGATAACCCCGCATTTCAGCTAGACGGCTATTTCAGTTACTTTTTTGATTCGCCCAGCCCAAAGACCAATGGCGTTGCCATCTACACCCGCAAGGCTCCCAAGGCCATCATGTTCGGCTTCGGCCTCACCTCTGGGGAAGATATGGATGGACGCTATCTACAGGCCGATTTCGACCACACCAGTATCGCCTGTCTGTTAGCCCCCACAGGCGCAGGTGATAGCGCCGCGCGAGAAATTAAAAGCCGTTTTTTTACCGGGCTACAAAACCAACTTTTAAAAATTACACGCAAGCGTAGAAATTATATTTTCTGTGGTAACTGGCACATCGCCCACCAGGCTATCGACGTGGAAAACGCCGACAGCCACAGCCAGGAGCCGGGGTTCTTAGCCGAAGAGCGCCAATGGTTCGACCAGCTCTACAACGATATCGGCTACGCCGACGCCTTTCGCATCTCCAACACCGACAACGATGAATTCAGCTGGTGGCCCTCGGGTGAGATGGGCGACGGCGACGCATGGCGCACCGACACCCAGATTATTTCCAAAGCTTTAGTCAACCAGGTCGAGTACGCCGTACTCTATAAAGCCAAGGTATTTTCCAGCCACACCCCGGTGATTATCGACTACGACCTACACGAGCTGTAACGACGAGCTCGACAACTTTGCGCAGGCTATTTAATTCTGCGCCAGCGCCATGCGCTGAACCTTAACCAGATCGGCAATGCCACGCTTGGCCAGCTCGAGCATGGCATTGAACTCCTCCTGAGAAAAGGGTGCAGCCTCTGCCGTGCCCTGCACCTCGATAAAGCCACCCTCGCTATTCATCACCACATTCATATCGGTTTCAGCCTGGGAGTCCTCCGCGTAATCGAGATCGAGTACCGGCGTGCCCTTGTAGATACCGACAGAAACCGAGGCGACAAAACTTTGCAGCGGACTTTTGCTAATGCGCTTTTTACTCAACAAATACTCAACGGCATCGGCCAGGGCCACATAGGCGCCCGTTATCGCCGCCGTGCGTGTGCCGCCATCGGCCTGAATAACATCGCAATCAATGTTAATGGTATTTTCACCGAGCACACTCATATCCACCGCAGCGCGTAGCGAGCGACCAATCAGACGCTGAATTTCCTGCGTGCGACCACTCTGTTTACCACGCGCCGCCTCCCTGTCCATGCGCGAATTCGTCGAGCGCGGTAACATACCGTATTCGGCCGTCACCCAACCCTGCCCCTTACCACGTAGAAAACGGGGCACCCCGGGGGTCACACTGGCGGTACAAATTACCTTGGTATCGCCAAACGCCACCAGCACCGAGCCCTCGGCATGACGGGTAAAATTGCGGGTGATTTTGACACTACGAAGTTGTTCGGGACGGCGTCCACTGGGGCGCGACATAAGATATTCCTTGTTGAGATTAGACGTTAAAACGAGATTGAGCGAGCAGGCCATACTCGCCGCGCTCAAGAGCCACCATTGTAACGAAATTAGTCCCTTGAGTTGCCCCCGGTGTTTGCTAACATAGGCGCTGATCGCAATATCGAGCCCGAGCAAAAATGCCTAGAAGTATGACCGCCTTTGCCAGCGCCAGTGCCAAATACCCCTGGGGCACACTGACCTGGGAACTGCGCTCAATCAATCAGCGCTTTCTCGAAGCTACCTTCCGACTGCCCGAAACCCTGCGCCACCTCGAAATTGATTATCGAGAAAAGCTACGCCGGCTCATCCAGCGCGGCAAGGTCGACGGCAGCCTGCGCATCGAATTCGCCCAGGGCCACAACAGCGCCATCAACCTCGAGAACGCCCGCCAATACCTCGCCGCCTGCCAGGAAATTCAGCAATTAATGCCAGGCTCAACCGCTCCTCTATCGCCGAGCGATGTACTGAGGGTGCCCGGTATCATGCGGGAGGACAGTATCGACTCTGAGGCCCTGCAAGCGGCAACACTGGAAGTTTACGACAGCGCCCTACAAAAGCTTATTGAGGCTCGCAGCCGTGAGGGCGAGCGCCTGGCAGCTTTTATTACCGAACGACTGGAAAAAATCAATCTCGAGGTCGCCAATATCCGCGCAGTGCTGCCGCAAATCATGGCACAACAACAGCAAAAACTGCGTGATAAACTGGCGCAGATCAGCGCCCAGCTAGATCAGGGAAGACTGGAGCAGGAATTACTCTACCTGGCCAACAAGGGGGATGCCGACGAAGAACTCGATAGACTTGAGACCCATCTCAAGGAGTTTTATCGCGCTCTCAACAGCACAGCACCGGTCGGCAGGCGACTCGATTTTCTACTGCAGGAATTCAACCGCGAGGCCAATACCCTGTCATCCAAGTCCCAGGCCGCGACTACCACCCATTCCGCGGTCGAGCTAAAAGTACTGATAGAACAAATTCGCGAACAAGTTCAAAACCTCGAATAGCAGGAGACACTCCCCAAGATGACCCAGCGCGGCACCCTCTATACTATCTCAGCACCTTCCGGGGCAGGCAAAACCAGCCTCGTCGCCGCTCTGCTCGAGAAACGAGCCAACCTTCGGGTTTCCATCTCCCACACCACGCGGCCCATGCGCCCCGGAGAGGCTGACGGCGTGAATTATCACTTCGTCAAAAAAGAACTCTTTCAAGAAATGCTCGGCCGGCAAGCCTTTCTCGAGCACGCCGAAGTATTTGATAACAACTACGGCACTTCCCGGCAGTGGGTTGACGACACCCTCGCCAGCGGCTGCGATGTTATTCTCGAAATCGACTGGCAGGGTGCTGCACAAATTCATCAACAATTACCCGACACCGTCAGTATTTTTGTCCTACCCCCCAGCAAGGACACTTTACTGGAGCGACTCACCCAACGCGGTCAGGACGGACCAGAGGTGATTGCCCAGCGCATTGCCGAAGCAGAGGCCGAAATGTCTCACTTCGCCGCTGCCGATTTTCTGATCATTAATGATGACTTTGCCACCGCCCTCGACGAACTGGCGCTAATTGCCAGCAGTGCTAAATTACTGCGCAAACGGCAACAGAGCCGGCACCAGGCCCTGTTAAAAGAACTACTGTTATAAAATCTTATTGTTCACTATAATTGTCGGTCGAGTAGAAATTTAATCGCGTTATACACAAGGTAAAGTTTTAATGGCTAGAATCACCGTTGAAGATTGTCTCGATCATGTTAAAAACCGTTTTGAGCTAGTTCTCGTCGGCTCCAAGCGCGCCCGTCAATTAGCCGTTGGCGGAAAAGAGGCCATGGTGCCCTGGGAAAACGACAAGCCCACCATCGTCGCTCTGCGTGAAATCGAAGAAGGCCTCATTGATGCCAGTATTCTTGAAGAAAAAGAAGAGAGCCACGAACTGCTCTCCCTGGATATGCTGACCGCCAACCTCAACGCCGAAGAAAACCCTGCCCCACCCCTCGTCGAAGAGTAAGTCATCTATTAGGAGGAAAGACTTGCAAGCGCTCGAACTTCTCAACGACAAGCTCACCTCCTACCTCGAACCCCCTGAAGTCAAAAAAGTTCTGCGCGCCCACAAATTCGCGGAGCGCAGTCACGACGGCCAGTTTCGACAAAGCGGCGACCCCTATATCGTCCACCCCATCGCCGTCGCCTCCATCCTCGCCGACATGCACATGGACCACGAAAGCCTAATGGCCGCCTTGCTCCACGATGTTATCGAGGACACCGGCGCCACCAAAACCCAGCTCAGCTGGCGCTTTGGTAAAACGGTATCGGAGCTGGTGGATGGTGTCAGCAAGCTCAGCGAAATCGAATTTGCCTCCAAGGCCGAGCAGCAGGCCGAAAACTTTCAAAAAATGGCCCTGGCCATGGCCCGCGATATTCGCGTCATCCTGGTCAAGCTAGCCGACCGCCTACACAATATGCGCACCCTCGGCGTACTGAAACCCGAAAAGCGCCGGCGCATCGCCCGTGAAACCCTGGAAATTTACGCCCCCCTCGCCCAGCGGCTGGGCATGAACGACATCCGCATCGAATTTGAAGACCTCGGCTTTGCCGCACTCTACCCCCTGCGCTACGGCTGCATTACCCGGGCCTTGAGCAAAACCCGCGGTCACCGCAACGAGCTGGTCGCCGACATCAAACAGGCGATAGAGCGACAACTCGGCCTCGACAAAATCGAGGCCACGGTCGCAGGCCGCGAGAAACATCTCTGGAGCATCTACCAGAAGATGAAGACCAAGCATCGCTCCTTTAAAAACATTACCGATGTGTTCGCCTTTCGCGTGGTCGTCGAGAATGTCGATAACTGCTATCGCAGCCTCGGGGTCTTACACAACTTTTACAAACCGGTTCCCGGCGAGTTTAAAGATTACATCGCCATTCCCAAATCCAACGGCTATCAATCCCTACATACCGTGTTGGTAGGCCTCGACGGGGTGCCCATTGAAGTGCAAATCCGCACCCGAGAAATGGATGACCTGGGCAATTTCGGCATCGCCTCCCACTGGCTGTATAAAACGGGTATCGAAAGTGCACAGGGCAATGATCGCCGCGCCAATCGTTGGCTCAAGGGCCTGCTTGAAATACAGCAACAGGCCGGCAACTCCCTCGAGTTTATCGAGCATGTGAAAACCGATTTATTCCCCGACGAGGTCTATGTCTTTTCGCCCCAGGGAGAAATTATCGAGCTGCCCACCGGTGCCACCGCCGTCGATTTCGCCTACGCCGTGCACACGCAAATTGGCAACACCTGTGTCGCTTGTGAAATTAACGGCCAGCTCAGCTCTCTGTCGGATGTCCTGCAAAGCGGTCAGCGCGTGCGCGTTATCACCGCACCCGGCGCCCAGCCCAACCCCTCGTGGCTAAACTTCGTCTTCACCGGCAAGGCCCGCAGCGCTATTCGCCATTTTTTGAAAACCCAGCAGCACGACGAATCGGTCGACCTCGGTAAGCGCCTGCTCGACCGCGCACTGAACAGCTTTGGCTCTACGTATCGAGAGATTAAAAAATCACAAATCAAATATCTGCTCAAGGAAACCGGAGCCGCAACCTTTGAATCCGTGCTGCAGCAAATCGGCCTCGGCAACCGCGTCGCCTATGCCGTTGCCAATGTACTGGTACCGGAAAACAAGCGTCAAGCCCCATCACCGAAACTCGACTCACCCATTTTAGTCGACGATGCCGACGGTCTGATCACCAGCTATGCGCGCTGTTGCCACCCCATACCCGGCGACCTGGTTCTCGGCCATATCAGCCCCGGCCGCGGCCTGGTGGTACACCGCGACTCCTGTAAAAATCTCAGCGATGTCCGCTCCAATGCAGAGAAGTGTATGCCCCTCAGCTGGTCACCCTCTGTCAAAGGCGAGTTCCCCGTCGAGCTTAAACTCGAGGTCTACTCGGACCGGGGCATAGTCGCCACCCTCGCGGCGCGTATCACCGAACAAGATGCCAACATCGACCAAATTAATATTAAGGAACACGACACCCACTCCAGCAATATTAATTTGATTATCAGCGTCAAAGACCGTATCCACCTGGCCAACATCATGCGTAGAATTCGCGGCCTGAAATCCGTACAGGCGGTGTATCGCATAAAAAATTAAGCTTTAACGACACAAAGCACAAAGAGAGACCAAGCCCATGCCCAATAGAGCCGTGATACACACCGAGCATGCCCCGGAGGCGATTGGCACCTATTCTCAGGCCATTAAGGTCGAAAATACTGTCTACCTCTCCGGGCAAATCCCCCTCCTGCCGTCAACCATGACGATGATATCCGATGATATCGGCGAGCAAATTCAACAGGTATTTGACAATCTAAATGCCGTTTGTGAGGCCGCTGGCGGCTCTCTGGCCAGTATTGTTAAGTTGAATATTTACCTCACCGACCTGGTTCATTTTTCCCGCGTGAATGAAATAATGGCTGAAGTCTTCAGCGAACCCTATCCGGCCCGAGCAGCCATTGGCGTCAAATCTCTGCCCCGTGATGCCCAGGTAGAAATGGATGCCATTATGGTGCTGTGAGACTTTCACCCAACACAGCCCAGTCTCACACCTACGCGATGGCGGCGAGATAAGCCGACATGTCGAAGTCGGTAAATAACCATTGATAGGAAAGCCGAGAGGGGTGCCTGGGGTGGCCATTGCGGCACAATTTTCCATGGTGTAGCCAGCGCCCACCCCGACTAACGGCCTCTCGATGAAGCTTGATACAGGCCTTTAATAAATAGGGGCGGGAGCCGATATTCACTCCCCAGGCGGCCCACATCACCGGCGGCTCTTCGCCAAAACTATCAACAATCTCAAGAATATTGCGTCGCAGTAGTCGTCCATTGTGCGCATGGGGTAGATCGTGCGGATCGGTCGCACGCAGCGGATAGAGATTGGCCATCACAAAGCCCTGATAACCATTGAGCCGGGCCACTGTTTCAACTTTCGCTACAGTGGTATCAGCCTTTTCCCGATTCGCCGTGCTCGGATTGAGCCCTATGACATAGAGCTTGCTAGCTCCCGATTTACCGAGGATGAAGCGCGCCGTGTCGCCGCGGTTACAGGAGTACAGGTCATACATAGAAATTCAATAAAGCAGAGTTAAGCAACAAAATTCCTAAGTGGGATAAACAATAAATTCGAGCAGATTTTGGTCCGGGTCGCGAATATAGACACTGCTGCCACCGCTACGGCCACCAACTCGCGCCACTGGCCCCTCCTCAACCTCAGCCTTGAGCTGAGCCAGTAAGTCATGCAATGCGGTCTCGCTATCGCCCCAAACAAAGCAAAAATCACCGCAACCCGGTTGTGCTGCTGGCCCCCGCAGCGAAAACCTGTCCGACTGCCAAAGGGCCGGAGTGTGAAAATTAATTTTATTGTCACCAAAGTTGACCGAGTACAAACGCTTGCCGAAGTCATCCCCAACTTTACAACCCAGGGCACGATAGAAAGTGATCATCTCATCCACTTTTTGAATGGGGATGGCGACGTGATCGAAGGCCTTAATCATTCTGTTATCCCCCGGTGCTTCGTGGTATGCCTAAACGCCCTCGACCACCATCATCTGGGACACCGCCGATTTATGTCGCGCCATGCGTGCCTCGCGGTATTGCTCCGAGTCGACCCAGGCTCTAGCTTTGGCCATCGATTCAAAGCGTAAAATCACCGTGCGATTGGGCGTGCGATTACCTTCAAATACATCGACCGCACCGCCACGGGCCAGGTACTCACCACCAAAAGCCTCGATGGCGGCAGGGGCCAGTTTTTTATAGGCCTCATAGGCCTCGGGGTCCGTAACTTTGACATCGACAATGACATAAGCGGCCATATTATTACCTTGTAGTTAACATTGGGGGAGGGTGTGCAGCGCTCTAAATATTGGCCGCTGGCACCACCAGAGTTTCGGCAAAACTATCCAGGGTCTGCTCCATCTGCTCGAGACTGTCGGCAAAACCCACTAGGATAATTTGCTCGACGCCGAGATCGGCAAAACGCTTTACCGTATCCAGATCACAGGCCATATCGTAGGGCGAAATGGCAATTTCGATATCGCTCAGCGAGCGATCGTAAGTGGCCAACATCTTCGACAACTTATCGAGCCGCTCGGGCAGGGATTCCGGCGTCAAACGATAACCCATCCAGCCCTGACCAAATTCGGCCACACGGCGCAGGGCAGGGTTGCTTTCACCACCAAAGAACATCGGTGGATGGGGCTTTTGTATCGGCTTGGGCCCCTGCACACATTCGGGCAGGGAATAGTATTCACCCTCGAAACTGGAGATCTCGTCGCACCACAGGCTGCGCACCACCTGCAGATAGTCTCGAGTGCGGCTGCCCCGGTGCTCGAAGGGCACATTTAATGCACCAAACTCCTCCGCCGACCAACCCGTGCCGATACCCACCACCATGCGTCCACCGGAGAGCACATCGACATCCGCCGCCTGTTTGGCAAGGTACACGGGATTGCGCTGGGGCAAAATGGTGATGCCCGTACCCAATTTAATGGTTGAGGTATGAGCCGCTAAAAAAGTCAGCACGGTAAAGGGTTCAATGATGCCCGTATCGGCACCAAAGGGTGGCACACCATCGTCGCTGTAGGGGTAGTTTGATTCGTAAGTGGGGAAATTAACCACGTGCTCAGCGGCCCAGATATTACTAAAGCCCCTTTCCTCCAGGGCTTTCGCGGTACCGATAATATATTCCGGTTGTGATGCCACTGGCCCACCAAACAGTGTTTGTACGCCAAATTTCATAACGAGACTCCCTTGTAGCGGGACCGGTATTTCTTACCACCAGGCTGAAAACCGGCGCCAATTTATTGTAATTATATTGCCGCTTGAATTATTCCCGCTGCAGCAGCATTTGTCTATGTCTGGCTAAATCCGCACTACGAGAATAAAAACAACAGATCGGTGAACAGACTGAGCCAGGTGCTGGCTAAAATGTCTCTCGAATGGAGCGCCAGGCGACACGCAAACTGCCGTGTACAAAGGGGGGGCGAAAATAGCCGTGCAATTCACCACGTGGGTTAATCAACATCAAATTACCGCTGTGTGAAACCTGATAGTCATCCTCGCCTGTCAATTCGGGTTCGTAGGCGACGAGCAGCTGCCGAGCGAAACTCATCAGCTCCGTTGGCGTGCCGTGTAAACCGAGGAAACTCTTATCAAAGCGCGCCAGATATTGTCCGAGCTGTTCGGCACTGTCACGCTGTGGATCAACGGTGACCATGACAACCTGTAGATCGGCCTTATCTTCCACCTTCAGCGCGCCGTAGGTCTGCGCCAATATCGCCATGGTGGTCGGGCAAATATCGCCACAGTGGGTAAAACCGAAGAACACCATGGTCCACTGGCCTAAGACCTGCTGCGAACCAAAGTCTTCACCGTGTTGATCGGTAAGGGCAAATTCGGCCAGTGGCGCCGGTTCATCAAGCACTCTGGCACCATAGTCACGCAGCTGATACTTATTTAAAATCCGCGGGCCCGACAATTTACTGCCCACGGAGTAAATTGCAAAGGCGGCAAAGATCGCCACCGCGACAACAATCAGGCGTATATTGCGTTTTACCGCAGCATCATCGGCCACTTTCACTCCTTATACTTACTAACTCATTAACCGGGTATATTAAAAACAGGTGGTACTACCAAGTAGTGGTCGAACAGCATGATGGCAAACAGAGCCAACAGATAAACGATGGAATACTTAAAGGTCGCCATGCCCAGATTGGGTTTGTCACTGACCATCAACACAATCGCCCAATATAAAAATCCGCCACCCAGCACCAGGGCACCGAGCAGATACAGCCAGCCACTCATACCCGTTAGATAGGGTAGTACCGTGACAATGATCAGTAGCACGGTATAGAGCACAATGTGCAGTTTGGTGTATTTCTCACCATGGGTTACCGGCAGCATGGGTACATCGGCCTTGGCGTATTCGTCTTTGCGGTGCAGAGCCAGCGCCCAAAAGTGGGGTGGCGTCCAGATAAAGACAATCAGTACCAGGAGCAGGCCGTAGCCGTGCACATCATTGGTCACAGCCGTCCAGCCCAGCAGTGGCGGGGCGGCACCGGCAAGCCCGCCAATCACAATATTCTGCGGCGTGGCACGCTTCAGGTAGAGGGTGTAGACCACGGCATAACCCAGTAGCGAGGCCATGGTCAGCCACGCGGTCAGGGCGTTGATGTAGTTCAGCAAAATGCCCATGCCGACAACGCCGAGTACCGAGGAAAAGACCACCGCCTGCATCGAACCGACACGCCCCGTGGCAACCGGTCGATTGAGGGTGCGCGCCATTTTCAGGTCAATACGACGATCCACCAGGTGATTAATCGTCGCCGCCGAGGCCGCACAAAGGGCGATACCGAGATTACCCAGTATCAATATATCCACCGGTACCATGCCGGGTACCGCCATAAACATGCCGATGGCGGAGGTGACAATCATTACCAATACCACATTCGGCTTACACAGCTCGAGGTAATCGCGCCAAATGGGTCTTTCTTTTTCCAACTCTAGTGTGCTCATCTCAATCCTGCTCGGCGGGTTTTTCCGCCATCCACATTTTAGTACCCAGGGTAACCAGGCTCAGTAATAACAAGGCGCCACCGGCATTATGCAGCACGGCTACGGGAAGGGGGATGACCAACAAGACATTGGTGACACCCAAACCCACCTGCACCGCCAACACCACCAATATCGCTACAGCCATACGGCGCAGCCCACAGTGGGCAACCTTGAAAAGATAAAAACTGAAAACCAGGAGGTAGGCACTGGTAATAATTGCCCCGAGGCGATGCACCATATGAATCGCCACGCGGGCCTCGCTATCCATCAAGCCGCCAAGATAATTGGGGCCAATAGCCTGTGTCACATTAAAACCTTGTACCAGGTCCATCGCCGGCCACCACTCGCCTCGGCAGGTGGGGAAATCGACACAGGCAACTGCAGCATAGTTGGAACTAATCCAGCCACCCAATGCAATTTGTATAAAAACGATCACCACAGCCGCAATTAATGCCGGCCGCAGCCCCTGTAATTGCCGCCAACTATCGCTATCGGTGGCCCAACACTGATTTTTCAAACGCAGAGTAAAGAGCCAGAGCAGGGACAGAGTGCTAAACCCCCCCAAAAGATGGATAGTCACCACCTGAGGCCAGAGCTTCAGGGTCACCGTCCACATACCGAACATACCCTGCCAGACCACCAAAAAAAGTAAAAAAAGTGGCAGACGAAAGGGGTAGTCCCGCGTCTCACGCTGACGCCAGGCAATCACGCTCAAGGCGATAATGAACAGACCCAGGCTACTGGCAAAGTAGCGGTGTACCATCTCAGGCCAGGTCTTATCGGTATCGACCGGCATATCGGGGTAGAGAGCATCCGCCTGGGCAAGCTCTTCTGCCTCCGTCGGCCACGTGAGATGACCATAGCAGCCGGGCCAGTCGGGGCAACCGAGACCAGCATCCGACAAGCGCGTAAAAGCGCCGAGCATCACCACCACGGTGGCGAGACAGGTGGCTAACAGGGCTAGACGGTAGCCCGGCTTGGGCACAGGTATTGGTTTGAGAGCCATGGGCTTACAGCTCCGGAGAGAATTTAATCAGGTGTTTTAAGTCACGTAGTAAATCACTGCCCTCGTGCTCCGGGGTGTAATACATCATCGCCACACCCTGCTGATCGACCACAAACAAACGCGAGTCCGACGCCGACCAGAGCGAATTACCGCCGGCAATCAATGACAAAAATGTCGCCTCATCACCCTGCACAACGGCCAAATAGGGGTGCTCACGACTTAAAAACTCCTGCATCTCGGCATCGAGGGGGGCACCCAAGTTTAAGAAAACACGCTTCACCCGCTGCGATTTTTTATCGAGTCGAACATGCACCTGCCGCGAGATATACAAAAACTCTCGGCAGGCCTCCTGACATTCCCCCACGAAGGGTAGTAACAAGCGCCATTTGGGGGCCTGCTCCTGCCACAACCAGGGATCACCCTGCTGGTCGGTCAAGGGCATGTCCGCCATTGATACAACCGGCTGCAATAAGGCGCCGCGATTACTGGTGCCGAGGATGGATAATAAACGATTGCGCTCACCATCGTCCGTGGGCATCAGTAGAAAACCGCTCAACATCACTGCGATGGTGATTACAATAATCAAAATAAGGGGCAGCTTACTGGTCATTTTACTGGGCGTTTCATTCATCTGATTGGGCTCATTACGCTTAACTTCATTCCCTTACTCATCCCCAGCCTGCGCTGAACGACGAACAAAATAGATGGCAACATTTGAATTGGCAAACAGCGTTAAGATCACCAGGGCCAGGGCCATGGTAAACCACTGCACCGCGTAAGCCGTGTGTTTTTCTGGCTGGGCACTGACAATGAGCCAGTCGACTCGCAGGGAACCGGGGTGACTTTCCTCAAGCCTCAGCATGTAGGGATAGACGCTTGCGCCAAGGTAGTGTTCGAGTTTAGTTTGGTCAAAATGCTGAATCACCAGGGGCGAGACATTGGCAGCCCAAATATCAGCGGCCAAGAGCAGGGGCTCAGCCAGGGGTTTATACAAATAACCCGAGACCTTCTCACCCCCCAGCATTGCGGGGATAGTGGGCAACTGGCTGCGATCAAGGCCCCCGGCAAGCCAGCCACGATTGACCATTAACCAGGTGGCTTCCCCCGTCGCCAGCACCACTTTCATCGCCAGCAAGACCTCATAACCCGGTCGACCACCCTGCACGCGGTTATCAATAAGAAAGACCTGCTGCGGGTGCAACTCGCCATCTGCGATAACACGGAGGTAGCGCTGGGCCAGGTGTCCGTCGCTGCCATCATTTAACTCTTCAAGGCCGCTTCGCAAACTGGAAAACAGCACCGGCGGCTTATTATGCAAGGCCCCTTGAGCAGCGAGTATTTCTCTTTTTTCCTCGGCCCGATGCAACTGCCAAAAACCAGCACTGAGAGTTACCGGTAAAAAAAACACGGTAAAAGCCAGCACTTTCCAGTTCCAGTGCCAACGAAATGTCTCTTTAGGGCTTACGTGCTCAGAGCTGGTCATATGTGCTTAAATAATAACCCCAAGTATTCGGAGATTTGTAATGTGGCTTAAAGTCGCCATTGTGTTGTTGTTTATCGGTATTCTGATCAGCCTAAGTAGCGGGCTGGTGTTTTTGGTCAAGGATTTCAATAATTCAAGATTACGTACACTGTATTCACTGGGTACGCGCATTACGCTCGCCACTGTGATGATGGGCCTTATCGTGTACGGTTTTTACACCGGTCAGCTTTTCAGTAAAGCACCCTGGGATAACAAAATTCATGGCCAACATGGCACGCCGGTGATCACTGAACCCAAGCATAAACAACACTAAATATCTTTTTACCCCATAAAAAATGGCCAGGAATTACCTGGCCATTTTTTATGGGCAACAATAACGCTAGCTTAGGCCAGGACGTAGACGAATAAGAATAAGCCCGCCCAAACCACATCGACAAAGTGCCAATACCAGGAGGAGGCCTCAAAGCCAAATTGGTCATCGGCGCTAAAGTGCCCTTTCAAGCCACGAATCAGCTGAATTAACAGCATAAAGGTACCCATGGTGACGTGAAAGCCGTGAAAGCCGGTGAGCATGAAGAAGGTGCTACCGTAAATACCCGACTCCAGGGTCAAGCCCATTTCGGTATAGGCCTCGTGGTATTCCTCGTACTGCAGAAAGAGGAAGATAATGCCGAGAAGTACGCTTACTGCCAGCCAGATATTAAATTTCTTACGGTCATCGTGCTTGATAGCGTGGTGGGCAAAATGCACGGTCACACTTGAGGTCAGCAGAATAATGGTATTCCAGAGGGGTAGCCAATGGAACATCTTGTCCCAACCCGGAAAGCTCATATTATGCTCGGGGCCAATGAATTCATTACTACCAGCGGCCTGAGAGGGCGTCTCCATCAGTGGCCACTGGGCGGTGAATTCCGGCCATACCAAGTGAATCATGTCGCTCCTATCGCCCTCACCACCCAACCAGGGCAGCGCTAAAGTGCGAACATAAAAGAGGGTGCCAAAGAAAACGGCAAAGAACATCACTTCCGAAAAGATGAACCAGCTCATGCCCCACACATAGGAGCGCTTCAACTGATCGCTGTTCATACCGGCGATATTTTCTCGAATCACCGTGCGGAACCAAATATACATAACTGCAACTAGCAGGGCGGTACCGACCCAAAGTATGCCGCTAGCACCATCGTTGAGCAAAAGCCCAGCGCCCAACGCCATCAAGCCCAGAGCCAAGGCACCAAGCACCGGCAAGCGGCTCTCTTCGGGTACGTAGTAATTACTTTCTGTTGACATTTTATATCTCCAATACTCCGCGTTGCTCAACGCGGTAACTGACAGGTAATTAGTTGTTCGCCGCCACCGCGGTTTCTGTAGCGTCCGTGACATCAAACAGGGTATACGACAGGGTAATGGTGGTCACGCTGGCCGGCAGCTCCGGGGCAACAATAAACACCAGGCCCATCTTGGTTTCTTCACCTGACTTCAAGGGCTGTTGGTTAAAACAAAAGCACTCTGTTTTATGAAAAAAATCGGCCGCATTATTGGGCGTAACATTGGGCACGGCCTGTGCAACCATATCCCTCGCCGTGGGGTTTCTGGCATAAAACTCGACCGCCTTTTTTTCCCCGGGATGCACTCGAACCTGATATTCCACGGGGGAAAACTCCCAGGGCATGGCGCCATTGTTGGTCGCGACAAACTGAATTTTTATTTCCCTTTCGCCATCTACAGCAACCGCTGCGCCCTGATATTGCCCTTTGGTTTTACCACCAATGCCAGTGAGTTCACAAAAGACATCGTACAAAGGGGGCATCACAAAGACTGCAAATACGAACATGCCAATCGCGGCCACCACTAACTTCAAGGTGATTTTCTGTGTCGCGTTGATTGACATGCTCTACTTCCTCCCGCCCTATTTAACTTTGGGTGGTGTTGAAAAAGTATGGAAAGGTGCCGGTGATGGCAGTGTCCATTCCAGACCCTGCGCCCCTTCCCAGGTTTTTTCTTCCGTAGAAGGCTTGCCAGAGACAATGGTACTTATCACATTGTAGAGGAACATCAGCTGCGCGGCGCCGTACATAAAGGCACCGATGCTTGAGACCATGTTCCAGTCCGAGAACTGCAGCGCGTAGTCGGCATAGCGACGCGGCATGCCCGCCAATCCCAAAAAGTGCTGGGGAATAAACGCGATATTGAAACCGACGAAGGCAATCCAGAACTGCATTTTACCCATGGTTTCATCGTACATTTTACCGGTCCACTTGGGCAGCCAGTAATAAACCGCACCCGACATGGAGAAGACCGCACCGGCAACCATCACATAGTGGAAGTGACCAACCACAAAGTAACTGTCGTGGTACTGAATATCCGCCGGCGCAACCGCCAGCATCAGGCCGGTGAAACCACCAAAGGTAAACAGGATGACCACGGCAATGGCAAACAGCATTGGCGTTTCAAAGGTTAGTGAACCCTTGAACATGGTGGTAATCCAGTTAAACACCTTCACCCCCGTCGGTACGGCAATCAGCATGGTGGCGTACATAAAGTACAACTCACCAGCGATTGGCATGCCCGTGGTAAACATGTGGTGAGCCCAGACGATGAACGACAGGAAGGCAATAGCCGACGTTGCATAGACCATCGAGGAGTAACCAAACAGCGGCTTGCGGCTAAAGGTGGGAATGATTTCAGAAATCACACCAAAGGCCGGCAAGATGATGATGTACACCTCGGGATGACCGAAGAACCAGAAGATATGCTGGAACAGGACCGGATCACCACCACCAGCAGCATCGAAGAAGCTGGTACCAAAGTTGATATCCATCAACATCATGGTAACCGCACCAGCCAGAACCGGCATTACAGCAACTAACAAGAAGGCTGTGATCAACCAGGTCCAGACGAAGAGTGGCAATTTCATCATCGTCATGCCAGGGGCGCGCAGGTTGAGCACCGTGGCAATGATGTTAATGGAGCCCATAATCGATGAAGCACCAATAATGTGAACACCAAAGATGAAGAAGTTAACCGTGTCGGGCGCGTATGTGGTGGACAGTGGTGCATAGAATGTCCAGCCAAAGTTAGGCGCACCGCCCTCCATAAACAACGTGGAAGCCAGCAGGGCAAAACCGAAGGGTAGAATCCAGAAGCTGAGGTTATTCATCCTCGGCAGGGCCATATCCGGAGCACCAATTTGCAGGGGGATCATCCAGTTCGCCAGGCCCACGAAGGAGGGCATGATCGCGCCGAAGACCATGATCAAACCGTGCATGGTGGTCATCTGGTTAAAAAACTCGGGTTTAATCAGCTGCATGCCCGGAGCGAAGAGCTCGGCGCGAATAATCATCGCGAACGCACCGCCGAGTAAAAACATCGAGAAACTGAACCACAGGTACATCGTACCTATGTCTTTGTGGTTCGTTGCGAACAACCAACGACCAATACCTTTTGCGGGACCGTGTGCCATATTAATTCCTCCCCTATTGGCCTTGTTTGAATTTAAGTACGTCGATGGGCTGAACCATGTCACCGACATCGTTGCCCCAGGCATTGCGCTCATAGGTAATGATCGCTGCCAAGTCGACTTCTGATAACTGACCACCGAAGGCTTGCATTGCAGTGCCGCCTACGCCGTTAACCACAACCTCAAGGTGCTTGGCCACGGGGCCAAGTGCAATGGCACTACCTTTCAGAGCCGGGAACGCACCAGGGATGCCTTCACCATCACCGGAGTGACAACTTGCACATGAGCGGTTGTAAGCGTCTTCACCTTTGGCCATCAACTCTTCAAAGGTGAAGGTTTGCTTGGCCATTTCGCGTATCGCTGCGGCAGCTTCTTTTTTGTCTGCTAGCCAAACCTTATATTCTTCTTCGGAAACGGCATTCACTACGATGGGCATAAATGCATGGCCCTTGCCGCATAACTCGGCACAAAAACCACGGTAGATACCGGGCTCATCGATTTTGGCCCAAGTTTCGTTGATAAAGCCGGGCACCGCATCCCGCTTAACACCCAGGTCGGGTACCCACCAGGCGTGGATAACGTCCTTAGCGGTCAGCAGGAAGCGCACCTTTTTACCCACTGGCAATACCAGGGGCTCATTGACCTCAGACAGATAGAACTCTGTTTTAGGTTCCAGGTTATAAATAGCGGATTCAGAAGTGGTCAGCTCACTCATGAACTCGACGCCTTCGCCGAGATACTCGTACTGCCACTTCCACTGATAGCCGGTGACCTTGATATCAATATCGGCTTCGCTGGTATCGTAGAGATCAATTAACACCTTGGTTGAAGGGAAGGCTACCCAGATCAGAATCAGCACCGGAACGATGGTCCACAACAATTCAACCGTTGTGCTCTCATGGAAGTTTGACGCCTTGGCACCCCTCGATTTGCGATGGGCAAACATGCTGTAAAACATCACACCGTAAACCACTACCGAGATCCACACGCAGATCCAGACCACGGTCATATGTAAGTCATAGATATCGTGACTGACACCGGTGACACCCTCTGTCATATTCAGCAAACTCCAGCCACTTGCATGTGCATCTTGTGCCTGGGCGAGCTGCCCGACAAAAGACAACAGCAAGAGCGGGCTTAGCGCATACACGACAAGCTGCTTTACTCTAGATACCATTACCAATTTTCTCCGATTTGCTATATTGATCTTGTTCAGAAATACAAGAAAACTATCATTGCGGACCGATCGGCCCGCACTGATATCTGAACCCCTCACCATGTCCCGCATTTGATTCTTTATTGCGGGAACACCTGCGACATTTTGTCGCTTTTCACAGTGCCGTTTACCACCTATTCTGCGACTGTCACAGTCTAAAATAGTTGACAGCACAGCACGGGTAAACCCAATGCGGCGCGCATTGTATCAGAAGCTCCGCCAAAACGTCACCGCCGATAGAGCCATTCATGCGCTATGTTCTGACCTGGTGTGTCAAGCACTTGATATAAGTCAACTAGCCGGGGTTGAGCGACTTGCACACAGCCTTTTATACTCACAAGCCTACAGCATAGATCCAATTTGCTTTTTTGTTATTATTGACTAGATTTCAAGCATGAACACCATCAACCTTCGCCAAAATATTGAACAAGCCAAACGCCTGGAGGAGGAGAACGGCCTGCTCGCCGCACAATTAGCCCGCAAAGCCCCATCGCTACACCGCGCCATTAAAATGCCCCTCGACAATGCCGAGGCGGCACTGCTTGACTTCGTGGTGTGCTATACCGAGCATGTGCCACAGTTTGTCGATGTACTGGGCATGATTGGCAGCAACGCCAACTGCCGTGAACACACGAATGCGGTAGCCAACGCCTGTATCGAGGTCTTTGACAAGCCCGCCACCAAGCAACATGAGCACAAGGGCTTAGTGACCCTGATGGCCCAGGCCTATATTGCCCATCGGGTTATTGAGGAGGTCAACGAGCACTTCGTGGCGCAGTACGATGAGCCCTTAATACCCATGGATATGACCCGCTCCAACCTGATCATTCACCAGCTGATCGGCGAACCCCAGGCCAACCATCTGGATCTTATTGCCGAGGAAGCGGCAGAGCAATTAGAACGCGACTATTTGCGCCTCGACAGCGGCGCGCTCGACCACAGCGCCAGTCGTGAAATTGCCTGGGGGGTCGAAGTCAATCACTGGCCCTGTCTCACCGACACCCTGGCCGTCAACCTACTGCTGGAGCAGGGCAGCCCCACACCGCTCAATATTCACTAAGCCCAGCCTGTATCTTTATTTTTTAGCGCTGGCATCGACAAATTTGATCGCCTGCCTGTCTAAATCGCGATTGGCGCGGGTTTCAAGCTCTGGCGAAGGCTGCGTGAACAACATCTCCTCGGCAAAGTCACAGCTGACACATTCGCGATAATCGCGCTCGTCCTGGCGATAGACCACCAGCTTATCCATCTCGCCACAACGAGGGCAAACAGCCCCGGCAATAAAGCGCTTAATTACTTCAGCCATAGCGCACTCCCATTCAAAGCCAGTAATAAAGCCCGCTATAATAACAGTTCAAACCACTTCCAGGACCTCAGCCATGTCACGTGACACCACATCCGCCATCCGCAGCTTTAACGGCCACACTCCAAAACTTGGCGAGCGCTGCCTTGTCGACACGGCGGCAACGGTGATCGGCGATGTCGAGCTCGGCGACGATAGCTCGGTCTGGCCCGGGGCGGTAATTCGCGGCGACATGCACTCGATTCGCATCGGCCAGCGCAGCAGTATTCAAGACGGCACCGTGGTGCACATCACTCACGCCAGCGACTACAACCCCGGCGGCTGGCCCACCACCATCGGCGACGATGTCACTGTCGGCCACAATGTCACCCTCCACGGCTGCACCCTGGGCAATTGCATTTTAGTGGGTATTGGCTCCACCGTGATGGACGGTGTAGTAGTGGAAGATAACGTGATTATCGGCGCGGGCACTCTAGTGCCGCCGGGTAAAACCCTAAAAAGCGGTCACCTCTATTTTGGCAGCCCCTGTAAACAAGCCCGGGCCCTGAGTCAGAGCGAAATTGACTACTTCCCCTATACCGCCGGCAACTATGTAAAGCTAAAAGATCAATACCTGGCCGAGAACGACGAGTAGAGCAGGGGTCCATACTTCGCCTGAAAGCCATTACCTGCCCTCAATAGCGCAGGTAATGGCCTAAATAACTAGAGCATATCGTCGTAGGGGTTTTCACCCGTCAGGGGCACGGGCTTACCGTAGCCCGGCAGGCTGATGGCACGATCGGAAATCTCCACCTCATCATCGCCAATCACGCCCTCACCAAAGCGGTAGATTGGTGCCAACTCGCCACGGTCGGCGCGCTCCTCGTAATCGGCCGCCTGCTCTCGCGTCGCCTCGCGGCGCTGGCAGTAGTCACTCCAATCACCACTGTGGCGCTTGGCGAGCATCTGCTCGGCAACGCGACCAGAAAACAGTACCCCGGTGGCATTATTGCCACCAAAGCCCTTGGCATTGATAAAGGCGACATCCTTCTCCGCGGCAAAGTCATTCAACGGGAAGTGCAAGCGCTGCTGATAGACATCATCGGCAACCGCATCCATGGTTTTAATGCCGGGAATCAGGCCGTGGCGCATGGCACCAATGGCCGCCATGATTTGATCGCCACTGGCCGGCGCCAGCGAGTGGCCGACATAGGCCTTGACCGCACATACCGGCCAGTCGCTAATGCCAAAGGCCTCGGCAATGCGCTCAAAGATAACCGACTCGGTGACCCGGTTCTGCGGTGTGCTCGAACCGTGGGCCATCACAAAGCTGCGCTCTCGCACCGCCTCCTCACCCAATATATTGCGCGCGGTGGCAACCGCCTTGCCAAAACTAATGTAGTTGCCCGGCCCGGGGCCGGAGATGGATTTTTTAACACCGTCGGCGTCGACATGGACATCCGGCACGGCGCCAAAGATATCGGCCCCCAGCTCGATCGCCAGGGCATCGTCCATCAGTACAATGTATTGCGCCGACTCGCCCATCACAAAACCGGCGTTCTCGCCAAAGGGGCGACTGTAGCGGCGGGGGTCGCCATCGCCCAGGGCAGTCATTTCCGCTTCGGTCGCCAGAGCCGTCATGTTGGTATAACCCTCCATAATCTCCGGCAGAATGGGCGCCTCGGCACAACCCACTACCGCCACACGGCGCGCGCCGCTGCGAATATCGCTCACCGCCGCACGCAGGTTGTATAAAAAGCTGGCACAGGCACCGGCCACCGACTCGGTGTGGCCGAGGTTGCCCAGTACATAGGCATTGACGAAGTCGGCGGGCATACTGGTCAAGCCCATCGGCACCTGCTTCGACGTTGGTCGGCCGCCCAACTGGCGCGAGGTCATTAAACCACCGAGACCCTCATCGGCCAGCTGCCCCATGGCGCTGGAGGCATAGACACCGGTCTCATCGGGCTGCACTGCATCGCAAATGGTTTGCCAGTCAATGCCAACGGAGCGCACCGCATCGGTGGCGCCAAACAGTGCCAGCTGTAAACCCCGGGGCTGAAAGCGCGATTTATAGAGTTCACCGGGCTCAAAACCACTGGGGAGCTGGCCCGCGGCCTTGACCGCCATATTGCGCGTGGTCGGCAGGCGCCACTCTTGCTTCCCGCTAATACTGACCTCCACCGCGCCATCGTCGGCATGGCTGACCTGCCAGTTTTCTGGTATCACCTCGGGCAGGCTTTTCTTGGTGGTGCGAAAGGTCATCGTTTCTTCGCCGCCATCCGTGACCACGGTCTTTTGACAAAAGGCCGCATCGGGATCGTAGTGATTGGCTTCGATACGCCGAATCAAGGTCTTGTCGCGAACCTCCTCTGTGTAGCGCGCCGAAACTTCACCGAGGCTGAGGCTCTTACCAGCATCATCTTCATAGGCAGAGCCATTCCAGCTCACCAGTTTCATCATGCAAGCCAGGCCGGCGATGGTTTTGTCCTGCTCTTCCTGAGCCAAATTTTCCAGCACCATGCGCCGATAGGCCTGATCAAATGAGCTTCTTCCGGCGGGGTTTACCCCCCCATATCCGACAATAACGGGCAATATTGACATCGTTTATCGCTACCTTAATTTATTGATTGAACATAACTTGGCGAGTGTAAGCTGTACGCAAGCCACCATTAATGGCTATAGTGGCCATTAGCTATGGCATTTCAGCCAAAATATAGAAGTGGAGCCTCTTATGGCCGGACCCTACCGTGTCGCCGTGCTACTCAGCGAAAATATACTGGCCAGTAGCGCCACCCTGCCGATAGAAATCCTCAACACGGCCTCGGGTTCCGCCCTGGCCAATCGCCGCGATGCCCGAGCTATTGAGATTCAATCGGTGTCCCTCTCCGGTGCAGCCGTCACCACTTCATCGGGCTTCAAGCTCAGCCCCACGGCATCGATCGACGATATTGGCCGCTGTGACTTAATTCATATCCCCGGTTTCTGGCGCAATCCACGACCCATCATTCGCCGCCACAGTGAATTCTTACCCTGGTTAATTGAGCACCACGAGCGCGGTGCTATTATTAGCGCCGTCGGCACCGGCTGCTGCTATCTGGCCGAGGCGGGACTGCTCGATGGCAAGCCCGCAACCACCCACTGGCATTATTTTGACCAATTTCAGCGCGACTACCCCAAGGTTGAGCTGACCCGACAATACTTTATTACCCGGGCCGACAATCTCTACTGTGCCGCCAGTATTAACGCTCTTGCCGAACTGATGGTGAATATTGTCTTCCGCTGGTATGGGCGCGCCGTCGCCAATATTGTGCAGCGTAATTTCTTCCACGAAATACGCAATTCCTTTGAGCCCTCCAACTACTACAGCGCGGAGGCCACCCAGCACGCGGACGAACAAATTGTGCAGGCACAGATCTGGATGCAGGACAATTTCCACAAAAGCATTCACATCGCCGCCCTGGCCGAGCAATTTGAAATGAGCCTACGCACCTTTAATAGGCGCTTTAAAAACGCCCTCGGCCACAGCCCCCTCAACTACCTGCAAGAATTGCGGCTCAATGCCGTCAAGGATTTACTGCAACACAGCAACCTCTCGCTGGCCGAAATCGCCAATCGCTGTGGCTATCAGGATGTTTCCTTTCTAACGCAACTTTTCAAACGCCACTTCAATGTCCCCCCCGGGCGCTACCGCGACACAGTTAGAGCTAAGTTATTCAGGACTACAAACGATTAGAGGAGGGGTATATGCTCGGCTCGGTCTCAAACTAATTAATAAGAAGGAGAGATAACAATGGCCATCAGTGAAATTCACCACGTTGCACTCACGGTAACAAATCTCGATAGATCCATCGCTTTTTACACCAAGGTACTCGGTTTCCACCTCACCCTGGATATGCCCCTGGAGGGCACCATTACCGAAAAACTACTGAAGCTTAAACCCGGTACCGTCGGCCGCTCGGTGATTCTGCAGCAGGGCGAGAGCATGGTTGGCGAGATTGAGTTAATTGAATTTGATCCACCGGCGGCAAAACAAAATGGCCCGAGCAGGCCCGGCGACCCCGGTGTCTTCCTGCTCTCTTTCGAGGTCACCGGCGAAAGCCTACAAACCACCTATGAACGTCTGCAGAGCGAGGGTATAGAGTGCTACGCCGAACCACTGGATTTACCCCTCAAAGGTTATGGCACGGTAAAGGCGATTATATTTGAGGACCCGGACGGGATAATGATAGAGCTAATGCAGCTGCCCAGTGCCGAAGAGGTTCAAGATTATAGAAGGCAACACGGTAAGTAAGCACTCACCTCAGAAAACCCCGTGAGCGCGAGAAACAAGCGCTGCCCCCAGTCAAGCTCTGGGGCAGCCTTTTCCTGGCACCTTAAAATCGCCGCCTATCATGCTGGTTCAATAGTACCTGCACCTGCTCCTCCATCCAGTTATCCGGCGCATTGGTCCAGCACTGCAAAGCCGGAAACCAGTGCAAACCCATGCAGGTCAACATCAAGCAGGCACCCTCAGACACGGGGCCGGGGCGCCGGTAGGCGTAATAGGCGGGGGGTTTATTCTTGAAGATAGAAATAATCCTGGTCACGGCTCACTCCTTGAACACCCCATTTGCAGGGGCTTAACGAGAAAAAAAGCTTAACGTGACCTTATTTTTAGCAGTAAAAGCCGCCAATCACAAAAATTTACGGTTGTACTGTGGACTCTGTCTCCAAACGACGCGCCCGATAGTAGGCCTCCTCGGATATTTCGTGGTAGTCCGTCACCTGGGCCTGGAAGGCCTGCAACGAGTCGCGAGTCTTAAGCGCCAGCGGATTATTGGCCACCAATTCGTCGAGTACCTCTGCGGTGATGGTCTTCAGCTTAACCAGCACATCGTCCGGCAGGCGGCGCAATTGCACACCGTGCTC
Organism: Gammaproteobacteria bacterium 54_18_T64; assembly: GCA_002162825.1. Taxonomy (GTDB): domain Bacteria; phylum Pseudomonadota; class Gammaproteobacteria; order Pseudomonadales; family Porticoccaceae; genus Reddybacter. Next base: position 47,993 of record MAAU01000001.1, read on the forward strand.
GTCGACCAACTGCACCAGGGCGGCATTGTTGCGCGCCGTGTATTCGTCGAGCATGTCCTGATTCACCGTTCGCGCCGCCGCTTCCACCATGGCCTGTAGGTCATCGGGTAGAGATTCCCAGGCGTCTTTGTTGATGATCAATTCCAGGGTTGAGCCGGTCTCATGCCAACCCGGGTAATAATAGTATTTCGCCACCTGGTGAAAACCAAAGGCCAGGTCGTTATAGGGGCCAACCCACTCCGTGGCATCGATCACGCCGGTTTGCATGGCGGTGTAAAGCTCGCCACCGGGAATGGTCACCGCTTCGCCGCCGGCGCGGGTGATCACCTCACCACCAATGCCCGGTATGCGCATTTTCAAACCCTGTAGGTCTTCGAGGCTGTTAATTTCTCGATTAAACCAACCCGCCATCTGCACCCCAGAATTACCCCCGGCAAAGGGCACCAGGTTGAAGGGCTCGTAGGTTTCGCGCCACAGCTCCATGCCACCGCCGTGGTACAGCCAACTGTTCATTTCCTGAGCATTGAGGCCAAAAGGCACCGAAGTGAAAAACACCGAGGCCGGGGTTTTACCCTTCCAGTAATAGGCCGCACCGTGGCCCATCTCTGCCGTGCCCTGGGAGACCGCATCGAAGACCTCCAGCGCCGGCACCATTTGCCCAGCACCGTAGACCTTCACTTTCAGGCGACCCTGGCTCATGCGATCAACCAGCCTAGCGAAATTTTCCGGCGCCATCCCCAGGCCGGGATAGTTCTTCGGCCAAGTAGTGACCAACTTCCACTCGAAGGATTTTTGCTCTGCAACGGCAGCGCCCCCCTCAAAGGAGCTTGCCGCCTGTTGTTCGCCGCAGGCCGCTAATAAAAGTACCAGGGCACTGATTGCTAATTTTTTTATCATTTTTTTGTTGACCTTATTTTGCTGACAAAACCGAGGAAAAGAACACCCTTCACTCATGACACGCTGTAAATACGTCCCTGTACGCTCGGTGTCGGCATCCATGCCTCCTACGGTCACGAGCGAAGAGTCTTCATTTCTTTTGCGGCATGAATATCAGGACACCGCCTGTAGCTTGGCATATTGCAACACCATCCACTTGGTACCTTCATTGGCAAAGTTCACCTGCACTCGGCCATTGGGGCCACTGCCCTCAAAGCTGAGTATCACACCTTCACCGAAGATCTTGTGCATCACCTGCTGTCCAAGGACCAAACCCGAGCCTGCACCGTCGTCACTCAGCGTCGCCTTTTTAACAAAGCTGGTGGGGCGAGAGACATTGGCCGACAGCCGCACCTCTTCGAGCACATCGCTGGGTATATCGCGGATAAAACGCGACACCCGGTTATAGCTCTCCTGCCCGTACAGCCGCCGTGTCTCGGCAAAGGTCAGGTAGAGCTTTTCCATCGCCCGAGTAATGCCGACGTAACACAGGCGGCGCTCTTCCTCGAGACGGCCGGATTCTTCCAGCGACATTTTATGGGGGAAGAGGTTCTCCTCCATACCGGCCATAAACACCAGAGGGAATTCCAGGCCCTTGGCCGAATGCAGGGTCATCAGCTGAATGGCGTCTTCATCGCTTTCGGCCTGGCGCTCACCGGCATCGAGCACGGCTTCGTCAATAAACTGGGGCAGGGCGGGGGTATCGGGGTCGGGCGCTTCGTAGGCCCGGCAGGCATTAATCAGTTCTTCGAGGTTTTCGACACGGGTTTGCCCGCGCTCGCCCTTTTCGCGACGATAAAACTCCAGCAGGCCCGACGCCTCCAAGACCTGATCGGTCAGACCATCCAGCGTCAGGCTTTGATAATCCTCGGCAAGCTCCGCCACCATCGCCAAAAATCCGCGCACGGCATTACTGGCACGGGCCGGTAAGTTCTCGACTTCGCTTTCGGCCGCCGCCCACATGGACTGATTGGCGGCGCGGGCTGTATCGCGCAAACGTTGTACGGTTTTATCACCAATGCCGCGCGTCGGGGTATTAATCACCCGCTCAAAGGCCGCATCGTCGTGACGATTCATTAACAGGCGCAAATAGGCGAGGGCGTTTTTAATTTCGAGGCGCTCGTAAAAACGATGGCCGCCGTAAATGCGATAGGGGATTTGCAGACGCAGCAGGGCTTCTTCAAGAATCCGCGACTGGGCGTTGGAGCGATAGAGTATCGCCACATCGCTGCGCATATTACCCTTGGCAATCCAGTCCTGAATGCGTTCGCCGATAAAGCGCGCCTCGTCCTGCTCATTAAAGCCGGCGTACAGCGACAGCTTCTCGCCTTCTTCGCCATCGGTCCACAGGACTTTGCCGAGGCGGTTGGCATTTTGCGAGATCACCCCATTCGCCGCTTTTAGAATGGTCGCCGTGGAGCGATAGTTCTGCTCCAGCCGCACCGTGCTTACCGTCTCAAAATCGTGGGTGTAATTTTGAATGTTTTCAATCTTCGCACCACGCCAGCCGTAGATAGACTGATCGTCGTCGCCCACCGCCGTCATGCCCAGTTTTTTACCCGCCAACACGCGCAACCAGGCATATTGAATACTATTGGTGTCCTGAAATTCATCCACCAAAATATGTTGAAAGCGATCTTGATAATGGGCCAACAGCTCCGGCTTATTCAGCCACAACTCGTGGGCGCGCAATAACAACTCGCCAAAATCAACGAGGCCACCGCGCTGGCAAGCCTCTTCGTAACCGCGATAAATTTGCAGCATCGCCACCGAAAACGGGTCGGGGCTTTGCTGAATATGGGCGGCGCGCAGGCCTTCATCTTTTTGCTCGTTGATATACCACTGCGCCTGGCGGGGCGGCCACTTCTCCGTATCCATATTCAAAGCGGTGTACACCCGCTTGACGACACGCAGCTGATCGTCGGCATCGAGTATTTGAAAACCCTCGGGCAAACCGGCATCGCGCCAGTGCATTTTCAGCAGCCGATGAGCGAGGCCGTGAAAGGTGCCGACCCACATACCCTGGGGCGCAAAGCCGATCAAATCACTGATACGCTCACGCATTTCCCGCGACGCTTTATTGGTAAAGGTCACCGCGAGTATTTGGTAGGGCGACAAACCCTCGACCTGCATCAACCAGGCAATGCGGTGCACCAACACCCGAGTTTTGCCACTACCGGCACCGGCCAACACCAACTGATGGGCGTTGGCACTGGTCACCGCCTCGCGTTGGGCGGCATTAAGACTATCGATTATTGAGGTAACATCCATGGGGGCAGGATTCTAGCAGATTACGTGCTCGCGCTTGTCGATACTTGTTGCCCTAGGCTGTATTCACTAACGACATAAGTAGTAGCAAAGAATACCCTTCACTCATGACACGCTGTAAATACCTCCCTGTAAGCTCGGCTTTGGCTTCCTGCGTCGCTCTACCTCCTGCATCCATGCAGTCGTCGGTGTCGGCATCCATGCCTCCTACGGCCATGAGCAAAGGGCATCCTTTGCTTTTGCAACGTCACGTTGAGCACTGATAAAAATACTTTCCACTGTAAATAATTTACAATTTAAAAAGAAATAATTCGGAGATCGGCCTTGAAGCCCGCAGCACTCACACAAACTATCAGCAATGAACTCCAGGCCATGCGTAAATCGGAACGCAAGGTCGGCCAGTTTGTGCTGGCTCAGCCCGATGAAGTGATCCGCATGCGCATTGTCGACCTCGCCGAACAGGCCGAGGTCAGCGAGCCCACCGTGGTGCGTTTTTGCCGCGCCGTGGGTTGCGATGGCTTTCAGGACTTTAAACTCGCCCTCGCCCAACAGCTCGCATCCAGCCCCAGCATCGGCCAAATTGCCGTCACCGATAGCGACTCCACCGCCGAGTACTCCTTTAAAGTCTTCGACTCTACCGTCGATAGCTTATTAAAGGTACGCGACAACCTCGACCTTGAAATGCTCGACCGCGCCGTGCAGGCACTGTGCGCCGCCAAGCGGGTAGAGTTCTACGGCTTTGGCGCCTCCGCCGCCGTCGCCTTTGATGCACAGCATCGCTTCTTTCGTTTGCAACTAGCGACCGCTGCCTACTCCGACCCCCACCTGCAAAACATGTCGGCGACCTCCCTCTCACCCGATGACGTGGTCGTTGCCTTTTCCCAGTCGGGGCGCACCAAAGCGCTGCTCGACTCCATTGCGCTGGTCAAAACCCGGGGCGCAAAAGTCATCGCCCTGGCACCCAGCCAGTCACCAGTTGCCGAGGCCGCCACCATCCCCATCACCATTGATGTTAAAGAAGACATTCAAATTTACACGCCCCTGTCATCGCGCATCGCCCACCTCGCAGTTATCGACGTACTGGCCATCGGCGTTGCCCAACAGAAAGGGCCACAACTTGAAGAACACCTGCAACTACTGCAGAAAAACCTCGACAGCCTGCGTTTAAAAGACAGTTGAGTTAGCGCCTAATTAATTAACTCCATCCCACTCCGCCAAAGAAAGAGAGAATAAAATGGATAACAAACAACTCACCCCACAGCTTCACGTTGCCAGCCAAATTAGCAAAGACGATATCCCCGCCATTGCCGCTCTAGGTTTTAAAGTGATTCTTAATAACCGACCCGATGGCGAAGGGGATGACCAGCCACTGGCGGCGGAAATTGAGGCGGAGGCGAAGGCCCACGGCATTGAATATATTTATCAGCCCGTGGTGGGTACGGCAATCACGGATGAAAATATCGAAAACTTTGGCGCGACCATTGCTGACAATGAAGGCCCTATATTTGCTCACTGCCGTACGGGTACTCGCTGCACTATTTTGTGGATGCTTTCTCAGGCGAAAGATAAGACTGCCGATGAATTATTGGCGACGGCAGCTAAGGCAGGGTATTCCTTGGAGCAGGTTAGGGGGAGACTTGAGGAACTTAGCAAAGGGTAAGCCGACTCTCGATTTAATCTTTATTGCAGGATTAACAGGAATTGGAGTCCTGCTATATAGGGAAATTAACGGGAATGCTGATTCCTGTTATCAACAAGTTAGAGGTTTCATTTGAGCAGGTTGATCTTCAATAAAATTTCCATAGTTGAATCTTTGGCTGATACGGATAAGAAAACAGGTGAATTGCTAGCGCACGACCTTAGTTTATTAGAAGTATTTCATGATAAAGGCCTTGTTATAGAATGCTTGAAAATATCAAATAAACAAGAATTGTTGACTCATATTGAATCTTTAACTGAGGATGCAAAAATAAACAATGTGTTTCCTATTCTACAAATTGAAGTCCATGGTACTTCAGACCAAAAAGGCTTAGCATTAAACTCTGGAGAAAATGTTAGTTGGAACGAATTAGAACCGTATTTTAGGGCGCTTAATGTCGCAACAAAATGCAACCTGCTTGTAGTTATGGCTGCATGTTTTGGGGTACATGTAAGTAGCAATATTTCACTTTTTGATAGAGCGCCATACTGGGGGATTATTGCCCCCGAAAAAGAAATTCTCCCTAATGATATTTTAAGTACTCTAACGAGGTTCTATACACAACTTTATACAAGCGAGGAGAGTAATGGGCTATTAGCATCACTTCAAGGATCAGAATTAGAATTTATTACTAGTGAATGGTTTTTTGTAAAGGCTTTCAAGTATTACATAACTGAATTTTGTAATGATACTGATCTCACGATTAAGGTAAATAGTATTAAAAATAAATTGATTGCTCAGGGGGTAATAGATCTACCTGGCGATGAAATCATTAAATGTGTTTTAAAACCAGAAGGTGAGGAAAGATTTTATTCCTTTCTAAATCACTTTTTTATGGTTGATTATTACCCTGAGAATATAGATAAAATAAGCGTAAAGTATGATCATATAAACCCCTAGTATCAAGTTAGAACCGCGACAGTAACAATTAAATTCCACAAAGAGTAAAGAAGAAAATAGGGTCAGGTCTTTCCTGAAGAAAATAGGGTCAGGTCTTTCCTTGCCACAAACAGCTTACACAGTAAATGGGGTCAGGTCTTTCCTTGCCACAAACAGCTTACGCGCATTACCAAACGCTATAAATAATACGCAATATTTCTATCCTATTTTAACACCATTGATCGCGGAAAATGATAGCAAAGGGTTCAGCACTTTATTCTAGAAATCGCCCACCTACTCCAAAATAATTCAAGTAAGATAAAATTCAAACTCCCCTATTTATAGAATCACTAAACAAAGAACCGAAGAATCCCATGCAAACATCCCATCTTGCCGCAGAATGGTCTCTATTACAGAAGCAGTTTGATAGTTATGAAAAGTACTCATTGCTAATTAAGCTAGCAAACATTGGGGTTTTAGCCGTAGCCTATTTTACCGACCATCTCTCCGCTTTTATTTTATGTCTTCTACTCATTCTATGGCTGCAGGATGCTATTTGGAAAACCTTTCAAGCGCGTATTGATAGCCGCCTTTTACAGCTGGAAGCTTATTTATCGAATGACCACACGCTGCAACACTGTGATGGAGTGGCTTTTCAATTCAACAGCCTTTACTTACAAAACCGGCCGAGTAGTGCCGGCCTGATTAAAGAGTATTTTGGCCAGGCCTTAAGACCTACCATTGCCTTCCCACATTTATTATTAATTGTATCTCTCGGCCTAAAACTACTCTTCACGGCTTAAGCCGATTAATCGGCTTTTGGCCACTGCTGAGCGTGATGAAGCACACGTAATATTTCAA
>MAAU01000076.1 GCA_002162825.1 Gammaproteobacteria bacterium 54_18_T64
AAACCGAGTTTGCTTGCTTAACCAATATCACCAAAAAACTCCTGAATCTGCTGCGGGATTCTAAAGCATTTACCTCTGCTGTTAAACCGCCTGCAATTTCCCGAATTATACGCCGGCAAGTGCCTCCCGCATGGCCGCTATCGCCGCGTCTCGATCACCGGCACCGAAGATGGCCGACCCCGCGACAAAGGTATCGGCACCGGCGGCGGCAATTTCGGCAATATTATCGACGGTGACACCGCCGTCAATTTCCAGTCGAATCGGCAGACCACTGGCGTCGATCAGTGCCCGCGCCTCGCGCAGCTTATTGAGGGTTTGTGGAATAAATTTCTGCCCACCGTAGCCGGGGTTGACCGACATTAATAGGAGCACATCAATTTTATCGAGCACATGCTTCGTCACCTCCAGCCCAACCGCCGGATTCAGCACCAGCCCGGTTTTACAACCCAGGCTGCGCGCCAGCTGCAGGGAGCGATCAATATGACGCGTGGCCTCGGGGTGAAAGGTGATCCACGAGGCGCCGGCCTCGGCAAACTGCTCTATCATGTCATCCACCGGCTCAACCATTAAATGCACATCAATCGGCGCCTCAATGCCATAGTCCCTTAGGGCCTTGCACACCATGGGGCCGATGGTCAGATTGGGCACGTAGTGGTTGTCCATGACATCGAAGTGAACAACGTCGGCACCACTGGCCAGCACATTGGCGACCTCTTCACCCAGACAGGCAAAGTTGGCGGAAAGAATGGAGGGGGCAATAAGATAGTCGGGCATGATTAGATCCCTGGCTGCTTGTTGAGAAGTGAATCGCCGCTTGGCCGGCGCGAGGGCCGCCACTATGCCGAAGATAGGTCCACCCTGCAATGCTCATCCGACCACAGACACACACGGGGCTGTGCTAACCTGCAGCTCCTACTTTTTACTCGACGGCCCTTCATGGTCACAAGCCCCACAGTTGGTGCTTCCCTCGCCGTGGCGAACAAGCTCCAGCGCCTGCACGAAAGTTTGCCAGCCCTGAGTTTCGAACCCGAACGCGATACCCCCAGCCACCTCGTCGCCCACGCCGAGAGCTACCTGAGACACTATAAACTGGCCGCGATCAACGCCCCACCCAGCGCCCAGCACGGCACTCGCCACTACCTCGGCAAGCTCGAAACGGCCGGCTACAGTGTTGCCAGCCAATACTGGCTGCCCAGTAAGATCAAGGGCACAGTGTTTGTGGTGCACGGCTACTTTGACCACAGCGCACTGTATCGCCACCTATTTAGCTATTTATTGCAGCGCGGCTATGCCGTGGTCACCTTTGACTTGCCGGGCCACGGTCTATCCGATGGTGAACGGGCCTCCATCGCCAGTTTTGACCACTACGTGGAAACCTTCGACGGCCTGCTGGCCGCCTGCACCGAACACCTGCCCCAGCCCTGGCATGCTGTGGGGCAAAGCACCGGTGGCGCCATTGTCCTTAAACACCTACTCGAAGAGATCGACGGCCAATCCCTGTTTCAGCATATCGCCCTACTCGCCCCCCTGCTGCACACCCGCAACTGGGCCGTGGGGCGACTCACCTATCGCCTCCTGCACCGTTTTATTTCACGCGTAGAGCGCAAGTTCAAGGCCAATTCCGGCGATGCCGACTTTCTCAATTTCCTCAAATGCAGCGACCCCCTACAAAGTCGGCATATCGCTCTGGAATGGGTGGGTTCGATGAAGCGCTGGACGGAGGAGTTCCACCACCTGCCCGTCAATCACAAAGCACTGACTATCGTGCAAGGCGACCAAGACATGACCCTCGACTGGCGCTATAACTTAAGGCAATTTCGGCAAAAGCTGCCCAACGCCCAGGTCACCATGCTCGCCGGCGCCCAGCACCATTTAGTCAATGAGGTCGATGACTTGCGCAGGCAGACCTTTGCGGCACTGCCTTTCTAATTGAGCAAAGTTAAGCGGCGCCCAGAGAATGCCCCTTAAGACCCTGCCTACCGACTTGTTACCGGCGCTCCCTAGTGCCAGGGGCAATTCCTATCGCCACGGTTCTGCCCACCACGCCGCTGAACTCGCCCCTGCCTGGCCATACCGCGTCCAGACCTGGCTTGCCCCCTCGCACCGGGACAAGCCCCGCTATTGTCACTCTGGTCCTGCGCCAGGAAATCATGCCAGTCCTGAAGAGCGGGCGCGTAGAGCTCATTATTGAGATCAATGGGGTAAACCTCAAAATAGCGACTGTTAAAATTATCCAGGGCGTAGGCCATGGCAACGTCCGGACCCTGGATATCCGTCTTACAGCTATCTGTTTTTGCCGGATCCTTAAAGGGGTCCAACCAGGCCTGTAACATTTGAAACATGGTGAAGGTCGCATCCTGTTGCTCAAACAAATAATTATTGCCGATGCCGGGGCTGTCACAAGCCAGATTTTCAGCAAAGAAACCCAGCCGGGGCTGCTCATCGCTATTAAAGACGGCGCCAAGCTCATCGACGATGTGGTCATCCAGGGGCGGCGAGTCAACATCATCGGCGATACCAAACACTGCAACGTGCACCGACTGCTCGGGAAATTCATCAACGGCTATCGCCAGCGAATCAATGCTAGCAGCAGTAAACCGCTCACGACTGTAGCTTGGTTGGCTGGATATGGCATTGAGGGGATCTCGCAAGCCGCCTAAACCCATAATTTGCGCGCCAATCACTCGCAGTACCGGATGTTCTCGCAGTGGCACCTCACCATCCGCCGCTATGCTCCAAACCCGGTGATCACCCAGGGCCCGCATAAAGACCTGATAGCGCTCATGCGCGATCTCATCCCAGGGCACGGCCGTGGTGTACGAGCTGCCATTATTATTCTGATTGACCGACTCATACAGAGTTACCCCGGGGGTATCGAGGATGTACTGGGGCACCCGTTGGGAAAAAATCGTCAGGCTCAGATGTTGATCGACCTCATCCAGGGCCCGAATAAAATCATCAATTTTGTCGAAATTGTAAGTGTTTTCACTGCTCTCGATGGTATTCCAACCGGTTCTCAGTACATAGCCATCAATAAAGGGCTGGTCTGAAATTTCGCCAAGGTTGTTTCTCACCCCCAGTAAATAGATGCCGGCCGGGCGCCAAAACTCATCACCTGGCTGGCCTGCAGGAGGGGCATCACTCTCGCCTGCAGGTGGCGCCCCCAGTGCAAGGGCACCCTCTGGCGCGATAAAAAGAAAACTCAGGGCTATACAGAGGGCTAAAATTTGCTGGGCAGGTTTCAAAACACGGGTCATATTATTCTTCCTTGTTGTCTATGGAAACATTCTATCCGGGCCCTATAACGCAGCAACACAGCAATCGGTTGACTTATATTTTCTATTCCCCCGTTTGCTCAGCAAGCAATACCTTCCCCAAAGCCAAAAAATGCTGTCGCTCCGCAAGGGGACGAATTCTGTGAGCAAGGGCTCCATCGACCGCTTTGTCATACCCACTTGAGGCGAAAACAGGCTTTCTTGAGCCCATCTATGTAGATAACAGGATGCATTTCTTACATTTTGGCAATATGCTCACGCCCACCAAGCAAACATAGAGAGCAAAGCACTAGCGTGAAAGACTGTAATTCCTGCGGAAAGTGCTGCACCAAATACAGCAACGGCGGCCTGTCGGCGACGGCCAGCGAGATTGAGTTCTGGGATATTTTCCGGCCGGAAATAGCCCGCTATGTAGACGAGGGCAAAATATGGATGAAGCCGGACGATGGTCAACAACTCGAGCTTTGCCCCTGGCTAAACAAGGTGCCGGGGGAGGACAAATACCTCTGCGGCATCTATTACGACCGCCCCGACGACTGTAAATACTACCCGGTGACGATTGAGCAGATGATGGCCGATGACTGTGAGATGCTGGAAGTGAAGGATCTACGCCAGTCCAAGCAGGCCCAGAAAGATCTCGACAAGCTTATGGCAGACAGTCGCCCGCCACTGGAATAAAGCTATAAATACACACAGAGTATGCCGAACGGCGAGCTATTGATTCATATAGAGTGTTTTCGGGTGCCCCATCAGCCAAGATAGCTGAGGAGTACAGTGCCAACCCCATCGACACCCGACAACGTAAGAGTATGATCAAGATTAGGAACCAACGTCTTTACAAAAGATTCCGGATCAGCACTTCTCCCACTGGCGGTAAAACCAGACACACTCAGCTGATCACCTTCGAAAATATAATTTCCCGCTGAGACATAACGTTCCTCAGCATTCGTAAAGCTGAAATCCAGAGAAGTTAACAAGCCACCGTCAATCAAGTTCGTGATAAAAAAAGCATCGACGCTCTGATCTTCGTTATAGCTAAAACCAATCCAACTGCCCACTTCAGCCTTACCAGCATCGGCCGTCAACTTGGACAGGGCCAAGGCTTCATCAGCAACACCCAGGGTCAAGCCCTGGGTCGTAATGTTAGCGTCGATGGTAAGCGTTCCAGGGCCATTTACCATTCCTGCATTGCCGTTAGTATCGAGTATCACATTAAGGGCAAGTAGCCCATTGTCCTCATCATAGGTCCACGAACCGAACTCAAAGCCGTCCTGACCCTGACCACTCTCATTTTGTATTTGCACATAAGAGCCACCACCAAGAAAACTCAGCGTCGATTTTTGCTCTGCAGAAACATAGGTGCCCACAAGATAAGCGGGCTGAGCAGCCACCAAACTGAGCGTTGCAGCCTGGGAGCTAGCAACAGTCTCAGGGTCTTCGGTTACCTCATTGACCGCCCCCTGAGCAAAGTCAATAAAATCAGCCGACCCAGCAGCAACAAAACTTTGGGTTTCGGTGACAAAAGTAATCGCAGCTTCCACTTTATTTGCCAAAACCTGAGCGTCAATCAAGGTTTGCTCATCGGTAGCGGCCGGATCCTGCGCCGCATTAATAATCGCAACTATCATTTGATCCGTAGCTATATCGCCGCTATCCAGCTCTTCAAGCCAATACTCTCGGCCCTCTGTATCAGCGGTTCGCTCAAGAAAATTAGTATAAATCTTATCGAGCAGCTCACCATTGTCCAAATCACCGTAAATATCCCAATATTCAGGTTGATCGGGACTGGCAAAAGAGGCACGGGTATTTTCCAGTGACAGCGAACCATCGAGAATTTGATTAACCCAGTAATTCAAACCAATAAAATCGGGGGCACGGCCTAGAATACCGATATATAATTCGGAAACTTTTATTATTACTATATCGCGCCGCGTCATTATCCCAACATCCCTGATCAAAAGCCCTGAAGGTTATTAAGCGACGCGGCAAATAGCAAGACCACCTGGAACTAAAATCACTCAGCTCGTCTACTTACTCGAACTAAGTTAAAACACTACTATAGATATATACACCCATTGCTTTAAAACCCAGGACGCACTAATAACCAGCGCTACACAATAGACCCCGGACTAAGGGCGACATCACTACAGTGCCAAATTCAAAACAAGCGGGGCTGAGTGTTCAAGCAATTGAATAGAGCAGACCGCTCCAACTGCCAGCCTCATCGACACCCGACAAGGTGAGTGTGCCATCGATATTGGCCGCCAGGGCCTCGGTGAAACCCTCCGGATCAGAGCGCGTGTCTGTCCAAGCGGTGAAACCAAATCTGCTCAGCTGTTCATCGTCAAAGGTATAGCTACCCGCCGTCACAAAACTACCTGCAACATCCACCAAGTTATATTCCAGAGCGGAAAACAAGCCACTGGTAAAGAAGTTTGTGATGGCAAAAACCTTCCAGTATCGAGCCATCATCAGACACAGACAAGGTCAGCCAACTACCCACTTCGGGCTTATCCGCGTCGGCTACCAGTTTAGACAGGACAAGTGCTCCATCGTCAAATTCCACGGTCAAGTCGCTGTTGGTAAAGCTGGCGGAGAGGGAAACACTACCTGGACCATCGATCACACCGGCGCCACCATTCGTATCCACCAGTACGGTAATATTGAGTAAACCGCTATCTACATCAAATGTCCACGAACCCACTTCAAAACCATCCCGGTCAGGATCGTTCGCGTCGACATTTTGGACTTGTACGTAAGTGTCATCACTTAAAAAGTCAGCGCCGCACTCTCTTCAGTGCCAAGCTCTACCACAGAAGTCCCCGATAACGCTGCCGGCTGAGAATCTACATAACTTGCCGTTGCCGCATCAGCACTAGTAACACTGGCACTATCGGACGAGACCTCGTTTACGGCGGCCTGGGCCTGGGTAATAAAGCCCGCATCCGCTGTAATATCTTTCGCCGCAGTCACAAAGGTGATGGCAGCCGCCACCTTATTTTCTAATACCTGAGCATCGATCAGCGTTTGGGGGTTTGTCGCGCCTGATTCTTGCACAGCATTGATAATGGCATTAATCATTTGATCGGCAGCAATTCTGGCGGTATCGAGCTCATCGATCCAGTATGCCCGCCCGTCTACGTCAGGAGCGCGCTCAAGATAATTACTGTAAATGGCTTCAACCAGCTCGCCATTACTAAGCCCACCGTAAATATCCCAGTACTCGGCCTGATCAGGGCTGGCAAAGGAGGCCCGAGTGTTTTCCAGCGAAAGAGCACCACTGAGGATTTGCTTAACCCAATAATTTAGCCCTGCATAATCAGGCGCACGGCCCAAAATGCCAGCGTATAATTCTGTCACTTCTGTAATTACTGTATCGCGCTCTGTCATTATCTCTGCGTCCCTGCATAATAAAAGATGCGAGACAATACATAGACCACAGAACCCGAGCAAGAAACATGTCGTCTTTTGCCGATGATCAGGGTGCGGCTACCGTCTCCCAGGCCCCTCTATCAATCCAGTCCTGGGTTTAAACGACTAAAACAGTACCCGACAGCGAATCGTACCCTCAATCGCCTTCAGTTCTTTCAAGGCCTGATCGCTGTAACCGGCGGCCACATCAATCACCACGTAACCAATTTGCTCATTGGTCTGCAGGTATTGACCGGTGATATTAACCGCGCTATCGGAAAACACCTGGTTAATGCCGCTCATCACGCCGGGCACATTGCGGTGTATGTGCAGCAGGCGATGTGATCCCTCGTGGGAGGGCAGAGCGACGGAGGGGAAATTCACGGAACCGAGGGTGGTGCCGTTATCGCTGTAGCGGATGAGCTTTTCCGCCACTTCGCCGCCGATATTTTCCTGGGCTTCTTCCGTAGAACCGCCGACGTGGGGGGTTAAAATCACATTATCGAATTCACGCAGGGGGGAGAGAAACTCCTCCTGATTGGTGCCCGGCTCGCTGGGGAAAACGTCGACAGCGGCACCTGCCAATTTCTTTGCCGACAAGGCCTCGCAAAGTGCTTCGATATCTATCACCTGTCCGCGAGCCGCGTTCATCAACACCGCACCGGGCTTCATCGCTGCCAGTCGCGCGCTATTCATCATGTTGCGTGTTGCCTTGGTATCCGGCACGTGCAGTGAAACCATGTCGGCACAGCCCAGCAGGTCATCGAGTTCGGCAATTTGCTCGGCGTTGCCCAGGGGCAGGCGCGTGACCACATCGTAAAATTTGACCTTCATACCCATCGATTCGGCCAACACACTGACCTGACTGCCAATATTACCGTAGCCGACAATGCCCAGGGTTTTGCCGCGCACTTCGAAGGAACCGGCGGCCGATTTCTGCCACACACCGCGGTGGGCCTTGGCGTTTTTCTCGGGGATGCCGCGCATCAACATAATCGCTTCGGCGATCACCAGCTCGGCGACACTGCGGGTGTTTGAGTAGGGGGCATTGAAGACCACCGCGCCACGCTCGGTGGCCGCTTTAAGGTCGACCTGATTGGTGCCAATGCAAAAACAACCAATGGCCATCAGCTTGTTGGCGCTGGCGAGAACCTCGGCCGTAAGCTGGGTGCGGGAGCGAATACCGACAAAATGAGCGTCGCTAATTTTGTCCTTTAATTCAGCGTCGGGCAGGGCGCCCTTAATGTACTCGATATTGCTGTAACCCGAGGCATTGAGACAGTCGAGCGCCGAGGGATGGACGCCCTCGAGCAGTAGTATGCGGATTTTCGATTTATCGAGAGAGACTGAAGCCACGACACACCTCGGGGGCAAAAAAATGGGCCGTCATGGTAACATGCACCACAGCCTCAATGGCCGCAAAGCCTCCCTTCAAATCTCTACAGAGTCCGCTATCAATGGATAAAAACATCTTGCCGCAACTCCACGCCATTGTTGGAGAAACACGGGTGCTCACCGATGCCGACAGTCTGCAAAGCTACGGCCTCGACCGCACCACGGTGTGGACGGCGGCGCCCTGCGCGGTCGTATTACCGGGCAGTATTGAAGAGGTGCAGGCCCTCGTGCGGCTAGCGAACAGTGCAGATCTGGCCATTGTGCCCTCGGGCGGGCGCACCGGTTTAAGTGGTGGCGCGGTAGCCAAGTCTGGCGAG
>MAAU01000018.1 GCA_002162825.1 Gammaproteobacteria bacterium 54_18_T64
GAACCTTGACCAGCTGTCCAGCACTATCCGACACCTGTATCTGAACGGCCGACGCAGCGACCGGCATGGCCACCACACCCGAAATTTCATCACCCGGCACATAGAGCGCCTGGTTGGAGGCACTAATGACATCGCGCCCCACCAAAGAGGAGGCCTGAATAGCCCGGGTAGACATCATTGACGCACCCAAGTCTGACAGAGAGGTCTCCATAGCTTGGACCCCGTCCACCATACTAAACTGAGCAATTTGCGTTAAAAACTCAGCATTCTCCATCGGCTTGGTGGGATCTTGATTATTCAGCTGAGCCACCAGCAGGCGCATAAACTCCTCCTGGCCCAGCTCTTCTTTCTTCTTTACCGCCGAACCTAAACCACCGGTTTGTTCGACACCTAAAATAGTTGCAATATCAGTTGTCATTATGCTTCTCCTTAGCGACCCAGACTCAGGGTCTGCACCAGTAATTGCTTCGCCGTATTCATCGCTTCAACGCTATTTTGGTAAGCTCGAGAGGCGGCAATCATATTGGCCATTTCCTCGACGCTATTGACGTTGCTGTGGTAAATATAGCCATCTTTGTCGGCCAAAGAGTGGTGGGGCGAGTATTCTTTGCGGCCCGGAGGCCCAGCTTCCATAATGCCCTCCACCTTGACGCCGACGGCGCCTCGACGACTGCCAAAGGGCTCGACCATGGTGGCAAAGACCGGCTGGCGCGAACGATAGACATCACCGGCACTGCCACTGACCACCTCGGAGTTGGCCAAGTTGCTGGCCACGGTATCGAGCCACACGGTATGCGCCGCTAAAGCCGAACCCGACACTCTCATCACTCCTTCTAAGCTCATCGCTTAATCTCCTCTCAGGGCCAGCATCAGGCCTTTGATTTTGCCATCGAGAAAGCGCAGATTGACCTGGTAACGCACCGCGTTGTCTGCGTAGGCCGACTGCTCCATCGGCATATCGACACTGTTGCCATTAATCGATGACTGTGCCGGCTTACGATAAAAAACCTTGGTATTAAAATCCTTATTCGCCTGCATGTGCCCGGCGTGGCTTTGCTCCAGGCGCTCGGCACTGGCAGTGCGCAGGGCAGAACGAAAATCCACATCCCTGGCGCGATAGCCCGGGGTTTCGGCATTGGCGATATTGGCCGCCAATAATTCTGCTCTCTGAGCATGGAAATAGAGGGCCTGGGCCTGCTTACCGAGTATGGAACCAATTTGAGCGGACATATCATCTTTCCCATTCATCGTTTAAACGCTACTGAGCAAAGACACTGCAACCCCTGTGCCAAAACATTTAGTTGTTAATTTTCAAATAGTTATGACATTACCATTCGTAAAAACACCCGATAGCGGCAAGGGGCTGCCGGATGACGGCAAGACATCTGCCGCGCTTTAGCTATTCTAAAAAGAGCCTCCAGAAAAACCCAAAAGGTAGTCGGCCCAAATATTGCTTAGCTATTAACAATCCTTGATGAACGATGATTACCGGACCCAGAGACGCCAAAAAATTGACTACTCTCGAAAAAGCTCCCCACAGCCCGCGTACGGCAAGCCCATGGCTAGCAACAGCCACGACGGCTCTTGCTCTCTGCGCCGTCCTGCTACTCGGCAGCACTGCCACCCTGGCCGAAGAGAGTAAATTTCAAGCCATCAGCACCATCAAGGACGCTGCCAAAACATTCCTCAACGGCCACAAGGATATTCGGGGGCTAGCCAACACCACGGTAAAAATTGGTCACCTCGACGCACGCTTAACACTGCCCAACTGCAACACAGCACTCGAGGCCTTTCTGCCCCCGGGTGCCAATGTCAGCGGCAAGACGACTATCGGTGTGCGATGCCAGGGCTCACGCCCCTGGACACTCTATGTACCCGCCAGCGTCACCACTGTCACCACTGTACTTATCGCCAATGCGCCGCTGCGGCGCGGACACCTTGTTGGCGCCGAGGATATTGCCAGGCAAACCAAAGATATCCGTTCGCTGAGTCGAGCCTATTTGAGCAAACCACAACAGGTCATTGGCAAGGTTCTGAAAAAAAACCTGGCCAACGGGGCTCTGTTTACCAGCGCGGTGCTCACCGAGCCCCATATCATCGAAAAAGGCCAGCAGGTCAGCCTACAGGCCGGCAGCCACGGCCTTAAAGTCAACGTCACTGCGATTGCATTAAACGATGGCGCCGTGGGAGAAAAGATTCGCGTCAAAAACCTATCATCCAGCAAGATTGTCGAGGGCACCATACTCGCCTCCGGGGTGGTTCGGGCTGAGTAAATGAACGCACAATGATGAATAATTTCAACGTCTGCACTAAAGTTTTTCACAAATATGCCGATAAGCTAATTGCCAGTGTTTCGACACTGTAAACGGGAAGGACAAGCACCATGGAAATCAGATCAACGCCAGGCTCTAACGGGCTCAACACCAACAGCGGTAAAAAAGCCGACGCCAGCCAAGCCCCCAATGTCGGGAGCACCGCCGCCCCGCAAGCCAACGCCGAATCGAGCACGGTTACGGTTACCGACTCCGCCTTGAAACTACTCGAAGTCGAAAAGACGCTTGCCGACATGCCGAGCTTTGATGCCGAAAAGGTGGCACGCATCAAGCAAGCCCTGAGCGATGGCTCCTACGCCATCAATACCGACCAGATAGCCGACAAACTGATAAAATTTGAGCAGGGCCTGGCCTAGCCCAACGCCAGCAGACCTTCATTCACCAAACCGGTATTGAGCCTTGAAAGACCTTATTGCCCTCTTCGACAAAACCACCGCACTCACCCTCGAACTCGTCGATGTACTGGGCGAAGAGAGAGAGGCCCTGTGTCAACAAGAGATCGAGACTCTCGAGAGCGTTATCGAAAAGAAACTGGGTGTCGCACAGGCCCTGCAAGCCCTCGACCGCCAGCGCGATGGAGCACTGGCAAAACTGGGCATAGCCCCCGGTTTAACGGGCCTGGAAACACTGCTAGCAGCCCACCCTGAACCACGCCTACACGACAGCTGGCAGGCTCTTTGCGCTGCAAGCCGACGTTGCAAAGAAGACAACCTGCTAGTTGGCACCATGATCAGCAAAAACCAGCTGGTTACCGACCAGGCCCTGCAAATCCTCCGCAAGGGCAGCATAGAAACCATACAAACCTACGGCGCCAGCGGCACCAGCCTGCGACAGTCACAGTCTTCATCTCTGGGCAAAGCCTAAAACCAAACATTCGCCAGCAGGCCCAAACGCGGCATTTGCAACACTTCCTCGCCCCTGCTCACAGGCCGGGCTGCAAACCCAGGACCAACACGCTACTATAAACTCATGCCATTTGAAGAATCGAACATCGAACACACGGACTCGACCCACTCCAAAAAAAATCAAGACAGCATCAAAATCAAAGCCCACAAGTTGCTTATTCTCAAGGCACTGCAGGAAAACCGCAGCCCACTCAGTCTCAGCATTGAAGGTAGCGAAGGCACGTTTGTGAGTATTATTCTGGCGATCGATGGCGAGAACAGCATCATCGAGCTGGACGAACTCGCCGATAGCGCCGCCCACCTCACTTTGCTTGAAGCACAGAATTATCGCGCCAGTGGCTGGCTACAGGGGGTCAATATCGACTTCAATGCCCATATTACTGATCAGCAACAGAACGGGGGGCTAACGCGCTATCACTCAACGCTGCCCGACACCATTTATCAGTATCAACGCCGCACCGGCTATCGCACTCATGTCAGCATGATGTCCTCGCCCGAGGTCCACTTAATTCTCGCTGACAATCAGGTGGTCAAGGGCCGCATTAGTGACATCTCGACCTCTGGCGCCCTGCTCACAATACCCGTGGGCAGCCCCATAGCACCGGGAGACAAAATCAGCCAGTGCATCTTCAAGGCCATCGACAAAAAAATGATTATTGTTGAGGCCGAAGTACGTCGCCAGATGGACAGCGAACAGAGCTCGAGAACACGACTAGGCTGTCGCTTCACCAATGTTGACCAGGCGACAACGCAAGATTTACAGCGCTACGCCGCCGCCGTCGAAAGGCAGAACGCTCGACGGCGCTAATTCACGCGGCGACAATTTCTACGCTTTTCTCCCCCTGCGACTAAGCCTTGGCACAGCCGTCGCGGCCATTATCCTTCACTTCATACATGGCGACATCGGCCCTTTCAAACAGAGCTTCGCTGCTCTCACCCTCTTTGAGTTGCGCGACACCAATGGACAGCGAGACCTCCACCGACTGACCTCGGCTATGAAAGCCACAGCGCTTCACCGCATCGCAAAAGCCCTGGGCCACGGCCAGCGCATCATCGACAGAGGTGCCGGGCAACAGCAGGACGAATTCATCACCCCCATAGCGAGCGATGTAGTCGGTATCTCGCACCCTGCCCGCCATTAGTTTGGCAATGGTTTGCAATACTTTATCACCGGCCTTATGACCAAAGGTATCGTTGACGAACTTGAACTTGTCGATGTCCACCAACAAAATCGATAGCGGAAAACCAATGCGATGGCTGCGCGCCAGCTCTTCCTCAATGCGCTTATCAAAACCTCCGCGATTGGCAACACCGGTTAACGAGTCCATCACCAGCACCTGCTGTTTCTCCATCAGCTGATGGCGCAAGCCCTCTACTTCTTCATTCATGGCCTGCGTCTGGCGAGTCAGCTCCTCGATCTTGCCCTTGGCAGTTTCGAGCTGCTGCTTTTCGGTCTCGACATAGTCCGCCACCTTGGTAGATAGACGCTCCGCCCGGGTGCGAATAATCTGCTTCAAGACATCCAGGTCATTATTTTCATTGACCGCCGCCTCCATACCAGAAACCTCACCACCCACTTCCAGCTGAATATTATTGACACTTTGCAATGAGGCTTCAATATCGATTGAGGCAGCCAAACCCTCCTCCAGGCTTTTGAGCTGCAGCCGCAATTGCGCTAAAAATTGTTCGGTGTACTGCCTCTCCTGGTCAATGTGTCGCGCCACCTCAATCACCAAAGTCAGCGCCTCACCAAGCACCGCCTCCAGTTCATCCATGCTAACGATACGCGCCAGGTCGTTTCTGACGCTGACAAGCCGGCCATCATCCGGCTCTAAGAGGTTTAACTGATCGAGCAATTTAACCAACACCGGAGCAATGACATCGAGCACATGGGCCAGTGAAAGCGCCCCCTGAGACTCCGCCGCCAAGCCCGGCTCAACAAGCGGGGCAAGCTCCGCCCCGGGCTCAGACGAGTTCAAGCCAATATCAACCAGCAAGGGAATGATTTTCTCAACCTGCTCGACCGTTTCCTGCAGAGAGGCGGCGAGCATCAACTCACCCTTAAGATTTGCGACTTGCGTCACGCTAGGAAAGCAGCTCTCTATCGCCGCGAATAACTCAACGGCCGTCGTTTTGATCGAAAGCTCAAAGCCACTGGCAAACTCGACCCGCCCGGAGACAATGTATTTTAGAAATCGCGCCGCACTGTCTTTAAATTCTGACGAAGAGGCGCTGTCGCTGAGGGAGACCCGAAGCTGCTCGAGCAAATAGTCCAGCTTCGGGTCTCGACCCTGAGCCAGTCGCGTCAATTCAACGGCCAAACGCGCCAACAAGGCAGATCTGCCGTTGCCGTTGCCGTTCCCGTTGCGATTCGCCTCATCAGAAGCCGCTGCTTTAGTTTGCATCCCACCCCCTATGTTTCAACCGCACACGCATGATGATTGCCATCCAGGCCCGGCCACACAAAAATTTTCAATCTACCAACCACGAATTTCACGCAAGCACTCTTATATTTTTATGGTAAAAGCGTCAAAATAATGACTTCCTCCGGAGAGGAAAGATCCCATCCAGATTAGTTTAGCAAAAATTCCGTGACAGAATACTCAAATACGATGAAATACATAACGGCATACTTAGTGCATTCAAATACCCATAGCCACTAACATACTGCCAGCCAACGCCCATGAACAAAGCGACGCACTTGCAAGCAAACCCCGCAAACCGGACAACCAGGGACAGCAAGGTCAATCAAAACCTTAGCCCCTCTCTCGCCAGAATTCGCAATCGGCCCGCAACTGTACCAACCCGCCACGAAACCAGCCCAAAAAAAAGCCGCGCCACCTCCCCTGCCGGCCAACCAGGCCCAGCAAGACCCGCACCGGAACAGTCTCAACACTCGACAAGCGGCAACAGGAAAATCCTCCAAACCCCAGGCCCAACTGCCATCAACGACCGCCAAACAGGGTCAAACTCGGCCCGCATGGTGCCCTGGCTCATCGCCAGCATCACCTTAACCCTGGCCCTTTTCAGCGGCAATTACGCCTGGCACACCCAGCAGCAAGTTGAAAAAATTAATCTGCGCCTAGAGCAGCTTGAAGCAGTTCCGGCAATAAACGCTGACTATTTACCAGAAACCAGTGTGCAGCTGGCCAAAAACAATGGCGAACTACTAAACCTCAAGACAGCACAGGAACAACTGAGCAACACGTTTGCCAGCCTGCAGGATCAACTGGCCAACAGTGAAGGGCTGGCGAGCTCTCGGCTTGTCACTCTGGAAAACGAGCTAGCGAGTCTCGCCAGCCTGATGCAAAACGTCGTAGCGCCTGAAAGCGGCCCGAGCCAAACTGAGCCACTAGCTCAAAGCGTAGAGGTCGAGGCCAATAGAGAAGCAGTAAGCGGTGACAATATGAAGAGCGCCCAGGAAACCAGGGACGCAAGAGAATACTGGTTTATTAATATCGCCAGCTTTTCCGATCGCAGCGCCGCCAACAATAGCTATGAAAAGGTTCTTAAAATAGCCGACAAGGCCTCGATCAAACCCTTAACTATTAACGGCAAGACCCTGTATCGCATCAGAGCAGAGGGCTACAGCTCCCAGCAAGCAGCAGAGGATGCAGCTCAAGTTTTACAAACACAGCTCGGCCTGTCCGGTTTGTGGATTAGCCGCGACTAGATTGCCTGCGGCAAGATCGCTAATCCCTTTTTTTAGGCCCCGGAGCCATGGACGGAAAGGATAGGGGCGTGACATTACCGCCCTTAACATCCGTCACCTTACAGGCACCCTCTTTTTCCACTTCGTCGATACGAACCACTGAGTGCAGGGGGATATAGCTGCGTTTGACACTGGAAAATTCATTCTTCAACTTTTCCTCACCCGGATCGACGATCATCTTCGAGCGCTCGTCAAAGACAAATTCCTCGACCTCCAGGAAACCCATCAGCTCACTCTGGTAGACCGAGCGCACATACAGCTCATAGACCTGGCCCTGATTGAAGAAAATGACTTTATAAATGGGATCTTTGGACATAGTGTTGGCGACTTACTGGATGAGGGAAACAAATGGCGCGACATTTTAGCATACTGCCGGTCTGTTTTCTGCTGCCGTTCAGGGGCCTGGCTAGGCTAAGTGCTCTAGAAGGCCTATAATCGCCCACCTTGCCAATCACGCCCGAGCCCCCATGGCAGATGCCCCCGTAAAAAAACTTCATATCGTCACTCACGGCTGCCAAATGAATGAGTACGACTCCGCACGCATGGGCGATTTGCTCGGCGACAGCCACCAGTTGGTGCGTACCGACGACCCGAATGAGGCAGATGTACTCCTGCTCAACACCTGCTCGATCCGTGAAAAGGCTGAGGACAAGGTCTTTCATCAACTGGGTCGCTGGAAAAAACTCAAAGACAAAAACCCCGACCTGATTATTGGTGTCGGCGGCTGCGTGGCCAGCCAGGAGGGCGAGGCCATTGCCCGCCGCGCGCCCCACGTCGACCTGATTTTTGGCCCCCAGACCTTGCACCGCCTGCCGGATATGATGGAGCAGCGCCAGCAAGGCAACAGCGCGGTGGTCGACGTCAGCTTCCCCGAAATAGAAAAGTTCGATCAACTGCCCCTGCCCGAAGCCGACGGCGTATCGGCCTATGTGTCCATCATGGAGGGCTGCTCAAAATATTGCAGCTTCTGCGTGGTGCCCTATACCCGCGGCGAAGAAGTCAGTCGCGGTTGCGCCGACATCCTCGCTGAAGTTGCCCATTTAGCGAGCCAGGGCGTGAGAGAGGTCAATCTGCTCGGCCAAAACGTCAACGCCTTTCGCGGCGCAATGCCGGGCCGCGACGGCCTCTGCGACCTCGCCGAACTGATCACCTATGTCGCGCAAATCGACGGCATCGATCGCATTCGCTTTACCACCTCCCACCCGATGGAATTTTCCCAGTCCTTAATCGACGTCTACGCCGAGGTACCCGAGCTGGTCAGCCACCTCCACCTGCCCGTGCAGAGCGGCTCAGACCGCATCCTCAGCGCCATGAAGCGCGGCCACACCTGGTTAGAATATAAGTCGATTATCCGCAAAATTCGCGCAATTCGCCCCGATATTAGCCTATCGTCCGACTTTATCATTGGCTTCCCCGGCGAGAGCGAAGCCGATTTCGCCGACACGATGAAGCTGATTGAAAGTATCGGCTTCGACCACTCCTTCAGCTTCGTCTACAGCGCCCGCCCCGGCACACCGGCCGCCGACTTCGCCGACACAACCAGCGCCGAAACCAAGAAGCAGCGCCTGAAAATCCTCCAGGATCGCATCATCCAGCAGGCGATGGCGATTAGCCGCCGCATGGTCGGTACCACCCAGCGCGTCTTAGTGACGGGGATTTCCCGCAAAGACCCGGGCCAACTGCAGGGCCGCACCGAGAATAACCGCGTGGTTAATTTCACTTGCAGCGACCAGCAACTGATTGGCCAATTCGCTGATGTAGAAGTTTCCGAAGCGCTGCCCAATTCGCTGCGCGGGGTGCTCATTAATTGAAGGGCCACGCCAAGAAACCGACCAAACATAACGACATCGGCTAAGCGAGCCCGGACCAGCGACACCATCGGTCTATACATTCTCTCGACGGGCGGTTTTCATCCCACCTTAAAGTCGCTATGCTTAGCACCAAACATAGATAAAGACAGGCGCTCAATCGCACCCTTTGAATACCCTACCCGCCGCTGACACAGTTACTCTCGAACCCAACGATAACCGCCGTCTGGCCAACCTTTGCGGTCAGCTCGATGAGCACCTGCATCAAATAGAACGCCGCCTCGGCATTGAGATCTGCAATCGTGGCAATGTCTTCGCCATCCACGGCGACCCGCAACGAACACAGACTGCAGCCCGCCTACTCCACGCACTCTACCGGGAGACCCGCGACCAGCAAAACCTGACGCCGGAAGCGGTGCACCTTTATCTGCAACAATCGAACCTGGAAACCACAATGGCAGAGAGCACCGAGCATCCAGCCGCTAGCAATATTAAAAACTTCAGCGAGATCCAAACCAAAAAAGGCAAGGTCATCCCCCGCGGACTGAACCAGCAAAACTATGTGCGCGCCATACAAAGCCACGACATTAATTTTGGTGTCGGCCCGGCGGGCACCGGCAAAACCTACCTCGCCGTCGCCTGTGCGGTAGAGGCCTATTTACGCAATGAAGTAGAGCGTATTTTACTGGTGCGACCCGCTGTTGAAGCGGGGGAAAAGCTCGGTTTCCTGCCCGGCGACTTATCCCAAAAAGTCGACCCCTACCTGCGACCCCTTTACGATGCCCTGTACGAAATGTTCGGCGTTGAAAAGGTCGATAAGCTGATAGAAAAGAATGTCATCGAAGTAGCACCCCTGGCCTATATGCGCGGCCGCACCCTCAACAGCGCCTTTATCATTCTCGACGAAAGCCAGAACACCACCCGCGAACAAATGAAAATGTTCCTCACCCGCATTGGTTTTGGCGCCACCGCAGTAATCACCGGTGATACCACGCAAATTGACCTGCCCCGCGGCACCCACTCCGGTCTGGTTCACGCCTGCCAGGTCCTCGACGGGGTTGAAGGCATTACCTTCACCCACTTCCAGTCTAAGGACGTGGTGCGCCACCCTCTGGTGCAAAAAATCGTCGATGCCTACGACGTCTACGAAAACAAAACAAGGGACGACGATTAATGCACGACAATGGCAATATCACTGTCGACAATGCCAGCGGCGAAGAGGCGCCAGAGCCTCCGTCGATACGCCACTGGATTTATAGCGCGCTGGGCAATATTAAGCCCGAGGCTGAAATTAGTGTGCGCATTGTGAATACTACAGAGAGCGCCGAGCTGAATCTGCGCTATCGAGGCAAAGAGGGCGCAACCAATGTGCTCTCCTTTCCGGCCGACATTCCCGACTTTGTTGAATCAGCCCTACTCGGCGATATCGTCATCTGCGCCGCCATCGTGCGCCGTGAAGCCACCGAGCAGCACAAAGCCCTCGAGGCCCACTGGGCTCATATGCTGGTGCACGGCACCCTGCATTTACTCGGTTACGACCACATTGAAGAAAGCGAAGCCGAGGCCATGGAAGCCCTGGAAACAGCCACTATCATCACACTCGGCTTCCCCCCGCCCTATCTATCCATTGTAGAAGAGACAGAATCGCCATGAACGAAGACAGTACCAACGGGCAAGCCAACTCCTGGCTAGGACGACTTGCCCGCATTTTCTCAGCGACTCCCGCTACCCGGGACGACATCACCGAAATCCTGCGCAGCGCCTATGACGACAAGGTCATTGACGGCGAGGCACTGGAGATCATGGAGGGCGCACTGAGTGTCGCCGACCAACAGGTGAGAGAAATTATGGTCGCCCGCTCGCGCATGACAGTGATTCCCGAATGCGCCAACATCGAAGAAATACTGGCTCTGGTCACCGACTCCAAACACTCACGTTTCCCGGTGATTGGCGAATCCATCGACGACATCAAGGGCATCCTACTCGCGAAGGAGTTGTTGCCGCTATTAGTTGAAGGCAGGGAAAATTTTGCCATCGCCGATGTTATCCGCCCCGCCAATATCATTCCCGAGAGCAAGCGCCTCAATGTCCTGCTCAAGGAATTCCGCGAACAGCGCTACCACATGGCCATCGTTATGGATGAATACGCCAGTGTTGCCGGGCTGGTCACCATTGAAGATATCCTCGAAGAAATTGTCGGTGAAATCGAAGACGAAACCGACCTCGAAGAACACAACCCCATTCAGCGACAAGATGACGGCAGCCACCAACTGCCCGCCCTCACCACCATCGAAGATTTCAATGAGTTTTTTAATACCGGCTTTAATGAGGACGAATTCGACACCATCGGCGGCCTCGTCACCCAGGCTTTCGGCCACCTGCCCGAAATTGGCGAAGAGGTCATACTGGGCGAGTATTGCTTCACGGTGACCGACGGTGATGAGCGACAAGTCCATCAATTGGCCTTAAGATACGAGAGCCCAGAAGCACGACAAAACCAACAATAAAAACCGGATAGCGTCATCAGCCCAGCCATGCCGACACATAAACTCAACTTCCCCTCGCTATTACTGGCCTTGTTCAGCGGAGCCTTACTACCGCTGGCACTGGCGCCCTTTTCACTGTGGCCAACGGCCGTATTCAGTACCTGTGCACTGTGCTTCCTGTGTCGCGGCCACGGCATCAGAGGGGTTTTCACCCTGGCCCTGATTTTTGGCCTCGGCCTGTACGGGGTCGGCGCCAGCTGGGTCTATGTCAGCATCCACGACTACGGTCACGCAACACCTGCTCTGGCCGGCCTACTAACGGGACTCTTTGCCCTCGGCATGGCGCTTGTCTTCGCCCTGCCGCTATCCCTTTTCGGTCTATTTCGCCACGCCCCACCCCCGGCCATCCTCTTCGCCTTCCCGACACTCTGGATATTGGGGGAGTGGTTTAGGGGCTGGTTTCTCACCGGCTTTCCCTGGCTCAATATCGGCTACGGCTTTATCGACACCTGGCTAGTCGGCTGGGCCCCGCTGTTCGGCGTACTGGCCCTCAGCGGCATCGCCGCCTTTGGCGGCGCCCTGCTGAGCCTGATCGGCGAACGCAAAAGACATAGGGCCCTAATCGACAACAGCCTGTTAATTTTGCTGCTGATCTTCGCCGGCGGCGCCTACCTGAAAATCAAGCCCTGGACCTACCCGACCGATAAACGCCTCGATGTCGCCCTCATTCAGGCCGACCTGCCCCTGCTGGAAAAATGGAACGACGAAGAACTCAAAGAAATCCTCGTCAACTTCAAAAAAACCAACGAGTCCCTGCTCGACCAGGATTTGATTATTTGGCCAGAGTCGGCCCTGCCTACACTGCAGGGTAATATCGGCGGCTTCCTCGGCGATATCGACATGCAGATGAAGCAACATCGCGTCGGCCTACTGACCGGCATCCCCAGCAATATTGACTCTGGTAACTATTACAACGCGGTGATTGCCCTGGGCAGGGCCAGCGGTGTCTATCGAAAACGCCGCCTGGTACCCTTTGGCGAATATGTGCCACTGGAACAATGGCTGCGCGGCGCCATTGGCTTTTTTGATCTGCCGATGTCAGCCTTCAGTGCCGGTGCACCTCAACAGCGCCCCATTCGCCTCGGCACGGT
This sequence comes from Gammaproteobacteria bacterium 54_18_T64, assembly GCA_002162825.1. Taxonomy (GTDB): domain Bacteria; phylum Pseudomonadota; class Gammaproteobacteria; order Pseudomonadales; family Porticoccaceae; genus Reddybacter. The sequence continues at coordinate 12,396 of MAAU01000018.1, forward strand.
ACAAATTGCCACCGCCATTTGCTATGAGATCGCCTACCCTGACCTGCTCGCCCGGGATGCCCGAGATGCCAACATACTCTTGACGGTCAGTAACGACACCTGGTTCGGCGACTCCATCGGCCCCCACCAGCATATGCAAATCGCCCGCATGCGCGCGGTGGAAAATGCCAAGCCCCTGCTACGCGTCACCAATGACGGCATCACCGCCATTATCAGCCCCAGAGGCAAGGTACTCGAAGAGCTACCCCGCTTCCAGGCCGGCATATTAAAAACCCAGGTCGCGCCCTATAGCGGCTCCAGCCCCTTCAGCCGATACGGTTCACTGCCCATTATCGGCCTCAGCCTGGCCACACTCCTGGTGCTGCGTCTGTTGCGCCGCTTTCGCTAAGCGCCCAACAACGATCGTTAGTCGACGCGGATACTAAACTCACCCTGTAGGCGGGTATCTTCACCGGGCACATCAAAACGAATACTGCCATCGACTCGGCCATCTACAGCCTTGCCAAAGCTCAGTTGCAAATTATAGCCCCCGGTCAACACCGTGGTTTGCAGCTCACCCTCGCTATCTCGCCAGCGATAGTGCACATGCGGATGGCCGAAAGAACTGTCATCATCCGCCACCGCAATAACACGGTCGACGGGCAACTCAGCCTCGGGCAAAAACAAAAATAGTAAAATACTCGGATTAAAGCCCCAGCCATCGCCCTGGTAAATGGCCAGGGTATTGCCCCATTCAGAGGCGACCAGCTGTACCGGCGAGCCCTTGATTTCGCCGCTGACACGCGCCGCCAGGGTAAGAGGCGGCGAATGTTCCTGGCTGGCACGCAAGGCATCCGATGCCGAGTCCAGCCCTTGCGAGAGACCGGAGGCCCCCTGCTCAAAACCCTCTCTCAGGCTTTCGGCAAGTACATCGGCACTTTCCGACAGGGCGCTACCAATATCGGTCATCGCCTGCCCCACGCCCTCGACCATTACCTCGCCAAAGGTGCTCATCGCCTGCTTTAGCATTGCCCCCATCATCCCGGTACTGGTGGTATTAAAGTCCACCTTCCACTCACCCTCGACCGGCACCAGGCGGGTATCAAAGCTAAATTTCACCGGCCGCTCGTTGAACACCCCCTCCATGGTGGTCGGCACCGCTGCCATATCGGCCGAGGCCATGGCTTCGGCAAAGCTAATGCTATCGATACGATTACCCTCGGCCTCGAAATTCATGGTGCTGCCATCCAGGCTACCGGGCACCACCAGTTGCTCGGCCCGGGCGCGATCGCCCAATTCCATGGCCTGCCAAAAATCGGCGGCGACATCCCCTGGCCCCGCGCTTTGTTCACTTTCACTACAGGCACTTAACAACAGTGCCAAAAGCACATGACAGACGACGATTTTTGTTAATTTCACGGTTTTTCTTCCCATTTCATTTGACTCACCCAATAGCCATTGGCCACCCGCTTTCACCGTACCCATATCACCGGTCCGAACTGTCCACGGCTCAAGCCTTATTAAGCCATAAGAAAAACCTCGCGACGACAGTTGCCACCTGCCTTTCTGGCCGTCTTTCCCCTATAATTTCGGCCTCGCAAATGTACCACTCGCTTTCACCCCCTATTTTCACCAAACATCGGCAACTCTGGACCCCCGCAATGGAAGAACACTACCACCCCAAAGCCATCGAACAAGCAACACAGGCCTTCTGGCGCGATAACCAGTCCTTCAGCGTGAGCGAAAAGCCCAACCAGGAAAAATACTATTGCCTGGCGATGTTTCCCTACCCCAGTGGCAAGTTACACATGGGCCATGTGCGCAATTACACCATTAGCGATGTCATTAGCCGCTATCAGCGCATGCTCGGTAAAAATGTTCTGCAGCCCATGGGCTGGGACGCCTTCGGTTTACCGGCCGAAAATGCCGCCATTAAAAACAACACCGCACCGGCACCCTGGACCTACGAAAACATCGACTACATGAAAACCCAGCTCAACTCCCTGGGTTATGCCTACGACTGGCAGCGCGAACTCACCACCTGCAAGCCCGACTACTACAAGTGGGAGCAGTGGTTTTTTACCCGTCTCTACGAGAAGAAGCTGGTCTACAAAAAAACCAGCGCCGTTAACTGGTGCCCGGTCGACCAAACGGTACTGGCCAATGAACAAGTGATCGATGGCTGCTGCTGGCGCTGCGACACCGCGGTCGAGCGCAAAGAAATCCCCCAGTGGTTTATTAAAATCACCGCCTACGCGGAAGAATTACTCGACGGCCTCGACAAGCTCGAGGCCTGGCCCGAGCAAGTGCGCACCATGCAGCGCAACTGGATCGGCAAGAGCCAGGGCGTAGAAATGACCTTTGCTCTAGAAAGCGACATTGCTGATATAAAGAGCTTCGATGTTTACTCCACGCGCCCCGACACACTGATGGGCGTGACCTATCTCAGCCTTGCCGCCGAGCACCCTATTGCCCTCGCGTTGGCGGCAGACAACACCAAAATCGCCGACTTTATCGCCGAGTGCAAACGCCAGTCGATGGCCGAAGCCGATATGGCAACCATGGAAAAAGCCGGTATCGACACGGGTATTAAAGCCATCCACCCCCTCACTGGCGACATCGTACCCGTGTGGATCGCCAACTATGTGCTGATGGATTACGGCTCCGGCGCGGTCATGGCCGTACCCGCCCACGACCAGCGAGACTGGGAATTCGCCACCAAATACCAGCTGCCCATTCAGCAAGTGATTGCACCGAGTGATGACAGCCCCTGCGATATTGGCAGCGAGTCTTTCACCCCCAAAGGCACACTCGTCAACTCCGGCCGCTTTGACGGCATGGACTTCGAGCAGGCCTTCGAGGCCATTGCCGAGGCACTGGTCGAGTGCAACAGCGGCCGCGTCACCACCAACTACCGCCTGCGCGACTGGGGTGTTTCACGCCAACGCTACTGGGGCTCGCCAATTCCCATGGCCTACAACGCCGACGGCATCGAAATTCCCGTGCCGCTGGACAAACTGCCGGTACTGCTGCCTGAAGATGTCGAGATGGACGGCGTACATTCGCCCATCAAGGCCGACCTGGGATGGAAAAAAACCACCCTCGATGGCGCGGCCGTCGAAAAAGAGACCGATACCTTCGACACCTTTATGGAGTCCTCCTGGTATTACGCCCGCTTCACCTGCCCAGACTATAACGAGGGCATGCTCAACCCCGAACAGGCCAATTACTGGCTGCCGGTCGACCAATATGTCGGCGGTATTGAACACGCCATTCTCCACCTCCTGTACGCGCGTTTTTATCACAAGCTGATGCGCGACGAGGGACTGGTCGAGTGCGACGAGCCTTTCACCAAGCTGCTGTGCCAGGGCATGGTGCTAAAAGACGGCAGCAAAATGTCCAAATCCAAGGGCAATACCGTCGACCCCCAACCGCTGATTGACCAGTACGGTGCCGATACCGTGCGTCTGTTCACCATGTTCGCCGCGCCACCCGAGCAATCCCTCGAATGGTCCGACGAAGGCGTTGCCGGAGCCAACCGCTTTTTGCGTCGCCTCTGGAAGCTACTCCACGCCCACCTCGCCAAGGGCGATGTGCCGGCACTCGACAGCGCCAAACTCAGCGACGCCGAAGCGGAAGTACGACGCAAGACCCATCAAACCATCGCCAAGGTCAGCGATGACTACGGCCGCCGCCAGACCTTCAACACCGCCATTGCCGCGGTGATGGAGCTGCTCAATGAGCTGAGCCGCCTGGCCGACGACTCGCCGCAACGTATCGCCATTGAGCGCGAAGCCCTCGAGGCCGCCGTACTCTTGCTGGCCCCCATCGCGCCTCATATCTGCCATACCCTATGGGGCGAGCTCGGTCACGACGAGCCCGTACTCGATGCCCGCTGGCCCGAAGTTGACGAAAACGCCCTGGTCGAAAGCAGTATTAAGCTAATGGTGCAGGTCAATGGCAAGGTCCGCGGACAGGTTGTCCTGCCCGCCGATGCCGACAAAGACAGCATCGAGAGCGCCGCACTGGACGAACCCAATGCCCAGCGCTTTACGGAGGGCAAGACTATCCGTAAAGTTATCGTGGTGCCGGGCAGACTGGTTAATATCGTTGCCAACTAAACCTTACCCACTACGGAAACACTCGACTTTATGAACAAGCCATTGAAACTAGGCGCCATCCTCCTGTTGCTAAGCCTATCCGCCTGCGGCTGGCAGCTGCGCGGTACCGGTGGCGATGCCACCATTGAGCACCTACACGTCGATGCCAATGCCCCCGATAGCGCCTTTATACGCGTACTTGAACGCTACCTGCGAGGCAGCGGCATTGCCTTGGTCGATAGCCCCAACGAAGCGCAATACAGCCTCAAAATCATCACGGAAAAATCCCGGCGCCGCACGGCGACAGTAAGTGCAAGCGCCCGGATCTCCGAGCGTTTGCTGGAGGAACGGATTGATTATCTGATCATCCGATCCGATGGCACCGTGGCTGTTGAGCGCACCAGTGCAACCGTCGAGCGTATTTATGAATACAACGAAGATAACGTACTGGCGACGGAGGACGAGGCACGTCTGCTGAAAAGCGAGATGTACAACGACCTGGCCCGGCAAATTGCCAACCGCCTGCGCCATTTAAAAAAGCCCCTTGCGGCCAATAGCCTTTCGACAAGCGCTCCCTAACAAACCATGCGCCTGCATCCGGACAAGCTCTCGAGGCAACTTAAACAGAGCCTCGAGCCCATCTATGTCGTCAGCGGTGATGAGCCCTTACTGGTTCAGGAAGCGGCCGATGCGATACGCGCCCAGGCCCGTGCCACAGGCTTTACCGAGCGCGAGCTGTTTAACGCCGAGGCGCGCTTCGAATGGCAACAGGTACTGAGCGAAGCCAACAGCCTGTCTTTATTTTCCGATAAAAAAATACTCGAACTGCGCATCCCCTCCGGCAAACCGGGGCGCGAGGGCGGCCAGTTTTTTCAGGATTACTGCGCCAATATTAACCCCGACAATTTACTGCTGATCATCTTGCCCAAGGTCGACAAGAGCGCACAAAACAGCAAGTGGTTTAAGGCCCTCGACCAACATGGCGCCATTGTGCAAGTGTGGCCGGTCGGCGCCACACAAATGCCTCAATGGATCAAGCAACGCCTGGAGCGCGCCGGCATCAGCGCCAACCACCAGGCCATTGAAATACTCGCCGAACGCGTCGAGGGCAACCTACTCGCCGCGATTCAGGAAATCGAAAAGCTGAAATTACTCGCCCCCGGGGGCGAAATCGACAGCGAGACCATGTCGACCGTGGTCACCGACAGCGCTCGCTTCAATGTATTCACCATGGTTGATCGCATCCTCGACGGCGATAGCATCGGCGCAATACGCACCCTGCGCGGCCTGCGCGACGAGGGCTCGGAGCCCACTGCCATTCTCTGGGCGCTGACGCGAGAGCTACGCATACTGATTAAAGCCAACGAGCAAGCGGCCAACGGCGAGTCCATCGACAGCGCCCTGCGCCAGCTGCGGGTCTGGGACAAACACCAGCCCCTGGTGCGCAAGGCTCTGCGCCGCACCCGACCCGCCCAGCTGACGATGTTGCTGCGCCAGGCCGGCGGTGTCGATCGCGCGGTCAAGGGCATGCGCGACGCCTCGCCCTGGGACGACCTGACCAGCATGGTATTGAGCATGAGCGGCGCCAACCCGGTACACCCCAGCAATCTACGCCTGGCTCTGCGCGAGTAAGCAGTGTCACCGTGCACGAATACAGTATTGACGCTTCCCTAACCGTCAATTCAGCCCACTAAAAAGAGACTCAGCCATGATCAACCGTGAAATCCATTTTGCCCAAAGGCCCTCCCCCCAACCCAACGACGATTGCTTCAAGCTGGTCGAAAGCCAGCTCAGTGAAGAACTGGAAGAGGGCCAGGTCTTGATTAAAAACCTGTGGATGTCCGTCGACCCCTATATGCGACCGCGCATGAATGATGTGAAAAGCTATATTCCGCCCTTTCAGCTCGATCATGTGCTTGAAGGCGGCGCCATTGGCGTAGTGATGCAATCGAAAAACCCCAAGTTAGCGGTCGGCACCCACGTCGAGAGCATGAATGGCTGGCGTGAGTACTTCGTATCCAATGGCAAGGGCCTGGGTATCCGAGACACATCCAATATCGCACCCCAGGACTATATCGGCATTCTCGGCATGCCCGGCATCACCGCCTACGTCGGCACCAAGGTCCTCGGCGAGGCGAAGGCCGGCGAAACGGTGTATGTCTCCGGCGCCGGTGGCGCGGTGGGCACGCTGGTCTGCCAAATCGCCAAGGCCCTGGGCTGCACCGTGGTGGGCAGCGCCGGTTCCGACGAAAAAGTCGACTGGCTACTCAACACCGCGAAAATTGATGCCGCCTTTAATTACAAAACGACAGACGATTTTGCGGGTAAGCTCGCCGAACTCTGTCCCAAGGGCATTCACCTGTTTTTTGACAATGTCGGCGGTTCACAACTCGATGGCGCCCTGTTGAACATGCGTAAAAATGGTCGGGCGATTCTTTGCGGTACCATCGAAGATTACAACGAGGCCCCGGAAAAACGCCATGGCATCACTAATATGTTTAAGGTCGTGACCCTAGGCGTCACCGTTAAGGGTTTTGTGGTGCTCGACTATATGGCCGAATACCACCAGGCCTTTATCGAAGACATGGCCAACTGGCGCGCAGAAGGCAAGATTGTCTGGCAGGAAACCGTCTTCGAGGGCATAGCCAAGGCTCCAGAGGCCTTTCTCGGGCTGTTTAGTGGTGCCAATCTGGGCAAGATGCTGGTCAAGCTGGCCGACAGCTAATACCCCGCATTAAAGCCCGACAAAACAACATCAACACCCGGTACAGGAACGCAGTCTAGATGGGAAAACGCAACCTCAGCAGCCGAGTCCATGACTCACACTACGCCCCACGCTATTGGCTTTCGTGGCTGGTGGTGGGGTTTTCCTGGCTGCTGGCAAAACTACCGGGCGGCTTGCAACGCGGTCTGTCGAACGGCCTGGCACGGCTATTAATAAAAGTTCGCTCCTCGCGGACCCAAACGATTCGTCGCAACATCGCACTGTGTTTCCCCGACTTATCCGCCCAGCAACAACTTGACCTGGCAGAAAAAAACCTCGCTTCCACCATACTATTACTCTTCGATTTACTCGATCTTATCTGGGGGTCCCCGGCCAACATAGAAAAGCGCGGCGCGTGCCACGGGGAAGAACATTTAAAAAAAGCCCTGGACAGCGGCAAACCCCTGATCATCCTCGCCGGGCACTTTAATGGCTTTGTCCTCGGCTTCGCCCGGCTGGCCCAGCTACTGCCCTACCATATTGTGTATCGCCGCATGGACAACCCGGTACTTGAAGCACAGCTGTATCAGCGGGCAACCCGTAAGCACTGCATTACCTCAATTCATCGCAAAGAAATCACCCATATGCTGGCTCAGCTGAAAAACAAAGGCGTGGTGGTGATTGTGCCGGACCAGGATTTCGGCAAAAAACGCAGTGTGTTTATCCCCTTCTTTGGCATACCAACCGCAACCATTACCGCGATCCCCCAATACGCCGAAATAGCAGGCGCCAACGTACTGACAATGAATACCTATCGCCAAGAAGGGGGGCGCTACCTTGTTGAAATAGAACCCGTTCTGGAGAACTTCCCATCGGGGGATGATCTCGCCGACACCGAACGTTGGAGTGCGTGGCTGGAAGACAGTGTTCGCCGTCAGCCAGAAGATTATTTCTGGCTACACAAGCGCTTTAAGACCCGACCCGAGGGTGAAGCGAAACTCTATTAAGTCCTCTTGCCAAGCGATTTTGCCCCCGCACCACCTCGGACGCAGCCGCTAGCCAACGTTTATACCACCGAGTATCATCAAACGCCTGTTTAAATGACACCGGGATAAAACACCGAACAGGCTAGACGTTCAGGCCAACTCCTCTAAGCCCAACTAGCAACGGACGCAGAGATCAATGGGTAAACGCAAGCGAAGTAAGCGGGTACAAAGTTCACTCTATGCGCCATATTTATGGCCTTCCTGGCTGGCCGTAGGTTTGAGCTGGCTGTTAGCAAAACTGCCGGGGTCTCTGCGACAGAGTTTATCGCGAGGGCTGGCCCACCTGTTAATCAAAACCAATGTCTCGCGCACCAACATTATTCGCCGCAATATAGGGCTGTGTTTCCCCAATCTGTCCAGCCAGCAGCAAGTTAAATTAGCAAAGCAAAACCTCGATTCAACCATTCAGCTGTTTTTCGATTTACTTGATTTGGTCTGGGCTAGACCCGAGTCAATAGACCAACGTTTTGATCTCAGTGGCGAAAATCACTATCGACAGGCACTCGACAGTGACAAGCCCTTGATATTACTGACCGGGCATTTTAGTACCTTTCTCATTGGCCTGGCTCGCCTATCTCATATCCACCCACTACACGTCGTTTATCGCCGCATGGACAACCCCGTTCTGGAAAGCCAGCTTTACCAGCGCGCTGTACGCCAGTTCCCAGTCACCACTATTCATCGCACAGAAACCCGCCGACTGGTGCGCAAGTTACAGAACAAAGAGGTGGTATTGATCCTGCCGGATCAGGATTTCGGCAAGAAACGTAGCGTGTTTATTTCTTTCTTCGGAATACAAACGGCAACTATTACCGCATTACCCCAATATGCGAAATTAGCCGGGGCCAATGTGCTGGCTTATCACACCTACCGCAAAGATGGTGGTCGCTTGGGCCTTGATATAGAACCTGTATTTGAAAACTTCCCCTCGGGAGACCTACTGGCAGATACACAGCGCTGGAGCGACTGGCTGGAACAAAGTGTACGTCAACACCCGGAAGATTATTTCTGGCTACACAAGCGTTTCAAGACGCGCCCCGCGGGCGAAGAAAAAATCTACTAACCTCCCTTAAGGTGAAATACCAGGCGCTCTACTGCTGCCACTGCTGGTAAAACTGCCGTGCGGTGCGACCACTTTTCGAGGCCCGGGTCATGGCAAACTGTTTCGCCGACAGGTGCAGGGCCGCCCTATCACCGCTAAAACCCGCAAACAGTTTATCGACGATGGCGAGGTATTGCGCCGTATTGTTGGGGTAGAAGGACAACCACAGGCCAAAGCGGTCGGCCAGCGACAGCTTCTCCTCCACCGTGTCGCCATAGTGCAGCTCGCCATCGATCAACTCCACACCCCTGTTATCACTCTTCTGCTCGGTAATAATGTGGCGGCGGTTGGAGGTGGCACAAACCAATACATTTTCGGGTGGCAATTCAATTGAGCCCTCCAGCACACTCTTTAGGTGTTTATAGGCCGTTTCGCCCTCATCGAAGGACAGGTCGTCACAGAAGATAATAAAGCGCTGGGGTAAGTCGTGAAGTTCATCAACCACCTCACAAAGATTGGCGAGATCGTCCTTGTCGATTTCAATCACCCGCAGGCCCTGAGGGCCGTAGTGATTGAGCGCCGCCTTAATAAGCGAGGACTTACCGGTGCCCCGACTGCCCCACAGCAGCATATTATTGGCGCTATCGCCGCGTAGGAAGCACTCGATATTATCCCTAAAAGCTCTGCTCTGGCGCTCTATGCCAAGTAGATCATCAAAGTCCACTTTGTCGAGCCGCCTCACGGCGCGCAAACGCGTGCTAGCCGATTGCCAAATAGCGGCCTGTGTCGAATGCCAGTCAATACTCATGATTGCTGTCTCTCATAGGCCGCTCGGTATTGGTGGATCAAGGCCAGGCGCCCGGCCACTAGGGATAACAATAGACACCCCAGCCCCAGCCCCGTGGCATTGGCCAGCATGTCGCCAAGCTCGGCGGAGCGATAGCCGGTGAGGGATTGCAGGCCTTCAATCAACAAACCGTAGGCCAGCAAACTGCCGTGCAGCGTCCAGCTCAACAGGGCTCCGGGGAAAGCCAGCCAGGCACTGATATAAAGCAGGGCGTAAGAGCTCAGATGAATGATTTTATCCGCCCCCCAAAACCACGGCCCAGCATCTGGGCCCGGTGCCTGTAGGCAGCCCCAGGCGACCGACAGCAATAGAAACACCAGCCCGACGCGGGCTATTTTATAAAGCGGCTTTTCAAATATGTGCTGCACTTGCTATTCTCTGCTTCAGGAAGGGTGGAGGACAAAGTATATAACGGCTTGCCTCACACAGAACAGCTCGAGCCAAACTCAGTTCGCTTTCAACAGACAATTGTAAAGCGCTTGTCATACTTGCCAAGACGAGCGGCTCTTGTTAGCCTTGGCCGCCTTTTAGCTGACCGATCAGTCAGTTAAGCACAGTGCACCCATAGTTAAGTACTTATCATTACATTAAAACTATAGAAAGAGAGGTTGTTATGGATCAAGGTTTGGGATACTGGTTAACGAAGCGCGAAATGATTTCGGGCCAACGCCTGGCAGTGGTAGATCGCCACAAGCGCTTTACCTACAAAGAACTCAACCGCCGCTGCAACCGATTAGCCAATGCTCTGCGCGATAGCGGTGTACGCCCCGGTGACCGCGTTTGTTCACTGCTGCAAAATGGCCACGAACAGCTGGAATTAATTTTCGCCGTTGCCAAGCTCGGTGCCATCTACCTGCCGATCAACTTCCGCCTCACCGTGCCAGAAATCGAATATATCGTCGAAGATTCCGGCTCTAGCACTTTCTTCTATCACGATGAATTTGCCAATCTGGCCGAGGGCCTGGCCAAGGTCGTTAACTTTAATAAGACCGTCTACTGCGGTCGCAGCACCACCTGCGACGACGACGCCGAGTACGAGGCCTTTCTCGACGCCGCCTCGGAAGAAGAAATCAACGCCACCGTCAACGCCGACGATGTCGCCCTGCTGATGTACACCTCTGGTACCACAGGTCGCCCCAAAGGCGCCATGCTGACCCACGCCAACCACATGGCCAACGTCCACCACACCACCCAGCGCCTACCCATTCATGCCGACACCATCGCCCTTGGCGTTACCCCGATGTTTCATATCGGCGGCACCAGCGTTACCGTATTACCGACCCTTTATCAGGGCGGCTGCGTGGTTACTTTGCCCGCCTTTGACCCCGTTGAAGTACTGGAGCTGACCGAGAAAGAGAAGCTCACCGGCCTCTTCTGCGTGCCCTCCATGTGGCAAATGATTGTTGAAGAGCTGGAGAAGAAGGACTACGACCTCAGTTCTGTCGAGTTTCTAATGACCGGTGCCGCACCGACACCGATGAATATTCTCAAGTACTTCCAGGCCCGCAACCTGTCCATTTACGAAGGTTTCGGCATGACCGAAATGGCACCCCTGGTAGCCATTCTCGACAAGTGGGACTGCGAGCGCAAAAACGGTTCCGTCGGTTATCCCGCCTTTCACGTCGACATCCGCATCATCGACGACAACGGCAACAACTTGCCCGCCACGCAAGTGGGCGAAATCCTCTGCCGTGGCCCCAATATGCTCAAGGGTTACTGGAACAAGCCCGAAGCCACATCCGAGGCTCTGGCTGGCGGCTGGTACCACAGCGGTGATCTGGGCTATCTAGATGACGAAGGCTACCTCTACGTGGTCGATCGCAAGAAGGACATGATCATCAGCGGTGGCGAGAACGTCTACCCCGCCGAGCTCGAACAGGCCATCTACCTCCACGAAGCTGTCGCCGAGGTTGCCGTTATCGGCATCCCCCACGAGAAGTGGCAGGAAGTACCGGCCGCCTGCATCGTTCTGAAAGAGGGTGCTAGCATGACGGAAGACGAACTCATTGCCTTCTGTAATGAGCGGCTGGCGCGCTTCAAGGTACCGAAAACTGCCCACTTTATTGATGAGCTGCCAAAATCTGGCGCCGGTAAGATCCTCAAAACCGAACTGCGCAAAATGTTCGGGGGTATCACCGTCGCCGCCAAATAAGCACTTACATTTATCGCTAAAAAAAACCCGCATTTTGCGGGTTTTTTTTAGCCTCTAACCCCTCGACTCCCATCTAAAACAGTCCACAAATTTTCGAACAGGCTCCTTTTAGATGTGACCCAATTCACGACCAGCAAGGTGGTACTTGGAAAAAACCGAGAAACAAAGCTAGCTTATCCTCATGGCAATGACGCCATCGCGTGCCAAAATGGAGGCGCGTGCAACTGACAAGGAGAGCACGCAATGCCTTTAGCAAGCTTAATTCGATCCTGGAAAACACTCGCACTTATAAGCACCACCCTTTATCTACCCTGCCTCGGCCTGACGATTTACCTTACTGCACAACAAAATGCCGCCATATTTTCTGTGCTAGCGATCCTCACATGGATCAGCTACATCATCCACATTATGCTCGTATCTTCAGCTACAACTGTACGCTCACAGCACGACAGTGAAGACCCTGTGCTTTTTTGAACACAATTTCTAAGCAAAGAAAACAAATCAGGGCTCAAGTAGGGCCCTGATTTATAGACAGGAGTTAAGACAAGCATCTCGACGCCGGATTGCGACGGACTCTCTAATACGCTGATACAGGTAGTACCAAAAAAAATTGGCCGATTGAAAACCGAGAATACGCGGGACGAGCTCACGCTTCTTGAATCGACAAATACCAGGGTAGGTGTCACTTCTACCTCATAGTGCCCTGTGAGATATAGCGGAACATCCAGACCAGTAAATCGCTCACCACAGCCCAACTCCGCCAATCTTATTTCCGCAATAACACCTGTTTATCGTAGTCACCGCTGCGCAGCATCGGCTATTCCACCATCCGCCGAGAAATCATTGACAAGAGCACATCCACTGTAAAAAATACTGGTGCCGGCTGAGATGAATCAAATTGCAAGAAACTGGCAATAATTGACGGTCGTACAATGCAACAAATAGGCGCGAACAACGCCGACCCATAAAATTTCCGAGCCAGCCTTATTGCAGTGGGCCCATGCTTGGTAATCGCGACAGTAAATCTTCGGTCCATTCATTGGCGTATATATCGCGAAAAAAATGATTCCCGCCATCAATATTCACAGACAAGATGTTTTTATTAGCCACGAATAGGCTCCGCTGCTGTGAATGTCTAGAAGTCAAAGGGTCGCCCGAACCCCAATAAGCAACAGTTGCAATAGCCGCCCTAGCTAACAAATGAAGTGTATTTGTTTCGGCTCTTGTAGAATAATAATTTATAAAAGTAGTCTGACTTGCCGGTATTGCCCCACCTCTACGAGCAGGTAACTGAACTCTGCGCCAAAATCTTCTGCATAAACTATAGTGTCAACTGCCTTCTGCTAGGCCATTAGCGTAATCAACACCAAAGTAGATACTGAATCTTGCCGGTAGATCTGCTAATTAAGTGTCGATTCTGCGTCGCCTCGTAAATGGGCAATTAACACCGACTGGGAATAGTCTTGTTCGCGCAGAAATAAATACCAGGCATAAACTACTTCCATGGCATCTGCCTGACCCTGAAGAATAGGCTACCGGCAGCCAGAAAAGCACGCCAATGATCAACATCAAGGCTAAAAATTATGGTAGGGCTGGTATAACCTTAACCTGCCAACAGGTCTTGCAGTGTGACTGGCAATTCCATAGCAGGTGAACCCAGATGCCGTGCACAATAAGCACTCCAGTTTTTACCCGGCCCGCCCTGCTTCGGTATAGCAATAACCGGGTTTAAAGCCACCATTTTTTCAAAAGAAGCAATCCAGCCAGTACTATTCGTATCCGGAAAGACAGTGAGCAAACGCTGATGTAAGGCCATATCGCCGACAATAAAAATGTACTGCCATGACAACCACTCGGAAATATCGCTCGGTGAGTGGGCGGCACCAATGTTCATCACTTCGAGGTCAACATTCCCTGGCGAAATAGGCCGAGACTCTCGCTGCTGCCAAGCCCTCCTTAACATCATCAAGTTCGGTGTTCACCGCATAGACCCCGGCGGCACCTGCTGCCACAAGTTTGAATTCGCTGGCACTAATTTCAGCCAAAATGGCGCGGGGCAGCGGAGCACCAGTACTACCTGGGGTCGGCGATGAAAAAACCAGCATGCGGGCGTGGCGGCCCAACTATCTGTTTATTATTGAAAGAAGTGACGACTCTCCCGTTCACCTCGCTAACGCGAGCCCAGGAATGAACCCGAGACAATAGCCTGCTTACAGCCGAATTTTAGTTCGCCAAAACCGCCGCAATCGATTGCGCCAGGTAATCAATATTCGATTGGCCAATGCCGGCAATGTTGACGCGACTGGAACCAACCATATAAATACTAAATTGCTCACGCAAAAGATCAACCTGAGCGACACTGAGACCGAGGAAGGAAAACATACCGTGCTGTTTGGCAATAAATGAAAAGTCACGCTCGACACCCTCGGCACGGAGCTTATCAACTAACAGCACGCGCAATTGATTAATACGGCTACGCATGGCAGACAGCTCACTCTCCCAATCTTCGCGCAAGCCCGAATCAGAGAGAATTTCACCGACAATGGCACCCCCGTGAGAGGGCGGCATGGAGTAATTACCACGCACCACATTATTAATATGGGTCAGCGCGGCATCGGCCTGAACTGGGTTGTCGCTCAATACCGACAAACTGCCCACGCGCTCGCGGTAGAGGCCGAAATTTTTTGAGCAGGAACTGGCCACCAACAATTCGGGCAAGTGCTGAGCCATGTAGCGCACGCCATAGGCATCCTCGTCGAGGCCACGACCAAAGCCCTGATAGGCGAGGTCGATAAAGGGCAAGAAGCCATTCTTCGCGGCCAGTTCGGTCAGCGCCCGCCACTGCTCTTCACTGAGATCGGCACCGCAGGGGTTGTGACAACAGCCGTGCAATAAAACAATATCACCGCGACCAACATTGGCCAGGGCCGACATCATTTCATCAAATTTAATGCCATCGCTACCCGCCTCGTAGTAGGGATACTCGGCAAGCTTTAAACCGGCATTGCCCAGAAGGGGAAGGTGGTTCGCCCAGGTTGGGTCGCTAACCCAAACCGTGGCATTTTCGGAACAGCGCTTGAGGAATTCGGCGCCGACACGCAGGGCACCACAACCTCCGGGCGTCAGTACCGTACGCACCCGATCGGCCTGTAATGCCTCGTGCTGGGCGCCAAAAATCAGCTCGCGAATGCCGCTATTAAACTCTGCGGGACCAGCGGGGCCAATATAGGCCTTGCTGAATTCCTTCTGAAAACAGCGCTGCTCCGCCACCTTAACCGCCGTCATAATTGGCGTCACACCCGACTCATCTTTGTACACGCCGACTCCGAGGTCGACCTTGCGGGGATTACTGTCTTGATTGGCCAGGGCGATTAGGCCAAGAATGGGATCTGGAGCAAGCGCGTTGAGCGATGAGAACATAACAGCCTCAGGAAGTATTCATTAACAAACATGCGGCCAGCGACAGCCGGCTCGAAGCGCGCTATTGTAGCTATAAAGGGTATTGACTGAGAAGGCTTAAGTCGTCGCCATGCCACATAAGTCGGCATTGGCAAAACTATGGCCGGTTCAGCGCCGCCAACCGGGCCGGCGTACCGACATCACACCAGGCTCCTCGATACAGCTCAGCGCTAATACGCCCGGCACCAAAAGCTGGCGCAAAGACATCGCGCAGAGGGAAGGCCTGCCCGCGCGTCGAGCCAGCAAACAATTGTGGGGCCAGCAAACTCATGCCGCTAAAGGTGTAACTTTGCCGACCCGCTAATTGCGCCTCGGCCACCGGCCCCGCCAGGGTGCCACTAACCTCCTCTTTGTCGACACCGGCACTATTGGTGAAACAATAATCACCAGCCACATTGTGTTCGGGGTTCGGCACCAGCACCAGGTGAGCGAGCCGATTTTCCTCCAGTGGCTTCGCCAACAAGCGACCCAAAGGGTAGTCCGTCCAGACATCGCCATTGATCAGCAAAAAAGGCTCGGGCCCCAGCAAGGGCAAGGCCTGACAAATACCACCACCGGTTTCAAGAGGCTCGACCTCCCGCGACCAGGCAATACACAGGCCGTAGCGACCGCCATCACCCAAATAGGCCTCTAACTTTTCACCGAGCCAGGCGCTGTTGATCACCACATCTTGGACACCCACTGCAGCGAGGGCTTCGAGGTGGTAGACAATCAGGGGCTTGCCACGAACCTCAATCAGGGGCTTGGGCGTGTGCTCGGTCAATGGCCGCAAGCGCTTGCCATAGCCCGCCGCCAATATCATCGCCTTCATGCCGCTTCACCGGCGACTTGCCAGGGCTGGTACCAGGGGTGCTGCAGCAACTGCGGCTCGAGGCAATCGATAAACCAGCGATAGAAAGCCTCAGTCTCGGGATATTTTTGCGCGACCTCCAGCACGTAGCGCATCACCAGGGGCAAGTCATCCAGATAGCGCGCCTTGCCATCGCGCAGTGACAGACGGGCAAAAATACCCAAGACCTTTAAATGTCGCTGTAGACCCATCAAGTCGAACCAGCGCAAAAAAGTTGCGGCATCGGGCAACTCCAGGGCTGCCCCCGCCTGAGCCAATAACTTGCGGCGAAAGCCCTCTACGCGTTTCTCTACCAAAGCCTGGGGCCAGCGGATATAACAATCGCGCAGCAGGGACACAAGGTCATAACTCAGGGGGCCGCGCACGGCATCCTGAAAGTCGATAACACCGACACCGCCATCCTCGAGCTGCAGCAAATTGCGCGAGTGAAAATCTCGATGCACCACCACCTCGGGTTGCTCGGCAGCACTGTCCTGCAAGATGGTAAATACCTCGATAAGCAGCAGCCGCGCCTGCTGATCGAGCTCGACGCCAAGCAGGCCACCGACAAACCACTCGGGAAACAGTTCAAGCTCACCCTGCAACAAACTGGCATCGTAGGCGGGAAATAAGCCGCTAGCGGCGGGCAGCCGCTGTATTTGCAGCAACGTCGCCTCCGCCCGATCATAGAGCTGGCCTTGTGTTGCACCATTCAAGGCGTCGAGATATAGCCAGTCACCAAGATCCTCTTGCAATAGGAAGCCCTGCTCGTAATCGACGGCGTAAATTTGTGGCACATGAACGCCACCCTTGGCCATGGCAATAGCGATATTCACAAAGGCTCGATTATCTTCATGTTCGGGTGGCGCTAGCGCCACGATAAAAGAGGGCTTGGTATTACTCCTAAAATAGCTGCGAAAGCCGGCATCGCCGGTCACCGCTGCCAGCTGCAAGCCGGCAACAGGTAATGGCGCCGGCAAGAATTGCCCGGCCCACGCCAAGAGGGCGTCTAAATCACTCATAAATATCCAAGCTAAAGCGCAAGAAAGCAGTTATTTTAGCCTAAAGCCTCCCGTGGTACTCGCACCCTCGTTTACTTTAGGTAAAATGCCGGGCTACAGTTTTAAGTACTGACGAGCCCCCAAGGCCGCAACCGGATAACAAGAATGCCATCGACCTTTTTCGCCAGCGTCTACCATCGCTCTACCGTCTATCTCCGCTTATTGGGCCTTAGTGGTGCCCTGCTGAGCGCGACCCCCGCACTCAGCGCCGAGGCCGAGCCGGAGCCACAGACTCAGCCCACCAACAGCCATCTCGAGTGGCGCTGTAACAGCGCTGCCGATGGCAGCTGGGCCTGCGCCGAATACACCGTACCCGGCCCCGCCTATGCCAAGCCCACCCACAGAAACCTGAAGCGTCGCACCAGCGCCGCCCCCAAAGCCGATGAACTGCGAGTCAGCACGCCTCATAACCTCGACTGGGTCGACGAAAAGGCACTCAGCCCAGAGCAACAGGAATCACTGGCCGATAGTTGCTGTGGACGCTATGTCGAACCGAACAGAGACTATCCCGATGCAGAGCTGAACCCCGACGACGCGCCACTGCGGGCCAGCTCAACCACCACCGAGGCCCAGGACAACGTCGCCACCATGAAGGGCGATGTGCAAATTTCCCAGGGCTACCGGCAGGTGCGCAGTGATACCGCCGTGCTCGACCAGGACGCGCGCACCGCCACTCTGGAGGGCAAGGTACAACTGCGCGAACCCGGCCTGTTGTTGCTGGGCAGCAAAGCACACTTTGACCTCGACTCCGGCGAGTTGGCCGTCGATGACGCCACCTGGGTGTTTCATGAAGCGGCCATACGCGGTACCGCCGCAACCGTAGCACGCCAGCAGGACGGTATGATTTTCATCGACAATACCACCTACACCACTTGCGAGCCGGGCAACAACACCTGGCAACTGGCCGCCGGCAGTATCGCTATCGACCCGCAAACGGGCATAGCAACCGCTAAACACCTGCGCATTAAAGTCAAGGACGTACCCATTCTCTACCTGCCCTGGATACGCTATCCCGTCGATGGCCGCCGCGCCAGCGGTTTGCTCTTCCCGGAAATCAGCGTCAGTGACAAGAGCGGTTTCGACTTCGCACAACCTATTTATCTCAATCTTGGGCCCAACTACGACGCCACCATCACGCCGCGCTATATTCAGGAGCGCGGCGAAATGGTCGAGCTCGAGCTGCGCCACCTTTCGCGACAAACCGAAACGCTACTCGGCGGCGGCTGGCTTGGCGATGACGACGGCGGCGACGTCAAAATCGACCCACTGAGCCAGCTCAAACCCCTGCAGGGTGAGGACCGCTGGCTCGTCAATCTCGATCACCGCGGCGGTTTGGGCGCGCGTTGGGGCAGTACCGTCGACTACACCAAAGTTAGCGATGAAGACTATTTTCGCGACATCGGCAATGCCACACTGGAGGCGCGCAGCCAGAGCCACCTGAAACAATTTATTGGCTTCAACTACAGTACCGACCACTGGCGTCTTGGCGTCAACGGCACCGAGTATCAAACCCTTATAAACAATACCGACGAGCAGTACCAACAGCTGCCCCGCATCTACGCCAACGGGGAATATCACATTCAGGCCGGCAGCCAGGATATTCTCTTCAAGCTCAACAACCAGTTCACCGTCTTCGACCACGATGACAAAAACAAGGTCACCGGCGACCGCCTGCGCTCCGACTACTCCGTCACACTCGACAAGCAGTGGTCGTGGGGCTACTTTCGCCCCACCTTTAAGCTCAAGCACCTAAGCTACGACCTCGACGAACCACTGCAACCCGGCGGCGATGACGGCCCCTCAAGCACCGTGCCCGTAGGTATTATCGACAGCGGTTTGTTCTTTGAACGCTTCACCAGCTTGTTCGGCGGCCACACCCAAACTCTTGAGCCGCGCCTTTACTACCTCAATGCCAAAAGCGAAGATCAGAGCGACAACCCCGACTTTGACACCGACGAACTAACCTTCAGCTACCAGCAACTGTTTCGCGATGAGCGTTTTTCCGGCGGCGACCGCATTAGCGACGCCGAGCAAGTCACTCTCGCCCTAACTACCCGACTAATCGATGCCAACAGCGGCATCGAGCGCATGCACGCTAGTATCGGGCAGATTTTTTATCTGGACGACAGAGAGGTTGCTCTCAATTACGCCGCAAACAATGAGGAATTGCTACGCAATGACTCCGAACTAGCCGCCGAATTTGGCGCCCAGCTCAATAAACACTGGCGCCTACAATCCGACATTCTCTACGATGACAGTAGCGAGCGAGTCAACAAGGGCAGTTTCAGCCTGCGGTTTCGCGGCGCGGACAAAGCGCGGTTTAATGCCAGCTATCGCTACACCCGTGAGGATCCGCGCACCATTGGCGGCCAAACCTTCGACGCCGATATTGAGCAGGCCGATATATCGGCCTACCTGCCCATCAGTCGTCGCTGGAGCCTCATGGGCCGCTGGAACCAGGATTTGACCAACAGCCGGGAACTCGAGGTTTTTGGCGGCATCGAATACAACAGCTGCTGCTGGCGCGCCGCCATTATCGCTCGCCACTGGCTGGATAGAGACGACGACCTGCTCATCCCCGAAGAAGAACTCGAGTACGACGACGGTATCTTCTTGCAAATTCAATTGAAGGGCCTCGCCGGTACCGGTGGCGCCATCGACAGCATTCTCAGTGACGGCATTTATGGCTATGAAGCAAGATAACAACAAACTCCGCCCAATCCGTAAAAAAGCTCGCCCGCGGATAGGCCTTGGTGCATTGGCCCTGAGCCTATGGCTGGGTACGACGAGCGCCTCGGCGCAATTGGTCGCCCTCGACGGCATCGCCGCCATTGTCAACGAAGACGTGGTGATGAAAAGCGAGCTCCGAGATCACACCGAACAGTATTATCAACAAATACAGCGCCAGGCCGCCACACAACAACAGCGTCAGCAAATCCCCCCCAGGGAAGCCCTGCTATCCCAGGTTCTCGATAAGCTCATCCTCGATCGCATTCAGCTCGCCATGGCGGAACGGGCAGGCATTAAAGTCGGCGATAAAGAACTCAACGAGGCGCTGACCCGCACCGCCGAACAACAAAGCATGAGCTTCGATCAATTTGTCGCTATGGCCCAAAAGGATGGTTTGAGTCTGGCCCAGCTACGCACGCAATTTCGCCAGGACATGGTGATTGGCCGCGTACAACAGGGCATGGTCAAACGGCGCATCGAAATCAGTGATCAGGAGGTCGAAAACTTTCTGAACTCCGAAGAGGGCCAATTGATGAGTTCTCCCGACCTCAATGTTGGGCATATATTGCTGATGTTACCGTCTTCTGCCAGTACCACAGAGCTCGACGCCAGCCTTCACAAAGCCGCCCAGCTGCGCCAGCAGGCCGTCGACAGCAGCGACTTTCGCAACATCGCCCTGCTCAATTCACGGGGCCCCAATGCACTGAAGGGCGGCGATTTAGGCTGGCGCAAAGCCATGCAGCTACCGCCGCTATTCAGCCAGGCACTAGCCCAACTCGCACCCGGTGAAATTTCCCCACCACTGCAGAGTGATGCCGGCATTCATCTTTTAAAACTCTATGAACGGCGTGGTGGCGGCGAACAACTGATCCAGCAAACCGAGATTCGCCACATCTTGCTGAAGCCCAATGAAATCCTCAACAAGGAAGAAGCCCTCTTGAAAATAAAGGCTTTGCGCGAGCGTATTGTGGCCGGAGAGGCCTTCGCCGATCTGGCGCGAGAATTTTCTGAAGACCCCGGTACTGCACTCAAGGGTGGAGAGCTTGGCTGGTCGTCGTCGGGACAATTCGTACCGATTTTCGAAAGCACAGCGGCCAAGCTCGAAATCGACGAAATTAGCCTACCTGTATACAGTCAATTTGGTTGGCACATTATTCAGGTCACCGGGCGGCGCAACGAGGACTTCAGTGAGAAATTCATCAACAACCAGGCGCGCAACGCCCTCGGGCAGCGTAAATACGCAGAGGAACTACCGATCTGGCTGCAGGAAATTCGCAGCGAGGCCTTCGTTGATATAAGGCCGTGACCCTACGCCTTGCCATCACTCCCGGGGAACCCGCGGGCATTGGCCCCGACCTGCTGATTCAGTTAGTGCAACGGGGCTGTAGCCATGAGTTAGTCGCCATCGCCGACCCACAAATGTTAGAGGCGCGGGCGCAATTGCTAGGGCTCCCTCTGACCCTGCGCCCACCGGCTAGCCAAGCTCGTCCCCTAGCCCCGGGGGAACTCGCCATCGAAGCCCTGCCACTCGCCGTTACTGCACAGCCAGGTCGGCTACAACCCAGAAATTCAGCCGCGATCATCAGCACCCTCGACAAGGGCATTAGCGGTTGCATGGACAAGACCTATAACGCGCTCATCACCGGCCCCATTAATAAGGCAGCAATTAATGATGCAGGAATCCCCTTCAGCGGTCACACCGAATATTTAGCCACACAAACCGCGACCCCGAATGTGGTAATGATGCTCGCCACTGAGGGTTTACGAGTCGCGTTGGCAACCACCCACCTGCCCTTGAGTGCAGTGGCGCCGGCCATCACAGCAGGGCTTCTAGAGACCTGTTTGCGGATTCTACACCGCGAATTAGTTGAAAAATTTGCCATCGCCAAGCCGCGTATACTGGTCTGTGGCCTCAATCCCCATGCCGGTGAAAACGGCCATCTGGGCCATGAGGAAACGACCATCATCAAGCCCTTGCTGGACAGGCTTAATACCCAAGGCTTTACTTTAAGCGGGCCCCTGCCAGCCGACACCCTGTTTACACCGAAATACCTAGCCCAGGCCGATGCCGTACTGGCCATGTACCATGACCAGGGATTGCCGGTGCTTAAATACCAGGGTTTTGGTAAAGCGGTGAATATCACCCTCGGGCTACCTTTTATTCGCACCTCCGTCGACCACGGCACGGCACTCGAATTAGCCGGTAGCGGCAATGCCAGTACCGGTAGCCTTCGCTATGCGATTGACTGTGCCGCACAACTAGCCGGGGCCCACCTGTCAACACCCAGAGAAAAAAACAGCAATGGCTAAATCTCAAGTATCTGAGCAGCGCCATCAGGCGAAAAAGCGCTTCGGCCAGAATTTTCTGGTGGATGGCAACATTATCAACCGAATTATTCGCGCCATAGCACCTCTACCGGGACAACATTTGGTCGAAATTGGGCCTGGGCTAGGGGCGCTAACAAGCCACCTCGTCGACAAAGAATGTTCGCTTGATGTGGTTGAAATTGACCGTGATCTGGCTGAAAAGCTGGAGGCCAAATACGCAGAAAGTCCCGGCTTCCAGCTTCATCTCATCGACGCACTGAGGGCAGACTTTGGCAGTTTCGCCAGGCCCGATGTCCCTCTACGCATTATAGGTAATCTACCCTACAATATTTCAACACCGTTGCTGTTCCACCTATTGGCCTACAAAGAAAATATCAGCGATATGCATTTTATGTTGCAACGAGAGGTCGTCGACAGGCTTGCCTCACCCGAAGGCAAGAAAACCTATGGCCGTCTAAGTATCATGGTGCAGTACCACTGCCATGTAGAACCCCTGTTTGTTGTGCCGCCCTCCGCTTTTAGACCGGCACCGAAAGTTGAATCTGCCATTGTCCGGCTACGGCCTCGTACCCGTGCTGTCACTGCCAACGATCCAGGCTTTTTCTCACAAGTGGTGAATGTTTGCTTTCAACAACGGCGCAAAACCATACGCAATGGCCTTAAGAGCATGCTTAAAGAGCTGCCATTGAACGGCCTTAGCGAGTTCGATCTAAACCGCCGGCCCGAGACATTTTCGGTCGACGAATTTGTGGCAATCGCCAATGCCTTATCAGCCCTGCGCTGAACTCATTTCGAGTCATACCCTATGAAAGAACGATCCATACAGGTCCAAGTTGCTACCGAATACCTCTCTCATCAATCAAAACCACATAAAAAAGAATATGCTTTCGCCTACCACATAACGGTTTCGAACCGGGGTGACGAGGATGCCCAACTGCTTAGTCGCCACTGGATAATCACTGATGGCAACGGCCTGCGTCGTGAAGTAAAAGGCATGGGCGTAGTTGGTGACCAACCATTGATTTGTCCAGGTGAAAACTATAAATACAGCAGTGGCGCGGTACTGGAAACAGAAGTCGGCACGATGGGTGGCAGTTACCACATGCAAGACGGCAACGGAGTGGGCTTTGACGTAGAAATCCCTATATTTAGCCTCGCCCTACCCAATGCCCTCAATTAGGGCTGTGTATGAGCATCTATGCTGTCGGAGACTTGCAGGGCTGCCTTGAGCCCTTACTTTGCCTACTCAAGAAAATAGACTTCAATCCACAGCATGATCAGCTATGGGCTGCGGGCGATATCGTCAATCGTGGCCCACAGTCCTTAGAAACATTACGTTTTGTGAAGGGCCTCGGCCAGGCATTTAAAATGGTCCTGGGCAATCATGATCTACACTTGTTAGCAGTAGCCCACGGCGTAAAGCGTATCAATCCGAAAGATACCTTGCGAGCAATATTACAGGCGCCCGACCGAGAAGAACTATTGACCTGGCTACAGAACCAACCGCTTTTATTGATTGACCAGGGCTATGTCATGGTCCATGCAGGAATACCGCCACAATGGGATTTAGTAACAGCTGAACGGATGGCAAAGAAAGTGGAAAGTGTTCTGCAGAGTGATCGCTGTGTAACCTTCTTCAATAATATGTACGGTGATACCCCCAACAGCTGGCAGACTTCACAAACTGAGGGCGAACAGATGCGCACGATCACTAACTATTTTACACGTATGCGCTTTTGCAATGCCGGCGGCGAACTAGAGCTTGAGAACAAACAGGGGCCACGACATGGTCCATCCGGCTTTGCCCCATGGTACAGTCACCAGGCACGCAAAACCTCACGTGAAAAAATCTTATTTGGACACTGGGCTTCACTAGAAGGTGAGACAGGCCTTACAAAGGTACAAGCCTTGGATACTGGTTGTGTCTGGGGCGGGCGTTTACGACTTGTGGACCTGGAAACGGGTAAATTGACACACTGCGATTGCACAAAACTCGATCAAGACGTAATTGCAGTCTGACTAAAAGTGTCACGCACAAAAAAAGCCGGAATATGTCCGGCTTTTTTTGTGGAGAACAACTGTTACTCTTCTACAGCTTCAAACTCTTCTTCGGCCTCAACACTGCGGTCAACTAACTCAATGTAAGCCATAGGTGCTTTATCACCTGTGCGGTAACCGCACTTGAGGATTCGAGTATATCCACCTGGACGGTCTTCGAAGCGAGGCCCCAACTCAGAGAAAAGCTTACCGACAGCCTCTTTACTACGTAGTCGGTCAAAAGCTAAGCGACGGTTGGCAACAGTATCGGTTTTCGCAAGTGTGATAAGGGGCTCTGCAACGCGGCGTAATTCCTTGGCTTTGGGCAAAGTTGTTTTAATCACTTCGTGCTCTACCAGGGAAGCGGTCATATTGCGGAACATGGCACGGCGGTGAGGGCTGGTGCGGTTTAATTGACGGCCACTGTGACGATGACGCATAAGACTGTATTCCTATCCAGACGTGAGCCCGCAATTTTGCAGGCTGCAGTTAAATTAAATGCTTTCGCTTTCTTGCTTTAGGCTCGCGGGAGGCCAATTTTCGAGGCGCATTCCCAATGAGAGACCACGAGATGCAAGAACATCTTTGATTTCAGTTAGTGATTTTTTACCGAGGTTCGGAGTTTTTAGCAGCTCGACTTCTGTGCGCTGGATCAGGTCACCGATGTAATAAATGGTTTCGGCCTTGAGGCAGTTAGCGGAGCGTACGGTCAACTCAAGATCATCGACAGGCCGCAGGAGGATGGGATCGATCTCATCTTCACGCTGCTCGGGCTCGACCTGCTTCTCTCGTTCGAGATCAACAAAGACGGCGAGCTGCTGCTGCAGAATCGTTGCCGCTCGACGGATTGCCTCTTCAGGGTCAATCGTACCGTTGGTTTCTAGATCGAGGATCAATTTGTCGAGATCAGTACGTTGTTCAACACGGGCGCTTTCAACAACATAAGACACACGGCGCACGGGACTATAGGAGGCATCAAGCTGTAGCCGACCAATTGCACGAGTTTCTTCCTCATCTGCTTCACGAGCGTCAGCGGGCTGGTAACCCCGGCCTCTTGTAACGCGCAGGCGCATGTTGAGGGAAACATCACCGGAAATATTGGCAATGACGTAGTCGGGATTTACAATTTCGACACTGGCGTCGGTTTGGATATCACCAGCAGTAAGGTGACCAGGGCCAGTCTTTGAAATAGTCAGTTCAGCTTCATTTTTACCATGAAGTAGAATGGCTACATCTTTGAGGTTCAACAAAATCTCAATGACGTCTTCCTGTACACCGTCAATGGCCGAATACTCGTGTAGCACTCCGTCAATTTCGACTTCGACAATGGCACAGCCGGGCATAGATGAAAGCAAAATGCGGCGAAGCGCATTACCCAGGGTGTGGCCGAAACCGCGCTCCAGAGGTTCTAGAACAATCTTGGCATGTGTGGAATCGTATTCCGTTACATCGATCGTTCTAGGTGTCAGAAGTTCTGTTAGTGTATTTTGCATACTTGTGTCTTATCCCGCGTAATCACATCATCAGTTCAAGGAAAAACTTTACTTAGAATAAAGTTCTACAATGAGGTTTTCGTTGATTTCAGCTGGTAGATCACCACGATCCGGGAAGCGCTTAAAAGTGCCTTCCAACTTATTAACATCGACGTCAACCCACTCGACTTCACCGCGCTGCGCAGCTAGTTGCAATGAAGATTGTATACGAAGTTGTGACTTAGAACGTTCGCGGATACTGATGACATCGCCTTCACTGACACGATAGGAAGCGATATTAGCTTTGCGTCCGTTGACCAGTACAGAATTATGAGCCACTAGTTGACGCGATTCCGCGCGAGTGGAACCAAACCCCATGCGATAGACAACATTATCTAGACGTCTTTCTAGCAGGCAAAGAAGGTTTTCACCAGTGGCGCCAGGTGAGCGTGCGGATTCTTTGTAATAGTTACGGAATTGCTTTTCAAGAACACCGTAAATACGACGAACCTTTTGCTTTTCACGCAATTGAACGCCGTAGTCAGACAGACGAGTGCGTCGAGCACCGTGTTGACCGGGAATGGTCTCCGCACGGCACTTAGATTCCAAGGGGCGGATACCGCTCTTAAGAAAAAGGTCAGTTCCTTCGCGACGAGAAAGCTTACAGGTTGGGCCGAGATATCTTGCCATCGATGATAATCCTCTAAATTAAACGCGTCGTTTCTTGGGGGGCCGGCATCCATTGTGCGGAATCGGCGTGACGTCGGTAATGTTGGTGATTTTTAGGCCGGCATTATTCAATGCGCGTACGGCAGATTCTCTGCCCGGGCCAGGTCCCTTAACCTCTACATCTAAATTCTGTAGGCCATACTCCTGAGCTGCTACAGCAGCACGCTCAGCTGCTACCTGCGCAGCAAAGGGTGTGCTTTTTCGAGAGCCGCGAAAGCCAGAGCCACCAGATGTTGCCCAGCTAAGCGCATTGCCCTGACGGTCAGTAATGGTAACAATCGTATTATTGAAGGAAGCGTGTATATGCGCAATACCGTCGATAACGGTGCGATTCACTTTCTTTCGCGTAGATTTAGAGGGACTCTTTGCCATAACCTATTTTCCTGAATTAACTAACGCTTAGCGTTTAATGGGCTTGCGAGGGCCTTTGCGTGTACGCGCATTGGTCTTAGTTCGCTGTCCGCGGAGGGGCAGGTTGCGACGATGGCGAATGCCACGGAAACAACCAAGGTCCATTAGTCGCTTAATATTCATACTGACTTCGCGTCGCAGGTCACCCTCGACGACATTTTCAGCGACGGCGGCCCGAATTGCATCAAGCTGCTGCTCGGAGAGTTCCGATATTTTAATCGACTCCTCAATGCCAACACTTGAACAGATATTCTGCGCACTAGTCTTTCCAATACCGAAGACGTAGGTTAGCGATACAACTGCATGTTTGTGATCGGGTATATTGACACCGGCAATACGGGCCATCCACTTTACTCCCAGTAAATCTAAATATTAACTGTTAACGATTGATACTTCACAACTAGCGACCGGACAACAAGCCACTAAAAACGGGCGCGAAACAATACCCCTTTAGCAAAGATAATTCAATCTCTTTTAAGAAACTATTAACCTTGGCGCTGCTTATGGCGCGGATCCGTAACACAGATCACTCGAACGACGCCTTTGCGCTTAACAATTTTACAATTTCGACAAATTCTTTTAACTGATGCTCTTACTTTCATGATTGAACCCTATCGTATATTTTAGCGACCGCCGCCGCCCTGACCCTTCATATTCGCCTTTTTCATCACCGAGTCATATTGATTAGACATGAGATGAGATTGGACCTGCGCCATAAAATCCATCGTCACCACAACGGCAATGAGTAGTGATGTACCGCCAAGGTAAAACGGAACATTGAAATAGACGTTGAGAAATTGCGGCAACAAACAGACGCCGGCTATATAAGCACCGCCGACCATGGTAAGCCGAGTAACAACGCCATCAATATATTTTGCGGTCTGCTGACCAGGACGGATACCGGGAAGGTAGGCACCACCCTTTTTGAGGTTGTCTGAGACCTCTTTTGGATTAAAAGTCAGCGCCGTGTAGAAAAAACAAAAGAAGACAATTAGCGCGGTAAACAAAATGATATGCAATGGCTGGCCAGGACCTAAAAATAGCGAGACATCTTGCAACCAGTCCGGCGCACCTGCACCTTGCCCAAACATGGCGGCTAAGGTAGACGGGAAGAGCAAGATACTACTGGCAAAGATGGCAGGTATAACACCAGCCATGTTAACTTTGAGGGGCAGGTGTGTGCTTTGCTGACCGTAGGCCTTACCACGCCCCTGCTGACGCTGGGCATAATTTACAGTGATGCGTCGTTGCCCACGCTCGATAAAGACAACAAAGTAGACTACAGCGACCGCAAGAATACCAACTATAAGAAGCACAATTACATTCAGGTCACCAGTACGAGCAGACTCAAATGCCTGACCGAGAGCTCGCGGCAAACCGGCCACAATGCCAGCAAAGATTAACATGGAGATTCCGTTGCCAATACCACGTTCAGTAATTTGTTCACCCAGCCACATCATAAAGACGGCGCCCGTAACCAAGGAGGTAATAGCAACAACAAAGAAACTTAGACCAGGGTAGTAAGCCAAACCCTGACCAGCGAGGCCATAGGCCATACCAGTACCCTGGACCAGGGCGAGTAGAACCGTTGCATAGCGCGTGTACTGTGTGATCTTCCTGCGCCCTGCATCACCTTCCTTCTTTAATTGCTCGAGGGAAGGCGTGACGGCCGTCAACAATTGCATGATGATGGACGCAGAGATGTAGGGCATGATGCCGAGGGCAAGAATACTCATGCGCTCCAGTGCACCACCGGAAAACATATTAAACATACCGAGGATAGTGCCCTGACTTTGACTGAATAATTCAGCCATACGCTCGGGATCAATACCGGGTACAGGAATATGAGTACCGATACGGTATATCACTATTGCCAGCAACAAAAAGCGAAGGCGAGCCCAAAGCTCGCCCAGTCCTTTTTGATTACCTTGCGGTAAATTTACGCCCTTAGCCATCCATTAATACCTGGTTTCTTATGCGTCGACTTTACCGCCAGCCGCTTCAAGTGCTGTTTTGGCGCCATTGGTGATGCCTAACCCTTGAACTACGATTGACTTTGTCAGTTCGCCAGAAAGAAATATTTTGGCGCGAGTGATACCGTGGGAAATCAAACCTGCTGCGCGGAGAGATTCAAGATTGGCAACATCGCCACCAATCAGATTCAATTCTGACAAGCGTATTTCAGCACTAACCCGAGAAACACGAGAAGTGAAACCGTATTTTGGCAGACGTTTCTGCAAAGGCATTTGACCACCTTCAAAACCGGGCTTAACACTACCGCCTGAGCGTGATTTCTGACCCTTGTGACCACGGCCACAGGTCTTGCCTAGCCCACTACCTATGCCACGACCAACACGCTTTGCAGCATGTGTGCGACCAGGTGCGGGACTTAATGTATTAAGACGCATCTTAAACTTCCTCAACTTTTACCATGTAGAAGACCTTAGCCGCCATACCACGCACCGAGGCTGTATCTTCGAGTTCTACCGTGTGCCCAATACGACGCAAGCCCAGGCCCTTGATACAGCTCTTGTGGCTTGGCAGACGACCGATAGTACTACGCGTTTGAGTTACTTTGATTTTCGACATGCTAGATTCCAGTTAGTCTGTACAGGTGGGCAAGATTATTCGCTAACCTGTTCGACAGTTTTACCGCGCTTTGCTGCGACATCTTCTGGCGAACGCATGGTCTGCAGGCCTTTAAAGGTAGCGCGAACAACGTTGACTGGATTGGTTGAACCGTAGCACTTGGCTAATACGTTCTGCACACCAGCCAGTTCGAGTACTGCACGCATGGCACCACCAGCGATGATACCGGTACCTTCAGATGCGGGCTGCAGATAGACTTTAGACGCACCGTGATTAGCCTTGATGGGGTATTGAATAGTGTTGCCATCAAGCCCAACAGTAATCATGTTACGTCGCGCCGCTTCCATGGCTTTTTGTATAGCCAGCGGAACTTCACGTGCCTTACCGCGCCCAAAACCGACCCGACCATTGCCATCACCGACTACAGTGAGAGCTGTAAAGCCAAATATTCGACCACCTTTTACAGTTTTGGCGACACGATTCACTTCGACCAATTTTTCCATCAAGCCTTCATTAGGATCGACGTTTCTCTGGTTGTTCTTTGCCATCAGGTTACCCTTAAAATTCCAGTCCGCCAGCACGTGCTGCGTCAGCTAAGGCCTTGACTCGGCCATGATATTTGAAACCACTACGGTCAAAAGCGACTTTGGTTATTCCTGCCGCTTTGGCGCGTTCGGCAATCATCGATCCGACGAGAGTCGCTGCGTCACAGTTACCAGAATTGCCTTCAGGAGTGATCGCTTTATCGAGAGTTGAAGCTGTCGCAACAACACTATCACCCTTTTCACTGGCAACGATTACCTGAGCATAGATATGCTGAGGTGTACGGTTAACACATAGGCGTGAAACACCGAGTTCACGTATTTTAGCCCGTCCACGTCGTGCGCGACGCAGTCTTGTTTGCTTTTTATCACTCATCACTTAACCTATTTCTTCTTCGCTTCTTTACGAACGACATGCTCGTCTGCATATCTCACACCCTTGCCTTTGTAGGGCTCGGGAGGACGATAGGCTCGGATCTCAGATGCCACCTGACCCAGGAGTTGCTTGTCTGCTGATTTTAGCACCAAGTCTGTTTGACTGGCAGCTTCAGCAGTGACGCCTTTCGGTAATTCGTAGACAACCGGATGAGAAAATCCGAGGGTCAGGTTCAATTTGTTGCCTTGTATGGCGGCACGATAACCAACACCCACTAGTTGCAACTTTTTCTCGAAACCCGAGGTAACACCAGTCACCATATTATTGACGAGGGCCCTAACGGTGCCGGCATGACTTAGGCCTTTACGGCTGCCATCTTTAGACACGAATGTTAGTACATCCTCAGCTTGAGAAACTTCGACGGCATTGTTATAGGCCAAACTCAGTTGGCCGCCAGCACCTTTAACGGAGATCTCGCTGTTTGCCAGTTTAATTTCAACTCCCTTAGGAATCGCAACTGGGCTCTTTGCTACTCTAGACATCTTAGTAAGCTCCCCTTAAAAGACTGTGCAAAGCACTTCGCCGCCAACGCCGGCACTGCGTGCGGCACGGTCGGTCATAACACCTTTACTGGTGGATACAATTGCGATTCCAAGACCTGCTCGGACGCTAGGTATTTCGCTAGCACCGGCATAACGTCTTAGACCCGGCCGACTGAAACGGTCGATCTCCTCAATCACGGGACGACCTTCAAAATACTTGAGCTCGATGGTCAACTCTGCCTTCGGGCCATCGGCAACGCTAAAACTGCTGATGTAACCTTCTTCTTTCAGCACATTTGAAACAGCAATCTTCAACTTGGAAGAAGGCATTGATACGCTAACCTTAGCTCTTGAGTGAGCATTACGAATTCGCGTTAACATATCTGATATAGGGTCTTGCATACTCATCTGTTTTTCCTCTTCCCGGCTCTACCAGCTGGCCTTAACAAGGCCAGGGACATCGCCACGCATCGCGGCTTCACGTAGCTTGTTTCGGCACAAGCCAAATTTTCTATAGACACCGTGTGGGCGACCAGTGATCTGGCAACGACGACGCTGGCGCGAAGCACTAGAGTCACGCGGTAGTTTCTGCAATTGAAGCTGCGCTTCCCAACGCTCTTCAGGCGTAGACTCGGTACTGGCGATCACAGCTTTTATCGCAGCGCGCTTTACAGCATATTTCGCGACTAGCTTTGTGCGTTTTTTCTCGCGTTCAACCATCGATGTTTTAGCCATGACTATTTATCACCTTTGAGTGGGAAGTTGAAAGCACGTAGCAGTGCTCGACCTTCATCGTTGTCACGGGCTGTGGTGGTAATTGTTATATCGAGTCCACGCAACTTGTCAATCTTGTCGTAGTCAATCTCAGGAAAGATGATTTGCTCGGTAACACCCATTGCAAAATTACCGCGTCCATCGAAGGATTTTGGACTAATACCGCGAAAATCTCTAATTCGGGGAATCGCGATGTCAACCAAACGCTCCAGGAATTCATACATGCGCTCACTGCGCAGCGTTACCTTACAACCGATAGGCCAACCTTCTCGCACCTTGAAGCCAGCGATAGACTTTCGCGCTAGATTGACAACAACCTTTTGACCAGCAATGGTTTCAAGATCTCGCACAGCGTGGTCAAGAGCCTTTTTATCGGCCAACGCTTCACCAACACCCATATTGAGAGTGATTTTACTAATGCGAGGAACTTCCATCACATTGTCCAGCCCGAGTTCTTCTTTGAGCTTGGGAGCGATTTCTGTTTTGTATAATTCTTTGAGCCTTGCCATCTCTACATTACCCTACTTGGCGTCCACGGCAGCGCCGGTGGATTTAAATACTCGAATTTTTTTGCCGTCTTCCGAGACCTTAAAGCCAACACGATCGGCTTTACTGCTTTCGTTATTGAAGATCGCCAAGTTGGAGGCATCAATCGGAGCTTCTTTTTCGATAATTCCGCCTGCCACACCCATTTGGGGGTTAGGCTTTTGATGCTTCTTGATAATCTGTATACCGGATACCAGCATGCGGCCGTCAGATAATACCTGAAGAACTTTACCCCGCTTGCCCTTGTCTCGGCCGGCAATAACGATTACGTCATCATCGCGCCTGATTTTTTTCATCGCCATAATTTTTGCCTGCTTGAATCTAAAGTACTTCGGGAGCCAGAGAGACTATTTTCATAAAACGCTCGCTACGCAACTCTCGTGTGACTGGGCCGAAAATGCGCGTGCCAATTGGGGCATTTTGTGCATTTAGCAGCACTGCAGCATTGTCTGCGAACTTGATCAAGCTACCATCGGAACGACGAACACCTTTACGTGTTCGCACCACTACGGCATTCATTACCTGACCTTTCTTAACTTTACCGCGAGGGATAGCCTCTTTAACGGTAACCTTGATGATGTCTCCAACCGACGCATAGCGACGATGGGATCCACCTAGAACCTTGATGCACATTACTCGGCGAGCACCGCTATTGTCGGCCACTTCGAGATAACTTTGTGTCTGTATCATTCTCTACTCCAAACCTGTGCCACGCGGGACTTAAACGGCAGTTGCGCGCTCATCAATATTAACCAAAGCCCAGGACTTGGTTTTTGAGAGAGGGCGAGTTTCAGCGATGGTGACAAGGTCACCAGTGCGGCACTCATTGGCCTCATCATGTGCTTTCAGCTTTGTGGACCGGCTTATATATTTGCCGTAAAGAGCGTGTTTAACACGTCGCTCTATCAAGACCGTGACGGTTTTGTCCATTTTGTCGCTGACGACTCTGCCAGACAGGGTCCGCGCTGTAGTGCTTGCTGTCATTACTGACCACCTGCTTGTTCGTTTGCTTTCTGGTTGAGGACAGTCTTGATGCGCGCAACATTGCGGCGAGCAACCTTCATCACGTGACTTTCATTGAGCTGCCCTGTCGAGCGCTTCATTCTCAACTTGAATTGAGTCTCCAGCTCGCCAAGAAGAGCTGAATTTAACTCTTCCGGTGTTTTCTCGCGAAGTTCACTGGCTTTCATCACATCACCGTCCGCTTAACAAAAGTTGTCTTGATGGGCAGTTTAGCAGCGGCGAGTTCAAAAGCTTCTCGAGCCACCTCTTCAGGAACGCCTTCCATCTCATATATCACACGGCCTGGCTGAATCAGCGCAACCCAATATTCGACATTACCTTTACCCTTACCCATCCTTACTTCGAGTGGCTTTTGGGTAATTGGCTTATCTGGAAACACACGAATCCAAATCTTGCCACCGCGCTTTACGTGGCGTGTCATGGCGCGACGTGCGGCCTCGATTTGACGCGCTGTTAGGCGCCCGCGACCTACGGCCTTAAGACCATATTCGCCAAAGCTAATCTTACTTCCGCGTTGCGCCAGGCCACGATTGCGACCCTTGTGCATTTTGCGGTATTTAGTTCGTTTCGGTTGCAGCATCTCGCTCGACCCTTATTCGCAAATTACTTCTTTTTAGACGGGGCTGGTTCAACTTCTTCCGTGCCCAGCACTTCGCCTTTAAAAATCCACACCTTGACACCGATAATGCCATAGGTAGTTGCCGCTTCCTCATGTGCATAATCGATATCTGCACGGAAAGTATGAAGTGGCACACGGCCCTCGCGGTACCACTCTGAGCGGGCAATTTCTGCGCCACCCAAGCGACCACCAATTTGAATCTTTACGCCCTTTGCACCTTGGCGAATGGCGTTCTGAACCGCACGCTTCATAGCGCGACGAAACATTACCCGGCGTTCGAGTTGCTGGCACACATTTTGAGCAACCAGGGTTGCATCCAAATCTGGTTTGCGAATTTCTTCGATATTAATATGTACCGGAACACCCATTTCCGCTGAGACGGCTGCACGCAGCTTGTCAACGTCTTCACCACGTTTACCGATAACGATACCGGGGCGCGCAGTGTGAATGGTGATCCTGGCAGATGCCGAGGGACGCTCGATATCGACACGACTAACTGAGGCGTGAGCCAGGCGCTTTTCAATCATACTGCGCACTCGCAAATCGCTATTCAGCTTTATTGCGTAGTCTGCCTTGTCGGCGTACCAGACTGAGGTATGTTTTTTAACAATACCGAGTCTTATACCAATTGGATGTACTTTCTGACCCATGTCAGCTCCTAAGCCTAATTATCCAGCAACTTTTACGGTGATATGACACGAACGCTTCAAGATTCGATCAGCGCGCCCCTTTGCTCTGGGCATAAGACGTTTCATGGTCACACCCTCATCGACGAAGATAGTTGAAACCTTCAACTCATCTACATCTGCACCTTCGTTGTGCTCGGCGTTTGCAATTGCAGACTCGAGCACCTTCTTAACAATCGCCGCACCTTTGCGGTTACTGAAAGAGAGGATGTCGAGCGCTTGCTCTACCGGTTTACCGCGCACCTGATCAGCAATCAGGCGAGCTTTCTGCGCCGATAACTGTGCGCCTTTTAATTTTGCAGCTACTTCCACAATAATTACCTCGTCAAGCCAGCGACTAGCGCCGCGCCTTTTTATCAGCAACGTGTCCGCGATAAGTCCGTGTTGGGGCAAACTCACCCAACTTGTGACCAACCATCTCTTCCGTTATCACTACGGGGACATGAAGACGCCCATTGTGAACAGCAATTGTTAAACTCACCATTTGAGGCAGAATCATTGAACGACGCGACCAGGTCTTGATGGGCCGACGGTCATTCTTTTCTGCTGCCACTTCCACCTTCTTAATCAGGTGAAGATCGATAAACGGTCCTTTCTTCAGCGAACGTGCCACAACTATATCCTCGTATTAATAGCGCGTTATTTACCGCGACGACGAACAATCATACTGTCAGTTCGCTTGTTTTTACGTGTCTTGTACCCTTTGGTCGGCATACCCCATGGACTTACAGGATGGCGACCACCAGATGTTCGACCTTCACCACCACCATGCGGGTGATCAACCGGGTTCATCACCACACCACGAACGGTTGGCCGAACTCCGCGCCAGCGAGACGCGCCGGCCTTGCCCAACGAGCGCAAACTGTGCTCACTGTTTGAGACCTCGCCGATTGTCGCACGACAATCGGACAGCACTTTGCGCATTTCACCGCTGCGTAAACGCAGGGTCGCATGACGTCCTTCGCGGGCAACCAGCTGCAACGAGGTGCCGGCACTACGCGCTAATTGTGCGCCTTTGCCTGGCTTCATTTCAGCACAATGTAGAACACTACCCACTGGGATATTGCGCAATGGCAATGTATTGCCAACCTTAATAGCTGCAGCGGCGCCTGACTCAAGCACATCACCTGCCTTCAATCCTTTTGGCGCGATGATGTAGCGACGCTCACCATCTTTATAGCAAAGCAGTGCAATGTTGGCCGTACGATTAGGATCGTACTCAAGGCGTTCTACGGAAGCAGGAATACCATCTTTGTTGCGCTTGAAGTCAATAACACGGTAGTGCTGCTTGTGACCACCACCAATGTGGCGAACACTGATTCGACCTGCGTTATTACGACCGCCACTCTTGCTCTGCTTCTCCAGCAGGGGCGCGTGAGGTGCTCCCTTATGCAAATCGGAGTGCACAACACTGACAACATGCCGGCGCCCGGGTGAGGTCGGTTTTCTCTTAACTACTGGCATAGTAAACGCTCCTTACCCAATCGCCATGAAATCGATATCTTGACCGGCAGCCAAATTAACATAGGCTTTTTTCCAGTCAGAACATTTCCCAAGACCTGTTTTATTACGCTTGGTCTTGCCCTTGACATTCACTACGCGAACGTCTTTCACCTGCACTTCGAAAAGAGCCTCTACTGCGGCTTTCACTTCGCGCTTGGTGGCTGTTGTTGCAACCTTAAACACCACCTGATTGCCGGCATCGGCGACCATACTGGACTTTTCAGTAACATGTGGTGCCAATAATACCTTGAAGATGTGTTCTTTATTCATCCCAGCATCTCCTCAATCTTTTTAAGCGCAGGCACAGTCACCATTACCTTTTCGCAGCGAATCAATGTCACCGGATCAACACCGAGAGCATCGCGCACTTCAACCTTATGCAGGTTGCGAGCAGAAAGATGAAGGTTTTCGTTTACTTCTTCAGTAACGATTAGCA
Source organism: Gammaproteobacteria bacterium 54_18_T64 (assembly GCA_002162825.1). Taxonomy (GTDB): domain Bacteria; phylum Pseudomonadota; class Gammaproteobacteria; order Pseudomonadales; family Porticoccaceae; genus Reddybacter. Next base: position 48,958 of record MAAU01000018.1, read on the forward strand.
CATCGCTGAGACCAAATTCATTAAGCCGAGCAACCAAGGCCTTTGTTTTTGGCTCTTCTATATCGAAAGACTCAACGACAACCAGTCGATCTTGGCGCGCCAGCTCGGATAATATGGAGCGCATGGCGGCCCGATACATCTTACGATTTATTTTTTGCGAATGGTCTTGCGGACGCGCGGCAAATGTTACACCACCAGAGCGCCAGATAGGGCTTCGAATGGTGCCCGAACGTGCACGACCAGTACCTTTTTGACGCCAGGGCTTTTTGCCACCACCAGACACATCGGAACGTGTCTTCTGTGCTCTAGTACCCTGCCGACCACCAGCCATATAGGCAGTGACAGCCTGATGCACCAGGTCCCCATTAAATTCTTTACCGAAGGCTTCGTCCGACACATTAATTGTGCCATTCACGCCTGCCGGTGTCGCAATATTCAACTCCATAGCTAACCCCTCAGACCTTTACTGCTGGTCGAACGATGACTGTTCCGCCGGTTGCGCCAGGCACAGCACCTTTAACCAACAATAAATTGCGCTCAGCATCGACGCGAACCACTTCGAGGTTCTGCGTCGTAACATTGCGAGAACCCATGTGTCCAGCCATTTTCTTGCCTTTAAAGACACGACCAGGCGTTTGGTTTTGACCGATAGAACCCGGCGCCCTGTGGGCCAGCGAGTTTCCGTGGGTGGCGTCCTGCATCTGAAAGTTCCAACGCTTAATGACGCCAGCAAAACCCTTACCCTTAGACACACCGGAGACATCGACACTCTCACCAGCCTCAAACTGATCAACAGTCAAAGCGCCGCCGAGCTCTGGCGCATCCTGGCCGACATCAAGACGAAACTCCCACAAACCACGACCAGCTTCTGATCCCGCTTTTGCGTAGTGACCAGCCTGAGCCTTTGTCACGCGCGAAACACGACGCGAACCCGTGGTCACCTGCACAGAGGTGTAACCATCAAGTTCTTCGGACTTCATCTGAACGACGCGATTAGGCTCAACCTCAATCACGGTGACAGGTACAGAAGTACCTTCTTTGGTAAAGACACGGCTCATGCCGCACTTTCTACCTACAATTCCAATTTTCATTTTTAACCTCTTCGTGTACGGGGCTTTTACCCGCTATGGCCGCCCTTCTCAAAGCGTTACACTTCCGGGCCAGGCCCGGCAATTAATTAACCTAAACTGATTTGAACATCTACGCCAGCAGCAAGATCCAACTTCATCAAGGCATCAACAGTTTTTTCTGTCGGCTCAACAATGTCCAGCAAACGCTTATGCGTACGTATCTCATACTGATCCCGCGCATCCTTATTGACATGCGGAGAGGTCAATATTGTAAACCTCTCTTTACGAGTCGGCATTGGGATTGGCCCGCGGATCTGCGCACCAGTGCGCCGCACAGTTGCCACTATTTCTTCAGCCGAAGCGTCGATCAACTTGTGATCGAAAGCCTTGAGACAAATTCTAATCGATTGACCCTGCATTGAAATCAGATCTCCAGATCTAGTCGTTTAGCCCCGACCAAAAAAATGATCGGCAGCTCGAAAAACGGAGGCGGAATGTTATAGGGCACGCCCCGAGCTGTCAAGACAAAACGCACACGAAAGCCAATAAATCTCTTATTCATCCAACAGCAAGGCTCAACCACCCGTTCGCACGGGATACCTCTTATCAACTCACTTGACGCACCCGAACTTCCATACTTAACTAACTCGGGCAAGCATCCTACTTTATTCAAAGATCAGGAACAGCTTTTTTATTTAATTATCCACAAACTCGATTATTATTGGTTCATTAGTTACTGTTTTTTCAGCTATAATGCCGCGCTGTTTTTCGTCCCATTAACTCGAGCAAAACAATGACTGACTTAAGCCTGTATAGAAACATTGGTATTTTCGCACACGTCGATGCCGGTAAGACAACTACTACCGAACGCATTCTTAAGTTGACGGGAAAAATTCATAAAACTGGCGAAGTACATGATGGTGCTGCTACCACCGACTTTATGGAACAGGAGCAAGAGCGCGGCATCACCATCCAGTCTGCTGCCACTACCTGTTTCTGGAAGGATCACCGCTTCAATATTATTGACACACCGGGACACGTTGACTTCACCATTGAAGTTTACCGCTCATTAAAAGTACTCGATGGTGGGGTTGGCGTTTTCTGCGGTTCCGGCGGTGTAGAACCACAATCCGAAACCAACTGGCGCTATGCCAACGAATCTGAAGTGGCTCGTATCATCTTCGTCAACAAAATGGACCGCATGGGTGCCGACTTCCTCCGCGTCGTTAACCAGGTTGAGAAAGTACTCGGCGCCAACCCTTTGGTAATGGTACTGCCCATCGGCACCGAAGAAGACTTTGTCGGCGTTGTTGATCTACTGACACGCAAGGCCTTCATCTGGGATGACAGCGGACATCCTGAAAACTTCGAAACCACCGACGTCCCTGCAGACATGGTTGAGCAAGTTGAAGAGTATCGGGAAAAACTTATCGAGATGGCCGTTGAGCAAGACGACGACCTGATGATGGCTTACATGGAAGGCGAAGAACCCGCCATGGACGACATTAAAGCCTGTATTCGCAAGGGCACCATCGCACTCGACTTCTTCCCCACCTACTGCGGATCTGCCTTTAAAAATAAGGGCGTTCAAGTCATCCTCGACGCGGTAGTCGACTACCTGCCCAGCCCGACGGAAGTTAAGCCTCAGCCTCTGACCGATGACGAGGGTGAAAATACCGGTGAAGTCGCTACGGTCAGTACCGACGAAACTTTCAAGGCTCTAGCCTTTAAAATCATGGAGGATCGCTTCGGCGCGCTTACATTCGTCCGTGTTTATTCTGGTGTACTCAACAAGGGCGACACCATCCTCAACTCCTATACAGGCAAGACAGAGCGTATCGGCCGCATGGTTGAAATGCACGCCGACGACCGCAACGAGATCGACAGCGCCCAGGCCGGCGACATTATCGCCATTGTCGGCATGAAAAACGTACAAACGGGCCACACACTTTGCGATCCTAAAGATCCTGTGACACTTGAGCCGATGATATTCCCCGAACCCGTTATCTCCATCGCCGTCAGCCCGAAAGATAAGGGCGGTTCTGAAAAGATGGGTGTCGCGATCGGCAAAATGATTGCAGAAGACCCCTCCTTTCGTGTTGAAACTGACCAGGATTCCGGCGAGACCATCCTCAAGGGTATGGGCGAACTGCACCTCGATATTAAGGTCGACATCCTCAAACGCACCTACGGTGTAGAGCTTGAAGTGGGCCAACCCCAGGTTGCCTACCGCGAGACCATCACCCAGGCCATCGAAGATAGCTACACCCACAAGAAGCAATCGGGTGGTTCCGGCCAGTTTGGTAAAATTGACTACCGCATCAAACCTGGCGAGCCTGGCACCGGCTTTGTTTTCAACTCTATAGTCGTCGGTGGCAACGTTCCCAAGGAATTTTTCCCCGCCATTGAAAAAGGCTTTAAAGGCATGATGGATCTGGGCCCACTGGCCGAGTTCCCCGTGCTGGACGTCGAGATCGAGCTCTATGACGGCGGCTTTCACGCGGTCGATTCATCCGCTGTTGCCTTTGAAATCGCCGCGAAAGGCGCCTACCGTCAGTCCATGCCCAAGGCCGGCCCTCAACTTATTGAGCCCATTATGAAGGTCGATGTCTACACACCCGACGACCATGTGGGAGACGTTATTGGCGATCTCAACCGCCGCCGCGGTATGATCAAGGATCAGGAAAAAGGCGTTACCGGTGTGCGCATTAAAGCCGACGTGCCACTGGCTGAAATGTTCGGTTATATCGGCACACTGCGCACCATGACATCGGGCCGCGGACAATTCTCCATGGAATTTTCCCACTACCTACCCTGCCCAAAAAATGTGTCTGAAGAAGTCATTGCAGATGCGAAGGAAAGAAAAGCAGCTAAATAACGCAGCCTTTCCCTTTCAAAAAACCCCGCTGGTTTAACAGCGGGGTTTTTTATTACCTGCAATTTCCACAACAAACGGACTAGCAGATCAGTCAAATCAAGCCATAAAAAAAGCCGCCCAATTGGCGGCCTTTTTTATGGGGAAACGCTAAAACATTATTCGAAAATCTTAGCTACAACACCCGCACCTACGGTACGACCACCCTCACGGATGGCAAAGCGCAGACCGTCTTCCATGGCGATGGGGGCAATCAGAGTAACAACCATTTGCACGTTGTCGCCAGGCATGACCATTTCAACGCCTTCGGGCAGTTCACAGGCACCTGTTACGTCTGTGGTACGGAAGTAGAACTGG
>MAAU01000013.1 GCA_002162825.1 Gammaproteobacteria bacterium 54_18_T64
TGCTCGGTGGTGACCAGGTCATCGACGTAGAGATGTTTACCCATAAATAAATTGCTGTAGATGCGGTAGCCCGCAACGGCGACAACCCTGCCCTGGTCGGCCATATAAACCAATTTATAGCCATCTTCCTCCATCGACCTGACCGTCGCTAAAAAATTATCGCGCTGCAAATGGGGGCGCAATTCTGCCAGTACCCCGAAGCAGTTTTCAATCTGATCATCACTTAAAGCTCTCGTCGGCATCTCATTTCCTGTATGTAACCTGGTTTATTTCAGTCCCTGGCGACATGTCGCTAAAGTATTTACCGAGCATAGCCTGCCTCGGCCCCGACAGCGCCACCGGCGCAGAATTCACGCTATGATACGCAAAGCGCCGACCAGCCGACATAACAATAAACCGGAAAAGGAGAGGCCCATGGGGGCTATGACGCCAACGCTAAGAGCCCCCGCCAAGGCCTGGAAATACTTTGCCATGGGCTTACAAGCACCGGCAGCCTATTTAAGTACAGGGCCCGCAAGCCTGTCGCCATAGCCGCCGACCTGCGCGCACTGGCCGAGCCCCAACGTGTGAACTTTTAAACCAATCAATATAAAAATGACTGGCCAATGTCACCATGAAAAATTTTAAACAACAATTAAACGACGGCGAGCTACTACTCGGCACACTCATATCCATCGCCGCCCCCGAGGTCGCCGAAATATTATCCCAGGCCGGCTTTGACTGGTTGTTTATCGATGCCGAGCACGCCCCTCTCAGTGCGGGTGATATTCAGCATTTAATTCAAGCGGCGGCACCCCTGCCCTGTTTGGTTAGGGTGCACAGCCTCGACGAAATCGCCATTAAAAAAGTCCTGGATAGCGGGGCTGAGGGCATTATTGTGCCCCAGGTGAATAGCGCCGCAGAGGCTGCACTGGCCGTTGCCTACGCCAAATACCCTCCCCAGGGCCAACGCGGGGTCGGCATCGCTCGCGCCCAGGGTTATGGCTTAGCTTTTCAAGATTATATCGAGCGGGCCAACGACGAGGTGGTGGTCATCGTACAGGCCGAGCACGCCCGGGCGGTGGAGAATATCGAGGCCATTGCCGCGACTCCCGGCGTCGACGGCATCTTTATCGGACCCTACGACCTGTCCGCCAGTCTGGGTAAAATGGGCCGACTCGAAGACCCCTCCGTACGCGAAGCGATTCAAGGCATTGGCCAGGCTTGTCGTGCTGCCGGGACGAGGCTTGGGGTGTTTTGCACATCCGCCGAGGCTGCCCTGCCCTATGTCGAAAAAGGCTTTACGCTGATCACCACCGGCACCGACACACTTTTACTCGGCCTGGGTGGCCGCGATATGCTTGCCAAGATAAAAGCGCGCTAAAGCACGGCAACGCAGCTCAAGGCCAAATCAATCGCCGATAATAGTTTAGGCGGGGACCGCTTCGCCCCGCAGTACCTTCTTCGCCACTAAATGGGCGATATCCTCATCGCTCATCGCCAGGCGCTCGCGCAAGACACTGGCGTTGTGCTCGCCCAGGTAGGGCGCCTCGAGAGTCAGAGATTCGGGAAACTGCGAAAAGCGCAGCGGCATACCGGGAATTTGAAATTCCCCCAAACCGCGGTCAGAAACCGTGCGCACGGTGCCGCGCTCAACCAGATGGGGATGGTTCAGTGCTTCTGCGGGGGTCAGTACCGGTGCCACCGGTACATGGGCCGCCTCCAGGGCCTCACGCGCGGCCTGATCACTGGGCATGGAGGTGATCCAGCCCTCTATTAACTCTATAATTTCATCGAGGCGGGCGGCGCGCTCCGTAAAGGTGCCATAGCGCTTATCGTCGACTAAGTCACTGCGCCCCATTACCTCACACAGTGCCTGCCAATGTTTCGGCGACAGGGCGATAATAAACATATAGGAATCGCGGCCCTTGAAAATGCCATCCGGGGCAACAGCAGAGTGGTGGCGACCATTGCGCGTCGGCTGAGCCTCGCCATTGGTATTACTGTATAGCTGCACATTAAAGTCGTGACAGTGGAAATAACTGTCGAGCAGCGAACAATCGATGTACTGCCCTCCCCCGCCCTGAGAGCGATAAAACAGCGCGCCGTTAATCGCCGCCAGGGCATGCACCCCGGTATTGACATCACCCATGGAGATCATTGGCATCATTGGCGCCTCATCCGGGTCGCCAATCAAGCTGGTCACCCCCGCATACGCCTGCCCCATGTAGTCAAAGCCCGGCAAATGCGCCAGAGGGCCGGTTTGACCGAAGGCTGATATGGAGCAATAAATCAGCTCGGGATTAATGTCCTGAGCGACCTCCCAACCCAGGCCCATGTCGGTAATCACCCCCGGTGTGAAATTTTCAATCAGCACATCGGCCTGGGCGATGAGCTTTTTTAAAATATCGACGGCTTCGAGCTGGCGCAGATCGAGACATAGACTCTGCTTACCGCGATTCTGCTGTACAAAGTAAGCGCTGCGACCATTGTCCAGGTAGGGCAGGGTGCGGGTCATATCACCGAAGGGCGCCAACTCAACCTTGATAATATCGGCACCCATTTCGGCCATTAAACGGGTCGTGGTTGGACCTGCGAGGGCGTGGGTAAAATCCAGCACGGTACAATTTTTCAGTATATGTTTTTCAGTCATCTCGCCGACCCTCAGTTTTTATTATTAGTCGCGCTTAGACGACTCATCGAAAGGACTAAACGCAAATTAACTGTAGACTATAAAGCCCTTGGGCAAACCTGAAATCCGTTATAAACAACATAATAAACCTGGCTGTTCCCACTCTACGAGCTTATAGAGGACATGCTTAGAGGCACCAATACAGCCGCCAGTAGGTATTAGGTCATTGCAGGCGGGTACAACTCAATTCCCTGGCTTAACAAACTCTACGATTGGCCGCCCTCAATTTTAAGTACGGCCCGATAAAATATGCCAAGTTGTAGCGGCGACGACAGACCCCGGAAAGATTATTCAATGAGGTGAATACTGTGCTCTGCCAAGCCCGCTCCCGCATTGGCGTAGTAATTAAAGACCACATCGATACCCGCTTCCTGTAGCCCACTCTTTTCATCCTCATAGCGCACAACGCCCGCCATTTTACCTCGATAGCCGGCTAACTTTATTTGTTTGACCACCACCAGCATATCGTCATGGTTGGGCAGGGCGAGCATGATAAGTTGAATCGAATTGATGTCGATGTGGCACCAAAACTCGAGATCCTCCGCATCGGCCACGATGGCATTGCGTCCTTCTTTGCAATGTACGGCAACCCGCTCAGCATCGACATCGAGGCCACACACCTCTTTTTGCTCCTGCCATAGAGCATCGTAGGCACCAGTACCGACACGCCCCATGCCGATCACCAATACCGTCGCATTACTGGGCTGGGAAAACTGATCTTCGACCAGGCGCTCTGGATGCTCCATGCGCTGAAGAGCCAGCCGCCAGCGACTGTACAGCGTATGTGCTTTTACGTTGATAATGCTTGAGAATATAAAGGACAAGGACATCGCCAGTGCCATGATGACCAGCCACTCCCTGGATAGTAGGCCAGCGCCAATACTCGCCGAGCACACAATCAAGCCAAATTCACTGTAGTTCGCCAGGCTCAAGGACGATAAAAATGCGGTGCGGCTGCGTAGTTTTAAGCGGGTGAACAAAAGATAAAACAAAGCTGACTTAAAGGGCAGCGCCACAAGCATAATCATCGCGGCAACCAGCATATCTATGGTCGGCAAGGCCGTAAAACCAATCGACAAGAAAAAACCAATCAAAAATAAATCTTTAAAGCCGAGTAATGATTTTGACAGTTCGGCGGATTTTTCGTGGCCACTTAACAAGGCACCCAGTACCAAGGCACCGAGATGAGCCTTTAAACCGACAAGCTCAAAGAGCTCCCCAGCCGTAAGCGCCAAAAAAATACCCGCCAGAGGAAGAAGCTCACCGTGGCCACAAACCTGCAGTAGCCTGGTCAGCATTGGCCGCGCCAGGGGTAAGGCAAGTAAAGCCAGAGCCCACCAGGAGGGGGTTTTATCGGTGGCCAGAGATAAAAATATCACGGCGGCCAAATCCTGGACGATGAGGATGCCAATAGATATCTGCGCGTGACGAGCCTGTATTTCACCCTTATCTTCGAGGATTTTTACAACACACACCGTGCTGCTAAAACTCACGGCGAAGCCAATCAGTGCCGCAGATAACCAATTCAACTCGGAAAAATATTGCAAGCCAAAGTAGGATAAAACCAAACTATTGACGGTAGTCAGCACCACGATCAAGCCCATATGGCTCGTGGCACTAGCCCAAATTTCTGTTTTAATCAGGCTCTTGAGATGAAGCTTTAAGCCCATGGTAAATAATAGTAGCGTGACACCAAGCTTCGTCAGTATTTCCAGAAAAGCACCGGGTTCGACACCGAGGGCATGCAAGCCGAAACCCGCAGCAAGATAGCCAACAAGTGGCGGCAGCTTAATTTGCCTGGCCAAAAACCCGCAAACGAAGGCTACTGCTATCCAAATGTAATCCATAAACGCTACCAGTAGTTATCCGTGATGACTAAGGCCGAATATAACATCGGGCTGCCAAGGGGGGGCTAAACAACATCAAAAGACTTACGTTGTTTATCATGACACTTCTTGCCTATGAGAATTCTTCTCCAGTAATACATGGATAGGAAAACTAGTCAGGACACCCCTTACAAAATAAAAACAAGCCCGACAAGCAAGGCATCATTAGCAATATTCTCAGCCTTAGCCATACTGAATTCACTGCCACATATTTCACTTAGGGAATATCATGACTAAAGCCAGAATCCAGCAGGTCTCGATCGAGGCGACCCCCTACTACCACTGTGTTTCACGCTGTGTGCGCAGGGCCTTTCTATACGGTGATGGTTTTGAGCACCGCCGTGCCTGGGTCGAAGATAAACTGCTGGCCTTAGCGGAGATATTTTGTATCGATGTTGCGGCCTATGCGGTGATGCCAAACCATTATCATGTGGTATTACACATCAATACACTGCAAGCAGAACAATTGAGCACGCTCGCAGTGATTGAACGCTGGCACCAGGTATTCAAAGGCGATCTATTAAGCCAGAGCTACTGCCGTGGCGAGACCTTGGCTAAAGCAGATCAAGCCGAATTAGACGAGACTGTAGTGATGTGGCGTCAACGTCTACTGGATATCAGTTGGTTTATACGCCTGCTTAATGAGGCGATAGCTCGCGTAGCCAATAAAGAAGATCAATGCAAGGGGCGTTTTTGGGAGGGCCGCTTCAAATCCCAGGCGCTATTGGATGAACAGGCCTTACTTGCCTGCATGGCCTATGTCGACCTCAACCCCCAGCGCGTGAAAATTGCCAAGAACGCCGCGCACTCCCATTGCACCTCTATCAAAAAGCGCATTGCCAAGGCAAGAACAGCACGTCAGCCCAACCATCCACGGCAACAAGAAAAAAGTTTAATGAAATTTGCCGGCAAGCCCCGCAAAAACATGCCTGCGGGAATCCCCTGTCCTCTCAGTGATTACCTAGAGCTGGTCGATTGGACCGGACGAATCCTGCGCAATAAAAAACGGGGGGCTATTGAGAAGCAAATTCCCCCACTACTCTCCCACCTGAATATTACGGTCGATAATTGGCTCATCCTCAGCACGCAAATTGAGGAACGCTTTGGCCCGGTGATTGGCACACCGAAACATCTCAAGCCAGCTTGTAACGCCCTGAACTATCGACGCACACCCGGTATAGCTAGCAGTAAACTACTGTTTGAAGGTGCCTAGTCGCTCGTTTTCCATCTACCACTCTCCCCATGTCTATCAGGGCACTCATCTCAACATGCCCATCCTGTTCAGCGTGGCAGTCAACGAGAAGGCTTGTTGTTAACGCAGATAGCGCCCGGTCTTCATCGTTGTGAAGCTGGGCTTTGGCCCACGCTGTCAATGCTCAGCAGTAGACAACAGAAACCACCAGGCAATAAAAAGCCCCGCAGTACGAGGCTTTCAGGTGTCGAGTGCTTATTGCTGATCGTTGAAATGGTGCCCGGAGCCGGAATCGAACCGGCACGGCCGTGAAGCCGCAAGATTTTAAGTCTTGTGTGTCTACCAATTTCACCATCCGGGCAGTACTGCGGAGTGTTCTAAAACGGGGTGCGCTACTCGCTGCTTTTGTTATTGAGCTTGTAGCCTGTTCGACCCAGTCACGGGCCGGTGCTAAGCGCTGGCGTGCACTTTTTGCAAAGAATAATGGAGGCTGGAGTCGGAATCGAACCGGCGTACACGGAGTTGCAGTCCGCTGCATGACCACTCTGCCATCCAGCCTCAAAAGAGGCGGAATTGTACCCGAGCATTGTGCCAATGAACAGGGTTTAAAGCGTGTTAATCCTGTTTTTCAGACTCTGCCTGGGAACCCTGTAGGAGTTGCGGTGCGGCAATTTTCAGATAGACCAGCATTGACCACAATGTCAGTAGTGCCGCCGCGTATAAAAGCACGTAACCGAGACCGCCCAAGACGGCAAACTGAGTGGGGTCAAAGGCCAGCAAGACAATAATCGCGACCATTTGCAGGGTGGTCTTGATCTTGCCGATATTTGATACGGCAACACTGGTGCGGTCGCCGATCTCGGCCATCCACTCGCGCAGGGCGGAGATAACAATCTCGCGACTAATAATCACGATAACGGGAATGGCAAAGGCCAGCGAGGGATTGCGCTCGAGCAAAATAATCAGCGCCACGGCGACAATGAGCTTGTCGGCCACCGGGTCGAGAAAGGCGCCAAAGGGTGTTTCCTGATTGAGCTTGCGGGCCAGATAGCCATCGAGCAGGTCCGTCAGGGCTGCGAAGGCAAAAATGGCGCCGCTGGCGATGTAGCGTGCATCCCAGGGCAGGTAAAAAACCACCACCAGCAGGGGAATCAGTGCGACCCGCAGGAGGGTCAGCATGTTAGGTAAATTGAGCATGAAAATCCGCGTTTAAAAAGTCGCTAGCAAGTTACCCGTTGTGGAGGGTGCTGTAAATGGTTTCGGCCACTTTTCGATTGATTGAGGGCACGCGCATCAAATCGGCGACGCTGGCCTTTTCGACCTCGCCGACACCCCCGAAAAAGCGCAACAACTCACGGCGCCGCTTGGGGCCGACGCCAGCAATGCCCTCAAGGCGCGAGGTATGGCGCTTTTTGTCCCGCCGCTGGCGATGCCCGGTAATGGCAAAGCGGTGGGCCTCATCACGTATTTGCTGGATGAGCAGGAGGCCGTTGGGCTCGGGCAGTATTTCTCGCTCGCCGTTGTCGGTGGTGAGTAACAGCGTTTCAAGGCCCGGCTTGCGACTCGAGCCCTTGGCGATGCCGACCAACGTAACGCCCACTACGCCAAGCTCACCGAGCACATCTTCGGCAATGCGCAACTGCCCCTTACCACCGTCGATAAAGAGGATGTCGGGGAGGCTGCCCTCGCCACTTTGCAGGCGCTTATAGCGCCGCCGCAGGGCTTGCTCCATGGCGGCATAGTCATCGCCGGGGGTAATGTTCTCGATATTAAAGCGTCGGTAATCCGATTTCAGTGGCCCCTCGCGATTGAATACCACACAGGAGGCAACGGTGGCCTCACCACTACTGTGGCTAATATCAAAGCACTCCAGGCGCTCGGGTAACTCGTCCAGCCCCAGTGTGCTCTGTAGCTGCACATAGCGCTGATGGATATTGGAGGCTGCCGCCAGCTTGCTGGTAAGGTTTTGCTCGGCGGTGCGCGTCGCCAATTCTATCCACTTGCGGCGCGTACCCCGACTGACATCGTTAATCGCCACCTTGCGCCCGGCCGCTGCTTGCAGGGCTTGCTCAAGTACGGCCTGCTCTTCGAGGCCGGTAGCAATGGCAATTTCCTTAGGGATTTCCGCCGCCAGGTTGGCCTTCAGGTAGTGCTGGGGAATAAACTCACTGAGTAACTCACTGCCGCTTAGGGCCAGCGGGCTGCGCGGGTAAAAACTGCGGCTACCCAGGATGCGACCGTGGCGAATATAGAGCACATGCATACAGGCATCGCTGCCCTCCATGGCGAAGCCGAGCACGTCGATATTGCCATTGCCCGCTTCGATCACCTGCTGGGCCTGAATCTGGCGCATGGCGGCGATCTGGTCGCGATAGGTGGCGGCGTCTTCAAAGGCCAGTTCGGTACTGGCCTTGTCC
>MAAU01000002.1 GCA_002162825.1 Gammaproteobacteria bacterium 54_18_T64
GACCCCGCGACGGGTTTTAGCACCTTCGAATTTTCTCCTCAGTGGCGTGAAAGCGGCATTGAGATTGCGCCACTGCACATGCCCGCTGCGGCTACAAAATATAGTTTTCCGGGCTTAAACCCGACAACCTATCGCGGTCTGCCCGCCATCTTTGCCGATACCTTACCGGATGACTTTGGCAACGCGGTTATCAACGCCTGGCTGGCGCGCACGGGGCGCGATGTCAATTCCTTTAGCCCCGTGGAGCGCCTGCTCTACAGCGGTAATCGCGGCATGGGCGCTTTGGAATTTTCTCCGGCCCTGGATCGGGGCCAGGGAATAGGGAGGGGCGAGTTGGCGCTCGACTCCTTAGTGGCCATGGCGCAAACGGTGCTGGATGAAAGGCGCGACTTGCAGCAGATCGTTAATAATGGCCTTGCCTCGGGTGATGATCAATCCATGCGGGCCATCTTGCAGGTCGGCACCTCGGCCGGGGGTGCGCGGGCCAAGGCCCTGGTGGCTGTCAATGCCGAGCGCACGCAGATACGCTCTGGGCAGGTCGATGCCCCAGAGGGCTTTGAGCACTACCTGCTGAAATTCGATGGCGTGGCGGAGCATAAAAGCGATAGCGAAACTTTTGGTGACCCCCGGGGCTTTGGGCGCATGGAATACGCCTACTACCTTATGGCGAAGGATGCCGGCATCAATATTTCTCCTTCCGAACTCTTGCTGGAGGGGGGGCGCGCCCACTTTATGACCCGACGCTTTGAGCGCGTGGGCAATCGCAAGCTGCACTATGTATCTCTGTGCGCCATGGATCATGCCGATTTTAAAAGGCCTGGCACTTATAGTTACGAGCAGCTGCTCGCCGTGGCACGCCAGTTAAAGCTGCCACGGGTCGATGCCATCGAAATCTTCCGCCGCATGGTGTTCAACGTGGTGGCACGTAATCACGATGACCATAGTAAGAACTTTGGTTTTTTACTGGACGGGGCAAATAAAAGAGAGGGGCAGGAGGGTAAAACACCAGCGTGGCGCTTGTCGCCGGCCTTCGATATCGCCTACAGCTATAAACCCGGCTCGCCCTGGGTCGATGCCCACCAGCTCTCGCTGAATGGCAAAAGGGAGGATTTTAAACACGCTGATCTTTTGGCCATCGCCACCTTAATCGGCAACTTTTCTCGCCAGGCACCGAAAATCATTGATCAGGTACTGGCTGTGGTCGGCCAGTGGCCGCGTTACGCCAGCAGGGCGGGGGTGTTTGCACCACTACAGGCCGAGGTACAGGGCAATTTACGCCTGGCGCTTTAGTCGCTGTTTGCCGTCAACTCAGTAGGGCTGAGCCGGTACCCTTAAGTTTTTACAGTCTTAAAGTCGTTACAGTCTCGGTGTCTGGTCGTTGAACCTTCGATGTGACGTTAAAGGGGCTGGCTTGGCAATTTCCACCGGCTCAATGGCGACTCATGCCAAAAATCTCTTGGTGTCCACCGCTGGTCGCCGTAGCGCCTGCAAGGGATGCCGACCAATGACCACAGAGTCACATGAGCGGTGGCTGCGGGGCTGATAAAAGCTGTTAGACTCGATGGCTTTAGCAGTAGTGAAAGGGTTATTTGAATGACAGAAGTAGTATCGACAACTCAGGGTGTAGAGCAGGAATATGACGCGATCGTCGTGGGCGCCGGTATTGCCGGTTTGTATGCGATTTACAGGTTGCGGGAGATGGGGCTGCGGGTACGTGGCATTGAGGCGGCGCCGGCAGTGGGAGGCACCTGGTACTGGAATTGCTACCCCGGTGCACGAGTGGATTCACAATCGTATATCTACCAGTACTGGTTCTCCGATGAGTTGATCCAGGAGTGGAATTGGAATGAGCGCTTTCCACCGCAAAAAGAGGTTGAAGGCTACCTCAATTTCGTTGCCGACAAATTTTCGCTGCGTGAGAACTATGCCTTTGATACCCGTGTTACCTCGGCCGACTGGGATAACGACGCCCAGCGCTGGCGCATCGGTACCGACCAGGGTGATAGCCTGAGTGCGAGTTATTTCATTAGCTGTACCGGTATGTTGTCCGAGCCCAAGGCGCCTAACTTCCCCGGTAAGGATGACTTTCAGGGCACCGTGGTTCACACCGCGCGCTACCCCCGCGAAGGCCTCGATTTAAAGGGCAAACGTGTGGGTGTCGTCGGTTGTGGCGCGACCGGCATTCAGTTGATTCAAACCATTGCCAGCGAAGTGGAGCAGCTGACCGTTTTCCAGCGCACCGCCTCCTACGGTGTGGCGATGCGTAACGATCAATTTGACGATGCCGCACGTGATCACTGGCGTGCCAAGGCCCCCGAGTTGCAAGAACAGGTCTACAACAGCTTCGTTGGCTTTGATTACAATTTTGAAAATGGCTCCTGGTACGACGATACGCCGGAGCGGCGCCTGCAGGTGCTCGAAGAAAAATGGCAAGAGGGCTCACTGAGCATGTGGGTGGGGACCTACCCCGAAATGTTTACCGACGATGCCGTGAATGAGGAAATTTCCAAGTTTGTGCGAGATAAAATTCGCTCCCGTATCGACGACCCTGCCGTTGCCGATCTGGTTATTCCGAAAACCCATGGCTTTGGTACCTATCGCGTGCCTCTCGAGAACGGTTACTACGATGTCTACAACCAGGATAATGTTGAGCTGGTCGATGTTAAAAGTGCGCCCATCGAGTCCTTTACTGCAACGGGCTTGAAAACGACTGAAGGTGAATATCCCCTGGATATCATCATCATGGCCACTGGTTTCAATGCCGGCACCGGCTCCCTGGCCAAGATGAACATCCACGGTCGCGATGGTTTGTCGCTGAGCGATGAGTGGGACAAGGATATCCGCACCACTCTGGGCCTGCAGGTCCACGGTTTCCCCAATCTCTTTACCGTTGCCGGGCCCCTTGCCCCGTCGGCAGCCTTCTGCAATATGACCACCTGCCTGCAACAGCAGGTGGACTGGGTGAAGGACTGTATTGCCCACCTGCGTGAGCAGCAGCTCAAGTCCATCGAGCCGACACAGGAGAAGCAGGATGAATGGGTGGCGCATCACGACGAAGTCTCCAACGCCACTCTGTTGGTGGCGACCCAGTCCTGGTATACGGGAGCCAATATTGAAGGTAAACCGAGTCGTCTGATTTCCTACATCGGCGGCGTCAATGAATACCACCGCATCTGTGAAGAAGTGCAAGAAAGCGGCTACGAAGGCTTTACCAAGGTCTGAGTTGTGTGAGGCAGCTCTTTTTTGACTGAGAGCTGCCTCAGTTCAAACTTGATACCAGGCTTTGACGTCGAAAGAGGCACAATACTTTTTGGCTAAATTTCAGTATCGATTTAATCGACGCTTTGATACGAAGTCCTTAATTCCAAGATTGTTCTTGTCTGCTTGAAAACCTGGTTATTACCTGAGGAATTCCTAAAGCTCCGTTTAGCTTGTGTGCTTATTAGCAGCTTGTTTGAGAGTTCAGTGTTCGACTCTCGGTTTTTGCTAGCGCAAAAAGGTAGATCGTAGGGATGAGCTTTTAGCGGCTGTAATATGGCGAGTGTTATCGGTATTCAGGGCTTATTGATCACGCAAAATTTTCTGGATGCTGCTTAAATAAAGTTCGCCTTCAATGGCTTGTACCTTGGCTTTGAGGGACTGTGGCGTTTCATGCGGGCTAATAGTGATTTTGTGCTGGGCGATAATGGGCCCTTCGTCGTATTCCTCGTTAACGAACTGCACGGTAGCGCCGGATTCCCGGTCCCCAGATAGCAACACTGCTTCATGCACCCTATCACCATATAGACCTTTGCCCCCATGTCTGGGCAGTAGGGAGGGATGTATGTTGAGGATTTTGTTGGTGTATGCCGACAAAGTGACAGCCCCTACTTTCTTCATATAACCCGATAATACGATGATGTCGGTGCCCGCAGCACTCAGTGCCTCATGCATGGCTTGATCTTTCATAGCGCTGTTGGGGTGTGTTTTACCACTGATGTAAAAAACTTCAATGTCATTGTCATGGCACCATCGGTAGATTACCGAGTCTCGATTGTTGGTAACGACAATGCCAATTTCGGCCGCTAATTTTTTGCCATGTATTGCATTGATGATGTGCCTGGCGGATGAGCCACCATGGGAGGCGAGAAAGCTAATTTTCATGGATCTAGGCCTTTGGTAGCGCTGGTCATGCAGGTGGGGCGGAGGATGTGTGAATTCAGTGCAGTTGGGTTTTGCGCAGTGGGATTGTGCCGGTGCCGGTGATGCATTGGAAGTGGGGCTGACACTTATTTATCCCACTGGAGTGCCGTGACAGGGGTACGGAGTCTGCCTGGGTTTGCCGGGCAATGTCCCCTCCACGGCTCATGCGCCGAGCATCAATGTGTGGCGCTGAGAGTGAAATGCTAGAAGTGTAGCCAGATGCTGAAGATATTATGGCGGCACTACTGGAACTCTGGCAGAGGTGTTAAGCCATTTTTAGTTGGCCTCCCTGGTTTTGGGAGATTGACACTTTCATAGCTCGCTAGAGCTAGTCTTAAAGGGCAAGAAAAACCTGGGTTTAGCTCTTATAATAAGGCCTTCTTATACCCCACATCATGTGGGCTGAAATATTTTGGAATACAATATCTGCCACAAGTTTTCAGGGTGCCTTTAAAAATTCAAGGGCCGAGTCGCGGTCATCGATTGAGAAGCTGCGTATTTTAATGTTTCTAAAGATTTTGTCTTCAATACTGATAATGTTTTTCAGCCATTTCTTATCGCTCACGACAGCCACCTTACTGATATTGCCCATTCCGACGTCAAATAAATACTTGAACTCTGCGACGATTGCCGCCAACTCGATACCTCCGAATGAATCGATTTGTTCGAGAAAGACAATGTTGCCGTACTGCTCAATCTTTAGCTTGGCGGCGTTGAGGACGACTGACATGTCATCTTCAGTAACTTTTCCGGCTATGCGAAAGGCGATAGCATTGTCGATATCTATTTCCATCATTTCTAACATGAGCTTCTCCCGGTACTAAAGATTGTTCAGTATCACCCTACAAGGTGGTACTGGAGTGCGTCAAATGGAGTAGCGATAATAATTGACTGGGTTTGGCCATTCCTGGTTCGCGAATCAGTTGCACTAAAAATGGGGGCCGTGGCATTGCAAGGCTGAGATTGCTTTTTTCGGGATTGATAGGGTTTCACTTATTATGTTGCGAAGGTATTTCTCTTAATTCGAGTCTGAGCCCGTTTCTTTTTTAAAGCTGGTTGTTTTTCCGCATCAACTTTCAAGCGCATCAGCCACGCGTTGCCGCAGAACGGGCAGTAACTCCGTTTCAAACCACGGGTTTCGGCTAAGCCAAATATTATTGCGCGGACTCGGGTGGGGAAGAGGGATAAGGTCGGGCGAATAGCTGCGCCAGTCGCGTACCGTGTCTGTAAGGGATCGCTTGCCCTGCATGTGATAAGCCTGTGCGTATTGCCCAAGCACCAAGGTAACTTCTAACCGGGGTAACTGAGCAAGCAGTTGGTCGCGCCAGGCCGGAGCGCATTCGCGTCGAGGTGGAAGGTCTCCAGATTTCCCCGTTCCAGGGAAGCAGAACCCCATGGGTAGAATGGCAATCTGCTTAGCGTCGTAAAACACCTCTCGCGTTACGCCCATCCATTCACGTAAGCGTTCCCCGCTAGCATCGTCAAATGGCACTCCAGATTTATGCACCTTTCTACCTGGCGCTTGCCCGGCTATCAAAACACGAGCCTCGGGGTCTATCTGAAGAACAGGGCGAATCCCATGCGGCAGATGTTCAGCACATAATGTGCAGGCACGAACGTCAGTCAGGAGAGATGTAAATAGGGTCATGGCGCGAGTTACCAGTCCAATTTGAGGTTTTGTTATGCGATTTATATATTTGCAGCCAAGAAAAATAACCTTAGACAACAAGCTAAAACAATAAAATAGCGAATTGAACGTAGTGTGCCAAGATTGAAAATATAACAGGCCGAGTGCTAGACCCTTGCGGCACAGAAGGCAATTTCTGAGTAAGTAGATTGAACTGGATCTGCAAGCATAGCAAGACTCAGGTATTTCCTTGCCACACCTGTCTATTCAAGCCTGTTCACTATTCGACTTATGGTTGAATAGTGTTTTCCGTAATGATCGACTATTTCCTTCAGCGTATAAGCCCCTGTTAAAACGCCTGTTTAATGGCCTCGTTACTATCAGGATATTTATTCTCATAGTAGGCAATGGGTTTTTCCAGCGCACATTTCTGTAATACCGGAATATCATCGAGACTTCCCTTCTCTTGAATAGCCGTTATATGCTGGTTAATAAACTGTTCATTGCCAAGAAAAACCTGATTTAGCAGCTTATCCCACGGGGAAGGTAAACCTATGCCCGCACGAACAAAGTCGATGTATTTTTCACGCGCCCGCTTAAGTTGCTTACCGAACTGGCTCAAGCCAGGTGGGCCTTCAGCTTGCCCGACCATTGCCGAATAACTGCTCCAGGGCCAGGCTCCGACCTCGGTAACCATTCGTGCCCGAATAGGGTTTAGTACCACGTAGCGAGTCAACTCGAGTAAATAGGTCTCTTTATCGACGTGTACCGCTTTGTATCGACCCTGAAAGAGGTGACCTGAATAATCGTGACGACGATTGTAGTACTGGGTGTAAACACCGTTTAACTGGGGCATGCCTTTCGATAGATTGCCGTCAATGGTTTTAATCACCAGGTGATAGTGATTATCCATGAGGCAATAGGCATGAATACGCCAGTTGAAACGCTCGCAGACTGCATCGATTATTTCAAGCCAAGGACTGCGGTCAGCCGCATCATCAAAAATATCTTCGCGCCGATCACCCCGTGAGGTCGCGTGGTAGATAGCGCCTGCATATTCTAATTATATAACTGATGATGCATTGACAAGGCCAACGATTAACATGCCGATTAAGGGTAAAGCAACTTGAAACAGAAATAAAAATACAAACATAGAGGGGTGTTCCTTTCGGTAGTATCTTATAGCCCCCCTGCCTTTTATATAACCTCTTTCTAAGTGTATTAAACCCCAGAATAAAAATGATAGTGCCCATGAAAATCCTAAATAGGCGCCAACATAGCTTCTAATTATAATGTCATCGGTATCCTTGAAGTATGCAGCGCAAGCAACTCCAGATAAAAACAATATTATCGCGCTCCAGGGTTTTACTGACGACTTTTCATTGGCATACCATCTGTCAACTGCTTCCTTAACTTCTTGCTCTTTATTTATTGTCAAAACTAACTCCCACATGAAAGTTATAAGGTCAGGCGCGCCGCATTTGGAGCGACTTAAACTTTTTGTTAGTGGAAGGGCTTGCCAATTGAGATGTTAAATGAATAGGCCCCGTGACTGGGCAGGTGTTCTTTTGGCTGAATTGGTCGTTTGGCACCGTGCTATTATTGTTTGCCCCTTCCCTAGGGTTTATGGCTGTAGCTTACTATTGAGTGCCTGCGGACTGAAGTGTTTTATGCCGGGGTTGCTAGGGGAACTCTGAATAAGTCCTGAATAAGTCTGTGCAATCCATCAAAATGAATTTTCTTAAGGGCTCGGGGATCTGATCCCCAAAGGGGGGTAATTGGGGTCAGACTCGAATTGATCTGTGGCAACTGATGCACTTAGGGCTTGATTTCATCACTGGGCTCAGCCCCCAACTGCTCGCAAGCACATCCCTGTGCCGAGCATAAATAAAACCCTAACGCGCCGCCGGAATCGTCTTGCCCACCGGCTCACCATCAATAATCTGATCGCAATACTCCGACAAACCATAGCCGACTTTATCTTCGTAACGATATTCCGTCATTGCTTCGGTAATGCGGGTGTGTAGCCAGTCGCCATTGTCGAGCTGGCGACGGTTGCGTACCGGTACCAGGGTGATGACCTTGCCGGTAATGATGTATTCGCCTTTCTCGGTTTTTGCCCAGGCACGCAGTGCGGTTTGATTGAAGTCTTCATCCCACTCGGAGTCGACGGTGCATTCGGTAATCAGCTCGTACTCGCCGTTATTTAAAATCATGCCACCGGAGTCGAGTTGGCCATCGGCG
>MAAU01000014.1 GCA_002162825.1 Gammaproteobacteria bacterium 54_18_T64
TGGCCCTGAACCCGACGGTTCAAGGTGGGGGACGCCGTACAACATTAGGCTCTCCGTCAAGCGGATATGCACACCAGCAGCGCGGGTAATCCCCCTTGGTGTAAAAATCGGCTCAAGAACTTCTCGACTGGCAAACACCCCAGGTGTCGGGATTATAGCGCAGCGCTAGACAATGGCCATATTTTAAGTCGGTCGTAGGTGTGTTTTTTTCTCGCTTGTGGCGTTGTCGTCAGTTGCTAGATGTCAGGTCTTGTAGAGCCTGAAATACTTTCTGGTCGAGACGCTCAAGATCTTCACTGTCGACCGCGTTTTCCGTGGCCTGATGCTGAGTGTCGAGTAGGTCATAGGATAGGTTGAGTGCGGCCATAATGGCGATGCGCTCGAGGCCGATGACATTGCCGCCCTGGCGAATGGTACGCATGCGCTGGTCGAGCTCGAGGGCGGCGCGCTGTAGGGCATCGCGCTGCTCGGGTGGGCAGTGCACCTGATACTCTTTATCGAGCACTAGAATCGTTACGGTATTGCTTGCGCTCATTCTCTTTTACTCATAGAGGTATCGAAGGATAATTAAGCTTCGGGGTTGAGGGCTTTGAGGCGGGCAATCATGCTTTCTACCCGTGAGCGAGCTTGCTCGGTTTTTTCCATGAGCTGGCCCTTTTCTTTGAGTAAGCCCGATTCGCGCTGGCGTAGACCGGCATTTTCTTTGCGCAGGCGCTCACTCAACTCAACAAGTTGATCAATTTTGCTTTCCAGATCGGACAGTGCGTCACTGCTCATGATGATATTTTCAACTCGTCGGGTAGGCCGCGCTAACTATAGTTGCGAGCACGTATGATGGTCAATTATCTTAATGTAGATTCGAGAAATAATCGTTTACTTCAATAATACGTCACATTTTGCCGTGCTTTGCTCCTGGTCAAGGTTGAGCATGGAGGTGTCAGTGGCCCTCGCCAGAGGCAATGTTAGAATGGGGCTTTTGAGGAAGGCGCCTGCGATGGATTTTGAATATTATTGCCGAGCATTTACCGTTGTTGGTCTGAACACAAACCCGGCTGAATTGCAGGCGGTACTTTGTGGTCGCCTCAGCGGAGGGCAAGCCCTGGCGGAGGCCAGGGTGTTGACGGTTGCCGCTGATCTGCTCGGGGCAGATGCCAAGACCATGGCCGCGATTAAAGTGGATGTATTGCAACTCTTTCGTGATACCGCCGCCCAGCTCGAAGACAGCAACGGGGTGTTTGAGCTGCTGTTACCCGATGATGATGACTCCCTGTATGAGCGCATTGAAACATTGAGCCACTGGTGTCAGAACTACTTGTCGGGGCTGGGTCAGTCGGGCCTGTCGGGCGATTCCCCATTGGCAGAGTATGTTTCGGAGGCGATGCGCGATCTCGCGGCGATCGCCATGGCTGATAGTGGTGACCGCGACGACGAGCTCGACCCCTATACCAGCTCCATTGATGAGGAGGACGAGGCCAGTTTTTTTGCCCTGGTGGAATATGTTCGCGTGGCGGTGACCTTGATTTATGCGGAAATCAAGCAAATGAGCGACACCGGGGGCAAGACGGTGCATTGAGTTGGGCACAGGTTGAGACCGTTTGGTGTCGGTGTGTGGTATTTAGCGGGGTATTGGCTGCCCTGAAGTGAGTTAGGGAGGAGGGCAGATAAATTCAAAGGCCTCCTCGTGAATAATTAGCTGGCAGCGGTTGTGCTTGGCAATTTGGCGGGCAATAGTCAGGTAGATAAACTTGTCGTCCTCGTCACAGCGCTGGCGAAAATCATCGCGCGGCATGGTGAGTATCTCCCCGCGCACCATTTGTGCGAATTCCTCGTAAAGATCTGAGGTCGACATTGTCTTGCTCCTTTCTTCTTATTGCCTTGAGGATAGCAGAAAGTATTACCACTCAAACCCTTATTGGCCCCGCGCTTGGGTGCTGGGTCTTTCCGTGAGAAGATCGAGCTCGGTAAAATCTCGCTTTCGCTGCAGGTGTGGCTGGGCGACAGATGAAGGGCTAGGTGGGAATTGTGGATAAACACCAAGCCAATTAATCGAATAATTCAGTAAAGAGGAAGCGATGATTAGCAGTAAAGAATTTGCCCGTCGGCGAAAAGACTTGATGGCGATGATTGGTAAAAATGCCATCGCCATCGTCCCCGCAGCAGTGGAGCAAACCCGCAGCCGAGATACGCTCTATCCCTACCGCCAGAGCAGTGACTTTCACTATCTGAGTGGTTTTCCCGAACCCGAGGCGGTGCTGGTGCTGATTCCGGGTCGGGCTCAGGGGCAGTTTATTGTCTTTTGTCGCGAACGCGATAGAGAGCGCGAAACCTGGGACGGTTATCGCGCGGGGCCGGAGGGAGCCTGCGAGCAATATGGAGCCGATGATGCTTTTCCCATCGCCGATATTGACGATATTTTGCCTGGCTTGCTGGAGGGTAAAGCCAAGGTCTACTCGGCCATTGGTAAAGACAAGGATTTTGACCAGCAATTAATGGAGTGGGTTAACAGTGTTCGGGCCAAGGCCCGCACTGGTGCCGTATCCCCAGGTGAATTTGTCGATCTCGATCACCTGTTACATGAGAGCCGCTTGTTTAAAAAGCCCGCAGAGTTAAAACTTATGCGCAAGGCCGCGAAAATATCTGCCGAGGCCCACTGTCGGGCCATGCGCGCATCTAAGCCGGGTCTTAACGAATATCAATTACAGGCGGAAATCGAACATACCTTTGCCATGGAGGGGGCGAGCTTTCCCGCCTATACCTCGATCGTGGGGGGTGGAGATAATGCCTGTATTTTGCACTACGTTGAGAACAACCAGCCCTTGAATGATGGCGACCTGGTGTTGATCGATGCCGGTTGTGAATACCAGTACTACGCTGCAGATATCACCCGTACCTTCCCGGTCAACGGGCGTTTTAGTCCCGAGCAAAAGGCGATTTATGAACTGGTACTAAAGGCTCAACTAGCGGGTATTGAGGCGGCGCAGGCCGGTAACCACTGGGACGCGCCACACCAGGCCACTGTCAAGGTGATTACGGCGGGTCTGGTTAAACTGGGCTTGCTCAAGGGCAGCGTTAAAAAACTCATCGCCGCCGGGGCCTACAGCGAATTTTATATGCACCGTGCCGGTCATTGGCTGGGTATGGACGTGCACGATGTTGGTGACTACAAGGTCGATGGCGAGTGGCGCCTGCTCGAACCGGGCATGGTGATGACCATCGAACCCGGTATTTACATTGCCCCCGATTGTAAAAAGGTGGCAAAAAAGTGGCGTGGTATCGGCGTGCGCATCGAAGACGACGTGGCGATTACTCGCAAGGGCACCGAAGTTTTAACGGCGGGTGTGCCCAAAACCGTGGCCGAGATTGAAGCCTTGATGGCCGCTTAAGCTCGCTTATTTATTCTGTGTGCGTCAATTCACAATTGCGTGCTTCCGGTTAGAGGAAAGAGTGGGGAAGGAGTACTGTCGTGGCCTAGGAAATTCTCGTCCTTATCTAAGGATGGAAGGGTGATTGGCAAATTTGAGGGGGTCGACTAATTTTATAGGTGATAAACCTAAATAAACGGCCACAGTCATTACTGCTTAGAGAATAAGAAATCACAATTAACGGAGATCTGAGAATTATGGCCCTGTTTAGTAAAAAAAGTACCGCCGCCAGTGAAACCGACAGCAAGCCTGCTCCGGCCGATAGTCAGGCTATGGCGGCTAGCGTTACAGCCCCGCCGGCCGCAATTAGTGAGCCCGACCTCGCCGCCATGGCAGAGCTGAATAAATTGGCCATTGGTGATTTTAGTGCGCCATCGTCGGCGCCCGATTCGGAGCTGGCTGAGCTAGTCGAAAAGGTACGCCTCAGGCTGAATGAGTCGTCTAGTCAGACCTCGGGCCTGGTTGAAAGCTTGCAGGGCGACCTGGGCTCTGCCCTGGCCCAGGGTAAGCAGTTACTTGATGCTTTTAAAAATGAGGGCGCGGTCGAATTAAAAAATGCCGAGGGCCTGGATAAAAGTTTGAGTGCCATGGCCGGTGCGATGGAGGAGCTCTCCTCCCAGGTGATCGATATTACCCAGCATGCCGACAGCTCCCAGGACAATGTTAATGCCGTGTCGCAAACCGCAAACGATTTGTCTGTGGCGGCCAGTGAAATTGCCTCTAAAACCCAGGTGGCCTGTGATATTACCGCTCGCGCGGTGACCAATGTGGAAGAGGCCTCGGAGCTGTTTGCCGGTCTTGAGTCGGCGGCGGCTGAAATCATGAAGGTTACCAATACGATTACCGAAGTGTCCGACCAGACCAAACTATTGGCCTTGAACGCCACTATCGAAGCGGCTCGTGCCGGTGAAGCTGGCCAGGGTTTTGCCGTCGTTGCCAGTGAAGTGAAAGAGCTGGCGGCTCAGACTAACGTCGCCAATACCGATATCAAAAAGAAGATTGATCTTATTCACGAAGCCATACAGAGCAGTGTGGTGTCGATGGATGAGGTTAGCGCGGTGATTACCCAGGTCAATGAAATTGTTAGTGGCATCGCCGAGGCGGCGCAGCAGCAATCCATGAGTACTGGCGATATTTCACAAAGAATGCATGAGGCCAGCGAGGGCATCGTTGGCGTGGTACGCAAAGTAGGCGATACCGCCGTAGCCATTGAAGAAATGAATGGCACGGCATCGGAAACCTCGTCACAGCTCAATAAGACGGTGGAAGGTTTTAGCAGTTTGATTGAGACCAGTATGCAGCTGGCCACCGAGAGTGTTAGCTATCTTAAACAGGCTCAGATAGGGGCAGAGAGCATCGATGGCTCGGGCCGCTAGTTAGCTGCAGTCCTAACTTGATACCAATAAGGTCAGCCAGGTTAAAGAGGAAAATTCGCTGATGTAGGCGACGCGAGGGCGCACGCCGCGTATAGTTTCGACCGTTGTCCAAACCCTTTATTGATCAATTGTTCGAGCTACTTCCATGAGTGAAGTTTCCAATCAACACTGGCACTTTGCCATTGTCGGCGCCGGTTTAAGTGGCGCCTGTCTCGCCTTGTTACTGGCTCGCGAGCAGAGCCAGTGGAATATCCTTTTAATTGATAGCGAAGCCACCACCGCGGAGCTGGATCATCGAGCCTCCGCTCTCTCCGCCAGTACCATCGATGTACTGCAAACCATGGGTTTGTGGTCCGACCTGGCCACGAGTACGGCGGCGATTACCCGCATTGATGTTTCCGACCGGGGTCATATCGGTTCAGCTAACCTCGATGCCAGTGAGCAAGAGCTCAATGCTTACGGCTACGTTGTTGAGAATGCGCAGCTGGCTGAGGTGTTTGCGCAAGCCTTCCCGGCCTTCCCCAATATTACCCACATTAAAGCCCCTGCCCCGTCATTGCTAAAACCGCGACAGGACGGTATGGGTTTGCTACTGGAGCAGGGCGAGTGCCTGGCCGATTTGGCGGTGCTGGCCGGTGGTGAGCAACGACCGCTAGCGCAGCAGTTGGGCATCAGCTATCGCAGCCACGACTATCAACGAGTGGCACTGGTTGCCAACCTCGTCATGGCAGAAGCCCACAATGGCCTGGCTCATGAGCGCTTTACCGGCGATGGTGCCATCGCACTGTTGCCACTGCCGGGTAAGGGTGACAAGCGGGTCTCGCTGGTTTGGACATTGCCCGCAGGGCGGGCCGAAGAAATGCAAGATGCGGGGCCCGAAGACTTTATTTCCGGGCTCAACGAGCAGTTGGGCAGTCGAGCGGGGACGGCACTGGAGGTCGATGATCGCCAGTGTTTCCCGGTGAAAAAAATCATCGCCGCCGAACAGGTGCGCAGCCATTTACTGCTGCTGGGCAATGCTGCGCACAGCATGCACCCGGTGGCCGGGCAGGGTTTTAATTTGAGTGTCCGCGATATGGCGACGCTCACGGAGTTGCTTTCGAAGGCCCATCACGATGGCGTACCGCCAGGTGATTTAGCGGTACTGCAGCACTATGCGAAGCTACGTAAAGACGATCAGGGCCGCACCATTGCTCTTAGCGACAAATTGCCAAAGTTGTTTGGTATGGATGAGACGCTGGCGATGGCGGCGCGCAACCTGGGTCTGGTAACCCTCGACTTACTGCCCCCACTACGCCAGGGTTTTGCCCGTTTTGGCGCCGGTTTAATGGCGCGGAGGGCGCGGCTACGTGAGTAAAAAGGGGGCGTGAGCGATATGAGCGTGAATAAAAGGGGCGTGAGTGATAGGGGCGCGAGGAATAGCAAAGTGAAGGGTGAAGGTGTGAGCAAAGAGCAAGGTGAGGTCGGGAAAGAAACCGGGAGCCCATCCCGCTACGACATAGTAGTCGTCGGCGCCGGTCTGGTGGGTGCCGCCTTTGCCCTGCGCATGGCGCGACTTTTTGCCGACAATACGAGTGACGGCGGCAAGGCCGGCCCTGGCAAAATTGCCCTGCTCGAAGCACGGGCTCTTCCCGCGCCAGTGACGCCGTCTGCCACTCGCTTCGATCCCCAGGTAGTGGCGTTAACCGAAGCCTCCCGTCAGTGGCTCGATGCCCTCGGTGTTTGGCAGGCCTGTACCGATAGAGCCTGTCCCTACAGCCGCATGTCGGTGCGCGATGGCGAAGGCACCGGCTGTATCGAGTTCGATGCCGCCGAAGTGCAGCGGTCCAACCTCGGCCATATTGTCGAAAACAGCCTGTTGCGTGCCAGTTTATTGAGCGCCATTGCCGAGCAGGACAATATTGATCTCTACTGCCCTGCCACTGTTGAATCTCTGTGTCGTGATGGCGCAACCATCATCGTCAATTTGTCCGCTGGGGAGCAACTGAGTAGTGCCCTGGTCGTTGCGGCCGATGGCGCCAATTCCCCGATTAGAGCGCAAATGGGTTTTGAGCTAAGTACCTGGGGTTATGAACACACCGCGATTACGGCCACCCTAAAAACCGAGAAAGCCCACGATTTTGCCGCCCGCCAGTGGTTTACACCCAGTGGCCCCCTGGCCTTTTTACCACTGCGCTCCTCAGCAGAAGAGGGTCGAGCCGCCGCCCACTATGTTTCCATCGTCTGGTCGCAAACACCGGAGCGTGCGGAGGGCCTGATGGCCCTCGATGAGGCGGAATTTTGTCGTCAGCTGACAATCACCAGCGAAGGCGCTCTGGGCGCTATTGAAGAGGTTTCAGAGCGCCTGCAATTTCCTCTAAGCCAGCGTCATGGGGTCGACTATGTACAGCGGGGTATCGCGCTGATCGGCGATGCCGCCCACACCATTCACCCCTTGGCCGGACAGGGGGTGAACCTTGGCTTTAGTGATGCGCGAGTACTGGCCGAAGAGTTGGGTAGAGGGCTTCAAGCGGGTAGAGGTCTTGCGGACCTGCAAGACCTCAAGCGCTACCAGCGTCGCCGCAAGCCCGATAACCTGGCGATGATGGCGACCATGGAAGGCTTTAAACGTCTGTTTGAACGTGAGGAGCTGCTGGTGCGATTGCTGCGTAATATTGGTATGAGTGGCCTCAATCGCTTGTCGCCACTGAAAAACAGCCTTATTCGTCAGGCTATGGGCCTAACTTAGAGTCAGGGCTTCACTTGAATACAGAAAGAACGAGCGAAAGTTTGAAACTGACGTAGGTGTCAACACGTTCCAAACTGTCGTCGAATCTTAAATACATTGCTTGAGCTATACCGTGGCTAGGAATAAATGCCACAAAAGTACAGCAAGTCTATATTTTGAAAAGAGCCTATCTGAAGTAGATTTCTTAAGTATCTGCTCTTCCTGGCCCCAATAAGGGGCAAGAAAAATAAGTATCCATGTCATCCATTACATCATCGTTGTTGGTATCAATCCACCA
>MAAU01000024.1 GCA_002162825.1 Gammaproteobacteria bacterium 54_18_T64
GTAAAACCCTGGCAAATAACCTTGGTGTCTTTATTGATTAATATGCTCATTATTTACCCTCCGCTGCTTTCACTACTGATTCTGCTGCGTCGGTCAAGCTGGTGGCAGCGATAATATTCAAGCCACTGTCGGCCAGCACTTTAGAGCCAATTTCTGCGTTGTTGCCCTCGAGACGCACGACAACCGGTACGTTGACACCCACTTCTTCTACCGCGCCAATAATGCCTTCGGCAATCAAGTCACAACGTACGATGCCACCAAAAATATTGACCAGTACAGCTTTAACATTGTCGTCAGAAAGGATGATCTTAAATGCTTCCGTAACGCGCTCTTTGGTTGCGCCGCCGCCTACGTCGAGGAAGTTAGCGGGGAAACCACCGTGAATCTTGACGATGTCCATTGTACCCATGGCCAGACCAGCGCCGTTCACCATGCAACCGATGGTGCCGTCGAGGGCAACATAGTTGAGCTCCCACTCGGCAGCCTGGGCTTCACGGGCGTCTTCCTGGCTGGGGTCGTGGAATTCTTTCAGCTCGGGGTGACGGTACATAGCATTGCTATCAATGGTCATTTTCGCGTCGAGGCAGTGTAAATTGCCTTCGTCGGTAATCACCAGGGGGTTAATTTCCAGCAGGGCCAAATCTTTATCTTCGAACAACTTGGCGAGGCCAAGGAAGATTTTAGTAAATTGACCAATCTGTGCGCCCTTGAGGCCGAGGGCAAAAGCCAACTCGCGACCCTGGTAAGGCTGAGCACCTGTCAATGGATCAATCTCTGCCTTGAGGATTTTCTCAGGCGTCTCTTCGGCAACGGTCTCAATTTCAACACCGCCCTCGGTAGAAGCCATAAAGATAATACGACGGGTAGAGCGATCAACAACGGCACCGAGATAGAGCTCATCGGCGATATCGGTGCAGGTCTCAACCAGGATGCGACTGACGGGCTGGCCGTTGGCATCTGTCTGATAGGTGACCAGATTTTTACCCAACCACTGCTCGGCAAAGGCCTTAATTTCTTCCTTGGTAGTAACCAGCTTAACGCCACCGGCTTTACCGCGACCACCAGCGTGAACCTGGGCTTTAACGACCCATTTATCACCACCGATTATGTCGGCCGCTGCTACTGCTTCTTCCGCCGTAGCGGCAGCAATGCCTTTTGATACGGGTAAACCGTATTCGGCAAACAGTTGTTTGCCCTGGTATTCATGTAAATTCATGTTCTAGTCCCAACTCGTTAACGAGAAAAAAAACGATAAGCCCTTGCATGGAAACTATATTGCCCCCTATGCGCTGAGCTCGCTTACTTTTTAGATTTGCGCTTACGCCGATTGGCCACGTGAATGGCGTGTCCGTTGACTGCCAGAGCAGCCTCATGAACGGCTTCGGACATGGTCGGATGCGCAAAAACCATTAATCCAAGATCTTCGGCTGTCGAACCGAACTCCATTGCCACCGCGACCTGTTGCACCAATTCGGCCGCTGACGGGCCGATAACATGGCACCCAAGGATGCGGTCAGTCTCGCCATCGGCGAGAATCTTTACCAAGCCGTCAGTATCGTCGGCGGCCAATGCACGACCACTAGCCGCGAAGGGAAACATACCGACATTGTAGTCATCGCCCGACTGCTTGATTTCCTGCTCTGTCAAACCCACGGAGGCTATCTCCGGGTGGGTATAAATAACGTTAGGAATAATATCGTAATTGACCTGGGTTTTCTGCCCGGCGATGCGCTCGGCGACCATCACGCCTTCTTCTGAGCCCTTGTGGGCCAGCATAGGGCCTCGTACCAGGTCCCCTACCGCCCAAACACCAGGGGCATTTGTAGCACAATGTTCATCGACAAAAATGGAGCCACGCTCATCGAGGTTAACACCGCTGTCTTCTTCAAGAAGATTTTCGGTAAAGGGACGACGGCCAACGCAGACAATCACCTTGTCAAAAATTTCCTGATGCTCTTCCCCATCCTCAGTTTTATAACTGACATGGACTTTATTGCGCTTCACCTCACTGCCGGTAACACGGCTGCCCATACGCACGTCCAGGCCCTGTTTGGCAAAAATCTTGCTCGCGTCGCGGGCTATTTGCTTGTCCATCATGGCAAGAAAGACATCGAGGGCTTCCAGTAAGACTACCTCCGAACCGAGGCGATTCCAGACACTGCCAAGCTCTAGACCAATCACACCGGCACCAATAATACCCAGGCGCTTGGGCACCTTGGTCATATTGAGGGCTTCTTTAGCATCGATAATGGTCTCACCATTGACCGGCGCCACCGGTATATCAATCGCCTTGGAACCCGTGGCAAGTACCACATTGTCCGCCTCTATCACCGAGGCCTCACCCTTGAGGTCGGTAAACTCAACGCGACGATTCGAGAGCAACTTGCCCGTGCCATACAACGAGGTGACACCATTGGCTTTGAACAGGGCGGAAATGCCCCCGGTCAGTTTTTTTACTATGTCATCTTTACGAGCGATCATCTGCTCAACGTCAACACTCACGCCCTTGACCTTAATACCGTGCGTTTCGAGATCACATTTGGTCTCGTGGTACTTCATGGAGCTATCGAGCAGGGCCTTGGAGGGAATACACCCCTCGTTGAGGCAGGTACCGCCATTGATACCCTTACCGTCTTCGCTTTGATACTTTTCGATGCAGGCGGTCTTCAAACCCAACTGGGCGGCGCGAATAGCGCACACATAACCCGCTGGGCCGGAGCCAATCACTACAACATCATATTTATCAGTCATTTAAATAACCTTTATTAGTCAACAAGATAGAACTTATATTTCAAGTAAAATCTTTGCAGGATTCTCGATCATATCCTTAATGGCAACGAGAAAGAGCACGGCGTCTCGACCATCGATAATACGGTGGTCGTAGGACAGGGCGAGGTTCATCATCGGACGGATCACCACCTTGCCATCTTCCGCGATGGGTCGCTCCTTAATAGCGTGCATGCCGAGGATGGCCGCCTGGGGCGGATTTAAGATCGGTGTGGAAACCAGCGAACCAAAGACCCCACCATTGGTAATGGTGAAGGTACCGCCGGTAATTTCATCGATGCTGAGCTTGCCATCGCGAGCCTTACCACCGTATTCGGCAATTTTATTTTCAATTTCAGCGATGCTCATCTGGTCGACGTCACGCAATACCGGCACCACCAGGCCACGATCACTGGATACCGCAACACCAATATCTTGATAGCCGTGATAGACAACATCGGAACCATCAAGAGAGGCATTAACCAGTGGAAAGCGCTTTAGAGCCTCGACAGCAGAGCGCACGAAAAAGCCCATAAAGCCCAGTCGCGTGCCATTGTGTACCGAAGAAAACTGGTCCTTGAACTGGCTGCGCAAATCCATGATGCGGTGCATATCCACTTCGTTAAACGTGGTCAGCATAGCAGTGGTTTGGGTGACATCGAGCAAGCGCTCGGCGATGCGCGCACGCATACGGGTCATTGGTACGCGTTTCTCTACACGCTCACCGGCATTCAAGGTCAGACCGCTATCGACAGCGGCAACCGGGGCCGCGGGGGCTGCACTCACCGCTTCGGGGGCTGCTGTAGGGGTTGGAGGTACAGCGACAAAATTGACCACGTCTTCCTTGGTGATACGCCCGTCTCGCCCACTACCCGCGACAGCGCTGAGATCGATACCACGCTCATCGGCCAGCTTGCGAGCCGCCGGACTGGCCGGAGCGGCATCACCACCGGCATTGGGCTCACTCACCGCATCAGCACCGCTCACGGCACTGGCAGTCTCGGTGCTAGCGCTAGCACTACTGTCAAGCCGCGCCATAATCTCACCACTGAGCAGGATGGCGCCCTCTTCCTTCAGTATTTCAACCAATACGCCGCTCTGGGCCGCAACCACTTCAAGAACAACCTTATCGGTTTCTACATCTACCAATAAATCGTCCCGCGACACACTATCTCCGACCTGTTTATGCCAAGTGGCCACTTCGCCTTCCTGCACAGATTCTGGGAAAGTTGGGACTTTTATGTCGATTAACATCGCTTAGTTTCCTTGCTGGTTTAAATGGATCAATTAGTGCGTGTGTTACAACTAATAATTGAGATCCAGGGCCTCATTAACGAATTTCTTTTGCTCCTCTAAATGCACCGACATATAACCCCCTGCCGGCGCAGCGCGTGCAGGTCGGCCCGCATAGCGCAAATACAGTGGACTATCGCAGGCGTGAATCGCCTTGCGTATGTGATGCTGGCCGTTAAACCATAAACCCTGGTTCAAGGGTTCTTCCTGGCACCACATGATATCTTCCAAGTTGGCATAGCCATCGATGAGATTACTCAGGACCACCTCGTCGAAGGGATAAACTTGTTCGACACGTACCAGGGCAACATCTTTCTGGCCCCGCGATTCGCGCTCTTCGAGCAGGTGGAAGTAGACCTTACCACTGCACAGCACGATGCGTTTCACCTCGTCGCGGTCCAAGTCATCGGGGATGATGGTCTGAAAATGGCCCTCGGACAAATCCTCAAGGGACGAGGTTGCCGCTTTGTGACGCAATATCCACTTCGGGCTCATCACTATCAGGGGTTTGCGCAAGGGACGGATTGCCTGGCGACGCAGCATATGGAAGAGCTGGGCCGGCGTCGTCGGATTACAGATTTGAATGTTGTGCTCAGCGGCCAGTTGTAAAAAACGCTCCAGCCGCGCCGATGAATGTTCCGGCCCCTGCCCCTCATAACCATGGGGCAACAGCATCGTGAGACCACTCAGGCGCCCCCACTTTTGTTCACCGCTAGTAATAAACTGGTCGATCACCACCTGGGCACCGTTGGCAAAGTCGCCAAACTGAGCCTCCCAAATCACCAAACCCTGGGGTGTGGCGGTGCTATAACCGTACTCAAAGGCGAGCACGGCCTCCTCCGACAAATAGGAATCATAGAGCTCAAAGAGTGGCTGATCGTCTTTGATATGCAATAGCGGCGTGTAAGGCACACCGTCTTTTTGATTGTGGGCCACGGCATGGCGATGGGAAAAGGTACCCCGGCCCGAATCCTGGCCCGTCATGCGAATGCTATAGCCCTGCTCCAGCAGGGTGCCATAGGCGAGAATTTCGGCCATGCCCCAGTTCAGAGGCAAGGCGCCGCCACCCATCTTGCGGCGGTCGTCGTAGATCTTTTGTACCTGGCGCTGCACCACTATCCCCTCCGGGATATGGTTGACTTTTTCGGCCACCTGCTTTAACAGGTGTAGGTCGATAGAGGTCTTGCCAGGAGCGTCCCAGTCGTGACCAATATAGGGCGACCAATCGACAAATAACTCTTCATTGGGCTCGGAAACCAGGTTGCTAGCAACATGCTCACCACGATCCAGTCGGTCGCGATAATCATCCAGCATTGCCTGGGAGGTATCCGCCGCTATCAATGATTCAGACGCGAGCTTCTGCGCATACAAGATACGTGTAGTTTTATGCTGGCGAATTTTTTCATACATCAAGGGCTGGGTGCCGGAGGGCTCATCGGTTTCGTTGTGGCCACTACGGCGGTAGCAAACCAAATCAATGACCACGTCTTTATTGAATTGATAGCGATAATCCATGGCCAGTAGCGTGGCAAACATCACCGCGTCGGGATCGTCGCCATTGACGTGGATAATCGGCGCCTGCACCATTTTGGCAATATCGGTACAGTACTCCGTAGAGCGGGCATCCTCACGCCGGCTAATGGTAAAGCCGACCTGGTTATTAAGCACGATGTGCACCGTGCCGCCGGTTTTATAACCGCGGGTCTGGGACATCTGGAAGGTTTCCATCACCACGCCCTGACCGGCAAAGGCGGCATCACCGTGAATGATGACCGGTACCACTGCCGTGCCCTCGCTGTCGCCGCGTCTATCCTGGCGAGCGCGGGTCGAACCCTCAATCACCGGTGCGGAAATCTCCAGATGAGAGGGATTAAAGCCCAACGCCAAGTGCAACTCGCCACCGGGTGTCATCACATTCGAAGAAAAACCCTGGTGGTATTTGACATCACCCGAGGTATTGAGCAGCTTCTTACCTTCAAATTCTTCAAACAGTTCTGCCGGGTTTTTACCCAGCACATTGACCAGTACATTGAGACGGCCGCGGTGGGCCATGCCAAGGACAATTTCCCGAGCGCCGTATTCACCGGCACGCTGAATGAGACCGTCGAGCATGGGAATCATGCTCTCCGCACCTTCAAGGCCAAAGCGCTTGGTACCCGGGTACTTTGAATCGAGGTGCTTTTCCAGACCCTCCGCAGCGGTTAAACGCTGTAGGACTGCAATGCGGGCCTCATCGCCATAGTTGGGTCGCGACTGCACAGACTCAAAGCGCTGTTGTAACCACTGCTTTTCCGCCAGGGAGGTGATGTGCATAAACTCGGGGCCGACCTCACCACAATAGGTCGCCTCCATATGCTCAATGATTTCACGCAGGGTGGCCTCTTCCTTACCAATATAGAGCGGGCCCGTTTGGTAAGTAGTGTCCAGATCGGCATCGGTTAAGCCGTGAAAGCCCAACTTTAAATCCGGAACGTCTTCCCTCTCCATCAAGGCAAGAGGATCGAGCCTGGCTTTCTGGTGCCCGCGCTCACGATAGGAGGCAATCAGCTGCAGGACTTTTACTTGCTTGCGCTCGTGCTCAACATTGACGCCACCCGAACCCGGCGCCGGCAGCGGCCGAGACCGCTTGCGACCCAATAATTCAAAGTGGCTTTGAATGGTGGCGTGGGAGGAATCCGCGCCTGCAAAGCCGTTAATGTGGGGTAGAGAATCAAAAAAGGCGCGCCATTCTTCTGGCACGCCATTGGGATTATGTAGGTAGGTTTCGTACAGGCCTTCAATATAGGCTGCGTTGCCCCCCGAGAAATGGGACGAACTGAGAAACTGCTCCATGATGCTGTCTTGCATCTTTCAATTCCTGACTTAGTAATTACCGAATAAGGATCTTACAAAACCAGGGGGAGCTGAGCCTCCCCCTGCAGTACTCAGTCAGCTTATCAGGTGCCGCTGCTAAGTAACATACTACGAATGTGGCCAATAGCCTGAGTCGGATTGAGGCCTTTCGGGCAAACCGATACACAGTTTTGAATGCCGTGGCAACGGAAGACCGAAAAGGGGTCATCCAGGTTTGCCAGACGCTCTTCCGTCGCTGTATCGCGGGTATCCGCTAAAAAGCGGTAGGCCTGTAGTAGGCCAGCCGGGCCAATAAACTTATCGGGGTTCCACCAGAAAGAGGGACAGCTGGTCGAACAACAGGCGCAGAGGATGCACTCGTATAAACCATCGAGTTTTTCCCGTTCTTCCGGCGACTGTAAACGCTCAATGGCCGGCGCCGGATTATCGTTGATCAGATAGGGCTGTACTTTTTCGTACTGGGCGTAGAACTGCGCCATGTCGATCACCAGATCGCGAATCACCGGCAGACCCGGAAGCGGACGCAAGATCAAGGTGTTCTTTTTGACACACTCCGACAAGGGCGTGACACAGGCCAGGCCATTTTTGCCGTTCATGTTGACGCCATCGGAACCACAGACGCCCTCACGACAGGAGCGACGGAAAACCAGAGTGGGGTCCGTTTCCTTAAGCATCTCCAGCACGTCCAGCACCATAATATCTTTGCCATCGGTGTCCAGCTGAAAATCCTGCATATACGGGGCTGAATCCGTATCGGGGTTATAACGATAAATACTTACTTTGAGCATATCTTAGGCAGCCCTACTTGGATTAATAAACACGCGCTTTCGGAGCGAAGGCTTCGCGAGTAACGGGGGCGAAGTTAACAGCCCGCTTGGCCACGCTTTTATCTCCGGGGAAATAAACCGAGTGGCACAACCAGTTTTCATCGTCGCGCTCGGTAAAGTCTTCACGGGCGTGGGCACCGCGACTCTCTTTGCGCTCTTCGGCGGCAATGGCTGTCGCCTCGGCCACTTCGAGCAGGTTTTGCAACTCGAGCGCTTCGATGCGCGCGGTGTTGTAGGCCGCCGACTTATCTTCCAGTTGCACATTCTCAACACGCTTACGCAGGTCGGCCAGTTTCTTCACGCCTTCCTGCATAAAGTCACCGCGACGGAATACGCCGAAGTGATTTTGCATAATAGTTTGCAGTTCTTTGCGCAGATCGGCCGTTTTCTCACCACTGCCACTACCGTTCAAGCGATTGAGACGAGCACAGGCTGTCTCAATATCTTCATCGGTGGCATCGGCTAAGGCAACGCCATCACGCAGTGACTTTTCAATAAACAGACCGGCGGCACGACCGAAGACCACCAGATCGAGCAGCGAATTACCGCCGAGGCGGTTGGCACCGTGAACAGAAACACAGGCCACTTCACCACAGGCAAACAAGCCGTCGATGACTTCTTCTTTACCGTCCTTATCCAAGGTCAAAGCCTGGCCGCTAACATTGGTCGGAATACCGCCCATCATGTAGTGGCAGGTCGGCACCACGGGTACCAGATCGGTCACCGGGTCGACGTGGGCAAAGGTTTCAGATAATTCACAAATGCCCGGCAACTTGCTGTGCAGCACTTCTTCACCGAGGTGATCGAGCTTCAGGTGCACGTGATCGCCATCGGGGCCACAACCACGGCCCTCGAGAATTTCCAGTACCATCGAGCGGGCGACAACGTCACGACCGGCGAGATCTTTGGCATTGGGCGCATAGCGCTCCATAAAGCGCTCACCGTCTTTATTGACCAGATAGCCACCCTCTCCACGGCAACCCTCGGTAACGAGCACGCCGGCACCGTGAATACCCGTGGGGTGGAACTGCCACATTTCGATATCCTGCACCGGGAAGCCGGCACGCAGTGACATGCCAAGGCCGTCACCGGTATTAATGTGGGCATTGGTAGTTGAAGAATAAATACGCCCCGCGCCACCCGTGGCAAAGACAGTGGCCTTCGATTTAACGTAAACCGTCTCGCCCGTCTCAATATCTATCGCGATAACACCGACCACGGCGCCATCTTTGTTTTTCACCAGATCAATGGCAAACCACTCGTTGAGGAAAACAGTATTGGCTTTCAGGTTGGCTTGATAGAGAGTGTGCAATAGTGCGTGGCCGGTGCGATCGGCTGCCGCACAGGTGCGCGCTGCCTGACCACCGTTACCGTAATCTTTTGACTGACCACCGAAGGGGCGCTGATAAATGCGGCCTTCTTCGGTACGGGAGAAAGGCAGGCCCATGTGCTCAAGTTCAAAGACGGCTTCGGGGCCGACCTGACACATATATTCAATCGCGTCCTGATCGCCGATGTAATCGGAACCCTTGACGGTGTCATACATATGCCACTGCCACTGATCTTCGGGATCATCACTGGCGATAGCACAGGTAATACCACCCTGGGCAGATACCGTGTGAGAGCGTGTTGGAAACACCTTGGTGATAACGGCTGTTTTATAGCCCGATTGCGCCAGCTGCAGTGATGCGCGCATACCTGCACCGCCGCCGCCAATAATAACGCCATCAAAAGAAATCGTTCTCATTTTAGCCATTAACCTAATTCCCCCACAAAATAGCGACAGTCCAGACCACGTAGACAAAAATTACCGCGATCATACCCAACTGCAAAAACACCCTGAAAAAGGTCGCTTTAGGCCCCATTAAACGGACCGTAACGTAATCTGTCAGCACACCCCACATACCAATCCAGGCATGGGCCGCGAGCGACAATACGGCGAAAACCGTGAGTAGGCGAATACACAAGCCGCTGTGCAGCTCTTTCCAGCTGGCGAAATCGACTTCAGGTGTTAGCAGCAGATAAGCCGCAATAACCAGCACATAAACCGTTAACACCACACCGCTGACACGCTGCACGACCCAGTCGGACAGGCCGCTGCGCCCAAAACTTGTTACATTTGTTACAGCCATACCCAGGCTCCTGCGAAAAGAATCAATAGGGCGGCGATATAGAGGACGAGCTTCGCGCCCAGAATGCCACCTTCCAGCGTTTCACCAACGCCGAAATCCATAAACATATGCCGAATACCCGCCACCATATGGTAGACCAGCGCCGCCAACATACCCCACAACACCAACTTGACTAAGGGGTGGGTAAGCAGGCCCTGCAGGGCCGCAAAGGTCTCCTCGGAGGTGAGACTGCGATCGAGCATCCATATAAACAGGCCGCTGATAACAAACAGCGCGACACCCGAGACACGGTGGAGAATGGAAACGTAGGCGGTAATTGGAAGGTGAATCGTTCCAATATCCAGATTGACAGGTCTTTTATCGTTCACAACTAGCTGTACCTCAAACCCATAATGGGCGTTATTTTTTAGGCGCCAAAACAAAAATAGAAATATAAATCGTTGCCGGAGAAAGCCCCATCGTCTACCGGAGCCAAGGCAACTTTTAACGCCGGGCATTATAGGAGTATTGACATTCAATTACAACGCACGAGGGCAGCCAACGCCTTCATTTCATAGCGTAAAAACACCGACAAATACAGGCATAATCGCGAAAACCGCCCCCTTCTTGTGCATGCCGCCACGGGCGTGCACCACAATATGACCGGCTCCCTGTAAAGGTCAATAAAGGCCTAATCCAAATTGACAAACAGAGGCCTACAAGGCTAGAGTCGCGGGCTTTGCAATGATGCCGGCCCAAGTTGCCGCCATCGAAATATATTCCAGGGGAATCCTATGACCGATAATAAAGCCACTCTCAGTATCGAGGGCCGCGCCGACGCCATTGAACTGCCCGTACGCACCGGCACTCTCGGTCCCGACGTGATCGATGTTGCCTCGCTAACCAGCAATGGCGTTTTTACCTTCGACCCCGGTTTTACGTCCACCGCCTCCTGTGAATCGAAGATTACCTTTATCGACGGCGATAAAGGTGTGCTGCTACATCGCGGCTACCCCATCAACGATCTGGCGCAAAACACCACTTACCTTGAGACCTGCTACCTACTGCTCAACGGCGAGTTACCCAACGCCGCCGAGAAGACCGATTTTGAAAACCTGATCAGTAATCACACGATGGTCAACCGCTCTATCGAGCAGTTTTTGTCCGGCTTTAGTTACGACGCCCACCCCATGGCGATTATGTGCGGCGTGGTTGCCGCCATGTCCTCCTTTTATCACGACTCCCTGGACATCGCCGACCCCCAGCACCGCATGATTACCGCCCACCGCCTGATCGCCAAAATGCCGACCCTCGCCGCCATGTGCTACAAGCACTATATCGGCCAGCCCTATATGTATCCGCGCAACGACATGAGTTACGCCGAAAATTTCCTGCATATGATGTTTGGCACTCCCTGTGACGAGCCCAATGTCAGCCCCGTTCTCGCCAAGGCCATGGACAAGCTCTTCATCCTGCACGCCGACCACGAACAAAACGCCTCGACGTCCACGGTGCGCCTCGCCGGCTCATCCGGCGCCAATCCCTTCTCCTGTATAGCGGCCGGCATTGCCGCGCTGTGGGGACCCTCCCACGGTGGTGCCAACCAGGCTGTATTGGAAATGCTCAACGAAATTGGCGATGAGAAAAACATCGACGCCTTCGTAAAACGTGCCAAAGACAAGAACGACCCCTTCCGCCTGATGGGCTTCGGGCACCGCGTCTATAAAAACTTTGACCCCCGCGCCAAAGTCATGAAGGAAGCCTGTGACGAAGTATTGGCCGAACTCGGTATGGAAAATGATCCCCTGCTGAAAATCGCCAAGCGCCTCGAGCAAATTGCCCTTGAAGATGACTATTTCGTCAGTAAGAAACTCTACCCCAATGTCGATTTCTACTCCGGCATTATTATGAAGGCCATCGGCATCCCCACGGAGATGTTCACCGTTATCTTCGCCACCGGCCGCACCGTTGGCTGGGTCGCCCACTGGGACGAAATGATCAGCAACAGCTATAAGATTGGTCGCCCACGCCAGCTCTATACCGGCCCTGCAGAACGCAGCGTGACACCTCTCAACAAACGCTAGGCAGTTTGCCTTAAGCAATAAAAAGCCCGGTTATTACCGGGCTTTTTATTGGCAAAAATAACGTCGCGAAGTCAAAACCTCATCTGCAAGCACCAAATCATTGCACTGCTTAGCCCACACACCTCGAACTCACCAGGTATTCGACTTCTCGGCGCACCGAATCGAAGCAAAAAAAGGTTTGCCCGCATCCGTAATCAAGCACAATGCTTACTTTCAAACCCTAAAAACACAGCTCGCCACCTCGCTGTTTTTACCAGGTGGTGAGCTCGCATTTACAAATCGGCCTTTTGCAGGGCCTCACAGTTTTCCGACCAGTCATAACCCGCAAGTAAACGCTCGTGACGCTTGATAATAAACTTGCGCATATTGGGATCGGTAAAAATATAGGGCTGGTCCTGGTGTATGGCTTCGAGTACCTGCTCACCGACAATATCGGGGTCGAGACCTTTACCCAGCATTTCCTCGTTGGCATCAAGATCTCGCGCCTCCCGCGCGCCACCGTAACGGGCCTGACGATTGCGTGTGCCACTGGCAATATTGGTGGCTACCACACCTGGGCAGAGTACGGAGACACCGAGGTTATCCTCACGGTGCTCCTCCATCATGGTTTCCATAATCGTCACCACGGCAAATTTGGTGGCATTATAGGGCCCCATATAACGGAAGCTGACCATGCCAGCCATGGAGGCCGTGCTCATTACATGGCCGCCCTCACCGTGAGATTCGATCAGCGGTACAAAGGCCTGCAAACCGTAAATCACACCCCATAAATTGACGTCCATGACCCACTGCCAGTTTTCCATGGAACATTTATCTGACTTTCCGGTAACGCCAATGCCGGCGTTATTACACAACACATGAACTTTTCCAAAAGTATCGACGGTGGCCTGAGCGGCGGCAAAAACCGAATCCCTGTCCGCAACATCAACCTTCACTCCAGCGGCATCAATACCGCGTTGCTTCAAGCCAGCAACGGCACTATCCAGTGCCTCTTGCTCAATATCACCGATCATCACCTTCATGCCGGCAGCGCCAAAAGCCCTGGCCATGCCGAGCCCCATACCACTGGCACCACCGGTGATAAAGGCAACCTTACCTTTTACATCTTGCATTTTTAATTATCCATTAATTATTTGTTTTATGAGGATAAACGACGGGCCGGAGGATTACTACGCCGGACTAACTAACGACTGAGCCCTGCAAATCCTACTTTATTCAGGACCATGGCAGGGAGAAAAAGACTCGTCAGCACTGGAGGGACCTCAGTGACGGTTTTCTTTGGCTAGGACTGACTAAGAGATTAAACCTTACAAAAACCCTGAATTAATAGGCCAAAGACAAGCAAAGTGCAAAAAACAACAAGCCCGATAGCACCTGCCAAAACAACAGAGGGTTAGCATCTAGCACAGCCATATTGTGGCTTTTCTTGTATTTCGGGTTAGGCTTTTGCAACTCGTGTAAAAACTCTGATACATCGCCATAGCGACGCTCGGGTTTAAAACGCAGGCCCTTTTTTACAGCACCATCTATCCAGATGGGAATAAGCGGATTGAGCTCATAACAGGGAAGGTATTTAGTCTTTAGGTAGGCCTTTGAGCTGCGGCACTCCTCCAACTTACCGCCAAAGGGTGGCACTCCGGTCAGCATTTCATAGACGATGACCGCCAGCGAAAAAATGTCGGATTGCACCGTGCTTTTACCACTCAATACCACTTCCGGCGCCGAATAAGCCG
Organism: Gammaproteobacteria bacterium 54_18_T64; assembly: GCA_002162825.1. Classification (GTDB taxonomy): domain Bacteria; phylum Pseudomonadota; class Gammaproteobacteria; order Pseudomonadales; family Porticoccaceae; genus Reddybacter. The sequence goes on from MAAU01000024.1 coordinate 13,668, forward strand.
CCGTGCCCAGTACCCCTTCCCTTTCCAGAGGCGTGGCAATTTCGGCAATACCCTGAATAAAACAGGAGCCAAAATCGATAATTTTTACCTGACCATTCTTATCGATCAAGATATTGCCCGGCTTTATATCCTGATGCAGGGTTTCGCGATTATGAAAGGCGCGCAGCCCCTTGATAATTTGCTGTACCAGGAAAACAACCTCTTGTACGGCGGGCTTCGGATTCTCGGCTATCCACCTTTCCAGGGTTATACCATCCACATATTCGGTAAGGTAGTAAAGGCATGATTTAACTTGCCGCCCCTCGATAACTCGAGCCACGTGGGTATTGTCCAAACGACTACCAATCCAGCTTTCCATCACAAAGCGGTCGATATAAGCCAGATCATCATCAAAGTTTACCGAGGGCGTCTTCATACAATAGCGAGCGCCACTATCGACCTCGCAAACCAAGTACACCTGGCTGCGGCTGCTGGCGTGTAACTCCCTCTCGACACGATAGCCATCGAGGATCAGGCCCGGCTCAAGTGGTGGTGGAAAAGGCAGTTCCGATAATTTACGGCTGACGTCGTGCATGCTCTGCTCGGGCACGCTATCAACCCGCAATATCTGGCAACTTAAATTATCGGCGCTGTTATTTTCCAGGGCGATGGCAATTAAATCAGCACAGCACGCTGCGAATTTTTGCTCATCTGGCTCATTCACCAAAGGACTTAAGGCGGCGCGCAAATCCCGGTCTTTGACAAAATCGTGAATACCATCGGTGCTGAGAAAGAAAACATCACCGATGGCCAGGTCGACACTGCGATAGTCAACATCGAGTTTGACATCCAGACCCATGGCGCGAGCCAAGTAGGACTGACCATCGCCAATAAAGGTTGTGTGGTCACGAGTCAGCTGCTCCAGATCATTGTCTCGCAAACGATAAATGCGAGAATCTCCGACATGGAAGATATGGGCCATTTGCGATTTAAAAATCACCGCACTAAAGGTACTGACATAACCTTTTTGGGCATCGTTATAACTGCGCCCCTGACCAAACAACCAACGATTTAGGGCCGTTAAGACCTGGGTGCTGGATTTTTTGACACCCCAACTATCGGGCGTTGAATAATAGTCCGAGAGAAAATTATGGACGCAGGTCTCGCTGGCCTCCTTACCCGCTTCGGCAGCACTGACACCGTCGGCAATCACCGCTACCGCGCCCTTATTGGTTAGGGTTAAGCCCTCTGGAATACGGATGCCGAGGGCATCTTCATTTTGAGGCTTGACACCAGTGACCGAATGTTGAGCCACCGCAAAGCTTAAGTGTGTTGCCGACCGATTCGTCATTCAATCTCACAGGGGCCCACAAGAGACCTTATTTATTGTTAGGGGGACTCACGGGCAGAGTCCACCCATTACCAAAACCATTCGCTAGTGAACCTCAATAAGTTGCACCGTGCCATCGGGCATAACTTCGGCCATTGTACCCTTGGGCTCGTCCAGAAAGAACGCACAGCACATGGCAAAGGCGATACCGCCGGCAATGGTTAAAAAGAATACCGAGGGCGAGACCAGAGAAAACACGGTCAAAAATATTACCGCACCAATATTGCCATAGGCTCCCACCATCCCGGCAATTTGCCCGGTTAGGCGACGCTTAATCAAGGGCACCACGGCGAACACACAGCCCGCAGCCGAACCGAGGAAGAAGGAACAAAACATCATCGCCGCCACGGCCAATGCAATCGGCCACTCGGCGGTAATTTGCGACATCAGGAAAAAGCCCACGGCCGCGCCTCCCAGCAAGATCACCAGAGAACCTTTGCGGCCAAACTTATCGCTAATAAAACCGCCGGAGGGACAGGAGATAACATCAATCGCCGCAAAACAGGCACCGAATACACCCGCCAGTGCGATCGGCACCATAAAGGTCTCTTTAAAAAACAGCGGCAACATCGACACTACCGCCAGTTCGGCACCAAAGGTCACCGCGTAGGCAACACTGAGTATCGCCACCTGCTTGAAGTTGTACTGCATTAATTCATCGACGGGAGTAACAAAAATCTCCTTGTTGACCTTGTATAAATGGTGGGTTTGAAAGAAATAGAGACCGACCAGCAGCGCATAAATCACCGTCGCTGCCGTCTCACCGATCAAGCCGAGCACGGTCACCTTCCAGGTCAAAACCGCCAGCGCGCCAAACATCGGTAGATTCATCAGCACACAGAAGTAAAAATCGCGCTTGCTGGTTAACTCCAGACCGCCGGATTTTTTCGGTTTGAAATAGGTGGAGCCCGCCGGGGTATCGCGCACCGCACGGTAGAAGAAAACGGAAAACACCAGGGCGATAACACCGGTAATCGCCGTGGCATAACGCCAGCCATCGTCACCGCCAAACATAATGGCCAGGGTTGGCAGGGTCACCGCCGCCACGGCAGAGCCAACATTACCCATGCCTTTGTAAATACCTTCGGCGAGACCCAGTTGCTTGGCCGGGTACCACTCACTGATGAGACGAATACCAATCACAAAACCGGCACCGACAAAGCCCATCATAAAGCGCGCCAGTGCCAGCACCTCAAAATTGCTGGCGGTGGCAAAGAAAAAACATAACCCCGCGGTGGCCACTAACATGGCGGTGTAGGTTTTACGTGGTCCGTAGCTGTCGACCAACATGCCGGTAATAATGCGCGCCGGAATGGTCAGCGCCACGTTGAGAATAAGCAGCGTCTTGATTTGCTGATCGCTCAGGCCCATTGACTCCTGAATCATCAGCAACAACGGGGCGTGACTGAACCAGACCAGAAAGGTGACAAAGAAAGCCATCCAGGTCATGTGCAGAATTTGCGCCTTACCGCTAAAGGACAAAAAACTGCCTTTAAGTGTCGACTCGCTCATCCAGGTACTCCAGTTAGATTATGGCAACAAGACACACTTAGCAAAATGCAGGCCAATTATGAATGATGGCAGGATTTAGCAATAGCACCGAGTTTACGTGCTTTAAATTATTTCTCCCTCGACACGCTGCACCTGTAATTGGCACAAAAATATTTGACGCACCAAAAACAGCCGCCGCACCTGCGTAACGAGGCATTGGCGTGATCAAGCAGGGTTCCGTTAGCGTAAAAACACCCATAAAACCACAGCAAAGCCCTTTGCAAAAGACGGCGCAGAATGCAAAAGCGCTGTATCGACGTCTTCGCCCGATTAACAGAAAAATAAAAAAACAAACATAACACACTGTTTTTTAATGAAATAATTCATTGAAGACAGGCTGGCACAGTCCCTGCTAACCCTATGTAAGACGTAGTAAAGGCAACGCTAAACAAACTACCTTACGGAGATTTACTATGAGACTAGAACATATCAACACCGATACCGGGACTCTCATTGTCACCTTCTTTGGTGAACTCGATGCCCTCGGTTGTACCCATATTCGCCCCGAACTGGAAGCCATCGTCGCCTCCAAAGATTCACAGCGGGTCACGTTGAATCTACGCGAAGTTAATTTTATCGATTCCTCGGGTATCGGTGCCATTGTCTATTTATACAAACGCTTGAAATCCCAAGGGCGAACACTCGACATCAGCGGTGCCCGTGGGCAAGCCCTCGAGCTCATAGAGCTACTCAGAATCGATACCGTCATTAGCTTAAAATCGAGTGCGTTGCGTCTCAAAGGCACGGCGACAAGCCATGTTTAGTCTACGCGCTCTCACCCTCTGCCTGTTCTTGAGTGGCTGTACACACTGGCCACCGGGAGGGCACGGAGGCATGGCCGAACGTCAGCGTGGCTTGCTCGCCGCGCTACACGCCGATCAACCACTGGGGCCGAAGCAGAGCCTGCGCATCGACCTTGACTTAGCCGGGCGTCATCTGGACATCCTCCTGCTGAGGGGTGCCGGGACATGCTTCCCCGCCAGCACCCACCTGGCTCGACAATTGGAACAACGTACTGCACGGGCGCTGGAGGGAGACCTGGTGCTGGATGCCGCTCTCGACCTATTACAATTACGCCAGGACCTCAGCACCCTGAACAACAAGCTAGAGCTCGTCGACGGGGCGACATGCCGCCCGCAATCGATAAGGCAAAATACCCCAATACTGCGCGGCAAGCCGGAGATGGGGGACATACCCATCTGGCAACAGAGGCTCAAGCCAACCACCCACTCGAGCAAGTTCCAGTTCGACCTCAATCACGACAATCAATTCGCTTTTGACTCCAGCCAGCTGAATCCGAAATACCAACGACACCTTGCGGGCCTCGTACTCTGGCTGGATAAGCACCCCCGGTATCGCCTGCTCATTACCGGCCACAGTGATGGCCTCGGTAGCGAGCCTTACAATCGGGCACTTTCAACAGCACGGGCCAAGGCTGTTGCCGCCTATTTAGTCAGCCTGGGCCTCTGTAATAGCCACTTAGAAGTCCGGGGAGTTGCCGCTACTCAGCCCCTATTTACTGGTCGGGCGCCGGCGGTCCGCCTGGTCAATCGACGTGTCAGTATCGAACTTCTACTGACCCCAGAGTCCTCAACCAGCACAGGTAAAAAATGATGAAAGGTCTAGGCATACGCCCCCTCTTATTGATCATAGCCCTGCTGTTGGCACTGCCCTATCCAACGCGATTGCAGGCGGAGCCTTACCGAGTACAGGTCGGCGACCAGATAAAAATTGACCTGCCCGGCGAACCCAGTCTGGAGCAAGCTTTTACCGTCAATCGCCAGGGGCGCATTCTACTACCCGAAATTGGTCTGGTAGCCGTAGTGGGCAGCCCTGAGTCAGAATTAAAAAATGTGCTCAGTGGCCAGCTCGCCGAGGTCTTTCTCGACTTGAGTCTGCTACAGGTCTATATCGCCAAGCGGCAATTACTGGTCAGTGTCTATGGCTATGTGAAACAACCCGGTGAATTTACGCTACCCGCCAATGGCACCGTACAAATGGCACTTTATGCTGCGGGCGGGCTGCGCACCGGAGCCCAGCTCAATCGCATCCAGTTGCTCCGCGGCGATGTACGCCAGGTCTTTAACTACAAGCAATATCTGGACAGCGGTGACCTAGCCAACCTACCGCGTCTGCAATCCCTCGACAGCCTCTTCATCCCCTCCTCACCGATGACCGGCAATGTGGAAGTGGACTTCGACCCCGCCAAGGCAGCCGATGCCGGCGATGCCGCCGAAGACCGCCGGGCCATCAAGGTCTTCGGCGAGGTCAACAACCCCGGCAGTTATTCCTATAAAGCCACAACCAGCCTCATTGACCTATTAATGCGCGCCGGTGGGGTGACTCGCTATGCCGGCATCGAGCAGATTCGCCTTATCTCTCAGGGTAAGCCTCGACTGTTCAATCTCAAACACTATCTCGACCAGGGTGACAGCCGTTTACTACCGACTGTGGAGGCCGGGGCCACTATTTTTGTGCCCCACAAGGAAGAACAGGTGAAAACCGGTGGCAATATCATCTATGTGATGGGGGAAGTGGCAAAACCCGGTGCCTACGAGGGACAGCAAGGGGCCACCTTTATGGACATCCTGTCCAACGCCGGGGGGCCAACGCGCTTTGCCGAATCCCGGCAAATTCGTATTCTCAGGGCCAATGGTGAAATTGTGCGCTTTGACCTGGCCGGTTATACCGAGGGTACCGTCAAGGCCTCGCCGCCGAAGATACAAGCGGGCGATGCCATATTTGTCCCGGAAAAAACCGATATGAATGAAAAGTCCTGGCTCAAGGTGGCCCCCGATCGTGCGGTGCGCGTGCTCGGAGAGGTACTGCGCCCCGGTCGTATTGAGTGGTCCGACGAAATGACCCTACTCGATCTCCTGGCCCATGTCGGCGGCCCAAATTCGACAGCAGACACCAGCAATATCGAAATTATTGTCATCGACCCTCAGGGCCGCACTAGCAATCGCCAATTCAACCTCGATGCCTTTATAAGTACTGGCCAAGGCGACCACTACTTGCCGAAAATTCGCGCCGGTGCCACCGTGCGCATTCACGAACTACCCCAGGACCCCACCAACAATAAAAGTCAATGGGTGCGCCAGGCCTCGGAAAAATCCATCTATGTATTCGGCCAAGTGGGTGCTCCCGGGCGTTATATGTTTACCGACGCCATGCATTTTCTCGATATTTTAGCCGCTGCCGACGGCCCCACCGGCAATGCCGACCTGCACAATGTGCGTATTAGTCATCGCGGTGAAAAGCCGGCACGCATAAGCCGCTTGAACCTGGCCCTCTATTTTGAAACCGGTGATGAAGATTTGCTACCCAGGGTGAGTACCGGCGACACGATTTTCATTCCCGAGAAAGATCGCATCTGGCTCGAGCAACCCAAGGAAAGCACGGTGCGTGTCATCGGTGCCGTCAACAAACCTGGCCGCTATCGTTTTAATGATGACATGACACTGCTCGACCTACTCGCAGAGGCCGGCGGTCCCAGTTCGGATGCCTACATCAATAAAATCACGGTCATTAATTTGTCCTGCTGTCAAAACCAGGCCCGCAGCTTCGACCTGGCCAAGTTCAGCCGCGATGCCAGGATTGCCAATATTCCCGTACTGCGCCCTGGCGACACGGTATTTATTCCCAATAAAAAAGACAGCACCATGGGAAAAGTACGAACAGCCATAAAAGACATCTTCCAAATTACAGCTCTTGCGTTGCTACTCTAGGTAAAACCATGCACCTTAATCCCCAGCATATGGAAATTGAACAAATATATAGCCGCTTACTGTCCACTAGCCAGCGTGCTCTATCTATTTGTGCGGCCAACCCTGGGGAAGGAGTTACCTCTGTGGCCCTGGCTTTGGCCCAGCGCAATCTACTGGCCGGCAAAAGTACCTTGCTGGTTGATTTCAACTGTTACCGTCCTACCCTCAAACCGCTTTTAAGCCTGCAAAACAAGACAATAGGGCCTCTAAAAGACAGGCTCTGCCCTGCTGTGACAGAGCCACAACTCCTGAGTTGTGCCCAGGGAGAGTTGGCCCTCACCGGTATACCTTGCCCCCAGCGTCGTGAACTGATCATGACATTCCGCAAACCCGGTATGTTGGAACGCTGCATAGACCTGTGGTTACAAAACTATGACACCGTTTTATTTGATACCTCAGCCATCAACCGCAGCAATGCTAACAATATCCCCCCGGAGCGGGTGGCGGCTGCCTGCGATGGCGCCGTACTCGTCGTGCTGGCGGGAAGGACTACAGAGGCAATGGCAGACAGCGCCATCACCAGGCTACGAGACGAGGGAGCGCAATTACTGGCCTGTATTTACAATGATCGCGACAACCCCTGCCTAAAAAACGAATTGCTACGAGAATTAAAGCGACTCGAACCTCGATTCAAGGGCATTGTGCGCTACCTCGGCGCATGGCTGCACAACAACCGTTTACTGGCAATGTCAATTTAAACCCCGATCAATCATGGAGTCACAACACGGCGGAATTAGCATGGAAAAATTACTCGTCACACTCAATAAACCCGTTACCCTCAATGCCACCCGCGAGCTACGGCACCAGCTCGAACAATTGATACGAGCCAGTATCGAGGAAAAAGCCCTCGGTCGACGTGTCTTATTGTGTCTCTCGGAAGTCTTGAATAACCTAGTCCTTCACGCCGGACCGCAAACCCGCGACAAGGGTCAACGCGCGGCGCAGAACATGACGCTACGTTTTGCACAGCTACAAGACGGTTGGAGGCTGGAGGTCATCGATGACGGAGATCCCTGGGACCCAACCCTCTATCAAGCGCCAATTTCTGACGAGGACCCAAGGTTGCGAAGTGTTGGGCGCGGCATTGAACTGCTGCGCAGCCAATGTGACCACCTAGAATATTGGCCTGGCGGTGCCAGTGATCATAACCGCTTGCGACTCAGCTGGGGCGAAACGACAGAATCCAAACCCTCCATCCTGATCGTCGATGACGATCCCACCCTACTGCGTCTTTACGCGGCTTACCTGGCGAAAAAATACAAGGTCGGGGTCGCCGCCAGCGCCGAGCAGGCTGTGGAAAAGCTTAAGTACAAAAAGGTTGATCTGGTGATCTCCGACATTAATATGCCTCAGATGAGCGGTCTGGGCTTATGTGAACAGATACACCTTAACCGGCACACCGAAACCCTGCCCTTTATTTTTCTCAGTGCCTACGACAACACTCACTTGCAGCAACGCGCCAACGGTTTAGGGGTCGATGATTACCTGCGCAAGCCCGTCGATAAGCACCGCCTAACCAGTAGCATTGAGCGTGTCCTATCTCGATCAAAGAAAATTCGTCAACAACTAAGCAAGCATTTAAATAAGAACATTACCAACTCACTGCCGATTCTCCTGCCCAGACAAGTCCAGGCCTGGAAGCTTGCGATGGCACAACTTAACGGTGGAACGGGCGGCGGTGACCTGTTGCTCCACAAGGTCGGCGAGAGCCATTTACGACTGTTGCTAGCCGATATTATGGGGCATGACGACAGTGCTAAATTTTTTGCCCATGCCTGCGGTGCCTACCTTCACGGTCTACTACAGGCACAAGAAGACAGTACGAGTGCCTCACCACTCCTCGAGGCACTGTCAAACTTTGCCTTACAAGACCAGCTCTTATCGAAGATCACCTTGACCTGTTGTTCGGCACTGTTACTACCGGAAGGTGAAATTAAACTCGCTGCGGCAGGTCACCCGCCACCGCTGCTGATTAACCCAAAGGGTGTGACACCAATAGCCACCAGTGGCATGTTGCCTGGCTTGGTCAAAAACACCGAGTATCAGGATAGCCATGTCACACTGCACGTCGGTGAACGCCTGGCTCTCTACACAGATGGACTCTTTGATTCCAGTGCCGACGCGGTGGTCCGTGAAAAAAATGAGCAGGCCATTAAAACGGCTCTCGCAGCAACACTTGACCTGCCAATAGAAATAGCACTAAACAAAGTGATGGCAACCTTCCAAAGCATGTCCGGCACAGCCATCAAAGATGATGTCCTACTGCTACTCCTCGAGCGATCCCAGAAAAACCCCAGCCCAGACCAAAATTCTGCGGACAAAGCCGAAATTATGTCCGAGCAATTGCACTAGAGGAGGCGGATACTATCAATATACAAACGAACCGGAACACCCGGCCGATGGGTAAATAGGCTCAGTGATTGTATGAAGCGCATATCCATGTTGCGCTGCTGGGGCGCATTTTCGATGACCTGAAGAGGTATGTTGATGAAATTCCAGCCCGGCGCAATGGCAAGCGGGGTATTAAATTTATCGTCAAAGTGGAAACCATTGAGTCGATACTGCCGATCGAATACTTCGAGCTCAAAGGATGTTATCTGCTCGCTGACACTGTACACGCTGAGATGGAGAAATTGCAGGCCGGACCAGTCGCCGATTAAGTGATTGAGGCTTATGCTCGGATAATCCCCATTGAGAAATTGAGCCTCAAGGCTATAGCTATCTGAACGGGAAAATTGTTGTGAACGACGCGCCACGACATTGGCAAACTCCCAGCGCTGTAACTGTATCGAAGTCTCAAAGTTGGCCAGGACGGGGAAGTCACTGCGCATCGCCCACTCATCCCAAAGCTGAAGCTCTACATCTCGCAAACCCAAACCGAGCATAAGGATAAAGCCAAGCTGTATGGTCAATCGCTCAAGTCCTTTTACCCTTGTCTTGTATAAAGCCAGGACAAGCAAGCCCAAATTAGCGCCAATCACATCATTGACAATATCAGCGCAGGAAAAGCTTCGCCCTAACTGAAGTTGCAAGTACTCAATACCAGCCCCCAAACCCAGGGCGACGATGTTGGTCAATATCACTCTGTAAGCAAGCCCGTGCCTTGCCAGCGTGGGACGAGAAAAATAGCCATAACTGAGAAGAGCAAAAAGCACTAAGTGCCCCGCATTCCAAATATCGATCAGCAGGGGGTATCCCAATCCGACACCCTCACCTAGCCCGACTATCATCAGTAGTGTCAAGGTGATGATGAGCAGTGAGCCCAGGGCAAACTTTAATCTCAACATGGATGAACTCAGTTGACTAACAAGTAATAGGGACTAAAGAAGGAAAAATATCGTCAAGTCAGGATTACTTATCCACAGGCACACAAATAAAGGGTTTCAGAGATCAGCACAATCCACCTGCAGCATAGTTGATTTTAGCGATTACAAATGTTCATCAACAATGAAAATCATGCCTTTCAGAATGGCACTTGTTAGCCATTTCAATGACGCTAATCAATTCATCTCTCACAGCAAATCGAAAAAGATTTTTTATAGCGAAAATTTAACTGATAGAAACAAGCCTTTAATCACAATATCCTTGAGCTTTTAGTGCTTTAGTAATGGAACCCTACAATAAACCAACAAATTAAGGTTTCACCTACAATAATATGGCAACTAAATCACTTGCAGCCAAGTCGCTAGAATGATTGCAAGAATAGGTATTTGACCATGCCCTTTGGAAAAGAAAAAAAATGCGTGCTAGTCATTGATGATGATGCCAGCCTATTGCGCCAGATCCGCTACCGACTTGAGCACCACGAGGGTTTGGCCGTTACAGAGGCAATGAATGGTGAGCAGGGCCTAGCATTGGCGAAAAGTGGGCACCCCGACATTATTGTCCTGGATTGGATGCTGCCTGGTATGCAAGGCCTCGAAGTACTGGAATATCTAAGAGCCATAAGTGAGACACAAAGCACTCCAGTGTTGATGCTGACCGGTAAAAACAAGGTTGGTAATATTGAAGATGCGTTTGAGCTTGGTGCTCAAGCCTATTTGACCAAACCATTTTCTCTGCAAAAATTGGGCGAGAAGATTCAGAGTTTGTTAATTGACAGTTCGAGTGAAGACTAACGGCCATGGCCTCATTGCAAACCGAGACGACAACACAAGCAAAACAGTCTCAGTCGCCGTCAATACCTAAGCTATTACAATGGGGCATTCTAACAATTTGCCTTCTACCCGCCGCCTTACACCTTGTCGGCGTCGACTTTTCCTCACAAAAACTGCTCATAGACGATAAGTGGGCACTTCAAACGCAACAAAGCGAGCTACTTGAACAACAATTTCTCGCATTTTCGGGCGCATTCACCCACGCCCTATTGGAATGGACAGCCTTTTGTATAGCCGGGTTCGTGGTATTTCTAGGCTTTAGCCACTACAGAATAACCAAAGATGACACTACATCCATTGTCGCCGTTGCCTTCTTCACCTCTGGCTGCATGGATGCCTTCCATACCTTAGCAGCCGCCAGGCTGATCGATGCCGTCGCGGACAACAGCGATTTCATCCCCTTTACCTGGGCAATTTCCCGGCTGTTCAGCGCCCTAATTTTAATCGTTGGCGTGACTATCGCCATTTTTCGCAAACCTCAGGGGCGACATAAACCCAATCTAAAATTTGTTGTTGGCGTCAGTCTGGTCTTCGGTTTATGCACATACATAATTATCACCCTGGCCGCCACCTCACCCTCTCTGCCCCAGACAACCTACCCCAACGCCTTGATTAGTCGACCCTACGATGTTCTGCCCTTGCTGTTATTCATCTTTGCTGGAGTGGTGATCTACCCACTACTCTATAGGCGCCAGCCCAGTGTATTTGCCTATTGTCTAATTATCAGCGCGATACCTGAGGTGATTACACAACTGCACATGACCTTTGGCTCCACTGCGCTCTATGACAGTCATTTTAATATTGCCCACTTCCTAAAGATCATTGCCTACACCGTTCCCCTACTCGGTTTGACCCTAGACTTTATTCAGGCTCACCAAGACTTACAGTCAGAGATCCACGATCGTAAAGAGGCCGAACAAGCCCTAAAAGAAATCGATATTCGCCAAAAAACAATTCTTGCCACCGTCGCCGATGCCATCATCACCATTAACAAACATGGCTTAATCCAAAGCTTTAATCCCGCCGCAGAAAAGATATTTGGTTATAACAAAAATGAAGTCCTCGGCACTAACATCGCAATACTTGTGCCCGAACAGGATTCCAATGATGACAAGGAATATAGAGTCGGCAACCCAAATTTCCAGCCACCCAGCATTTTTATTGATAATGATGGCTTGCACGGACAGCGTAAAAATGGGCAAACCTTCCCCATTGAATTTAACATGGCAAATATGGATATCGATGGCGAGATTGGCTACGTCGGTATTTTACGTGATATCACCGAACGCAGTGAGAATGAAAAAACCCTACAGCATAAAACCAAAGAGGCCGAAGCGGCCAGCAACGCAAAATCAGGTTTTTTGGCAACAATGAGTCACGAAATACGCACCCCAATGAACGCTGTTCTTGGCGTGTTGGGGCTCTTGCGTGATTCGCCCCTCAATGAAAAACAGCGTCAGCTGGTGCAAACGGGTCGTGATTCGGGTGAACTCCTGCTTTATATTATCAATGACATTCTCGACTTTTCAAAAATGGAGGCGGACAAATTCAAACTGGAAAGTAGCGCTTTCGATTTACATCGCCTATTGCACAATACGGTAGAACTACTGCGCCACCAGGCCGAGCATAAAGGTCTATCCCTGCTACTGATTTTAGATAAAAATCTACCACAATATGCCAAGAGCGATGCTGATCGGCTGCGCCAAATCCTCATCAACTTGATCAACAATGCGATTAAATTCACCAACGATGGCAGTATCATCGTCAGCGCTGCGGTCACTATCGATAAAAACGATCAACTAATATTAGACTGCTCGGTTGAAGACACCGGCATTGGCATCCCCCTTGAGAAGCAACAATCCCTGTTCAAAGAATTCACCATGGTCGACCACAGCTATTCACGCTATCAAGAGGGCACTGGCCTGGGTCTGGCCATTTGTAAACGTTTAGTAGTACTCATGGGGGGTGACATTAACTGCAGCAGTGACATTGATAAAGGCAGTAGCTTCAACTTCACCATTCACTTGCAGAAAAGTTCAGAGAGCGAGGCATTAATCCGTTCAGAAGTATCAGAAATTTTGCCCGCCAGTAATACCCGCATACTGCTCGCCGAAGATAATCCTGCCAACCAGATGATCATTAAAAGCATTTTGGAGTGTGCCAACCTGAAGGTCGATATTGTCGCCAATGGCCGTGAAGCCGTCGAGGCAGTCAGTAACATCCCCTACGACATCGTATTAATGGATATATCAATGCCGGAAATGGATGGCATGACGGCGACGCGTAACATTCGTGCACTACCCGGAGATGTCGGACAATTACCCATTGTCGCCCTCACCGCCCACGCCCTGGCCGAGGACAAGCAACGCTTTTTAGCCGCGGGAATGAACGATTACCTGAGTAAACCCATCGACCGCAATGCCGCGCTGTACTGTATAGCTAGCTGGACCTTGCCTATGACGGGGGAGGATTCGGGGGAGCTAACCCTGGCTAAAAAAAATCTCGACCTGGAGGGCAATGGCAATGGCAATGGCAATGGCAATGGCAATAATAGTGAATATGTCGATGAAGCGGTGCTACAACAGATGGTTAAAGACACGGCGGCTGAAATTGCGCCTAAACTGCTGATGCTGTATATCGAAGACGCAAAACAACGCAGCCTTACCATCAAAAGCGCCATCGAAAGCCAGGATTTTTCCAGCCTGGAATTTGAATGCCATACCCTGGGTAGTAGCGCCGCAGCTCATGGCAATGCCAAGCTGCACCAGTTCGCACGAAAAGCCGAACAACTTTGTATCGATGGTCATCATCAACAGGCCTTAAGTACGGCAAATACCCTGCTAAACCTTACCGATGAATCATTTCGCCAACTCGGCAAGCGCGCCAGACAAGGGTTTACATAACTACGAAAGGATGAGTCATGAGCCATAGACCCACTGTGCTATTAATCGAAGATAACGCACCACAGGCGCGACTGTATCAACAGTACCTGAAAGACGAAATAATTAATCTCAGTCTCATTGACAATGGCAAAGGTGCCAAAGAATTAATATTAGCTCAATCACCTGAGCTAATATTACTCGATTTAAAACTACCCGACATGGATGGTCGAGAAATATTACAATGGCTACGCAGCGAACAAATAGTCAGCTCCGTTATTGTCATTACAGCCCATAGTACGGTCGATGTCGCCGTTGATGTCATGCGACTCGGGGCGGAAGATTTTTTAGAAAAGCCCTTCGGCGCCGATCGCTTGCGTATCACCATTCAAAACATGCTCGACCGCCGGCGCCTGCAACACCAGGTCGATGATTACCAGGCCAAATTTGAACGCAAATCTTATCACGGCTTTATTGGCTCCAGCCTACCCATGCAGGCTGTCTATCGCATCATCGATGCCGTCGCGGCCAGTAAAGCGACCGTCTTCATCACCGGTCAAAGCGGCACCGGTAAAGAGGTATGCGCCGATGCTATTCACCGTCAGGGTACCCGTGCAGAAAAACCGTTTGTCGCCATCAACTGTGGAGCCATCCCCCATGACTTAATGGAAAGTGAAATTTTTGGTCACGTCAAAGGTGCATTCACGGGTGCCATTAGCGAGAGAAAGGGCGCTGCGGCCCAGGCCGAAGGTGGCACGCTATTCCTCGATGAAATTTGTGAAATGAGCATGGAACTACAAACAAAATTACTGCGCTTTATTCAGAGCAGTAGCTTTCAGAAGGTCGGCAGTAGTGTCGAAGAAAAGGTCGACCTGCGCTTTATATGTGCTACCAACAAAGACCCCCTGGAGGCCGTTGCAGCGGGTAAATTCAGGGAGGACCTCTATTATCGCCTCCATGTCGTGCCCCTGCACCTCCCTCCCCTCGGCGAACGGGGCGATGATATTATTGAAATTGCCCTGTTTTTTCTCAACACCTATGCCAAGGAAGAGGGAAAAAACTTCATCAACTTCACACCTGAAACCGAGGTAATTCTACGCAGCTATAATTGGCCGGGTAATGTTCGCCAACTACAAAATGTCATTCGCAATATCGTCGTATTACACAATGAAAAGAGTGTTGCCCGCATCCACCTACCCTCCCCTCTCAACACACCCTTACAAGCCTTGCAATCAATACCTTTAGCTCAAGGTCAACACAAGCAAGCTTCTAGCGCACCAGAACACAGCGCTGAACCTGCCCTGAGCGCTTACCAGGGCACTATAAAATCACTTGCCGAGGTCGAACGCGAAGCCATAGAGCGTGCCATAAGGTTTTGTGACGACAACATCCCCAGGGCCGCCGCCTTGCTCAATGTCAGCCCATCGACAATTTATCGAAAAAAACAGGGCTGGGAGGAATCCACACCAAAGGAGGAGGAAAAACTTTCTTAAACCCACCTGCCTAAACGTTTGCTTGAATAATAGCAAGACAGCTCTCATATACACACTCAGCGGGAGCCAAGTTGCTAGCGGCATTGGTGGAGAGTTTTAGAGGCAGGGAGATATTGTGGTGAGCAATCACCCTGCATATTATATTGCAGTAAGAGCCGTAACCCTTCCGACAGCGGGGTTTTTGCCGTTTCTGATAAATGCTGTTGCGCCGCAGCGGGGTCGCCAATAGATACCCGAATATCACCCTTTCGTGATGGCTGATAGTTAATGGCCACTCTGCTATCACTCAGCGACATGATGGTTTTGGCCAATTGATTGATACTCACAGCAGAACCCCGGCAGACATTAAAAACCCGTGGCATCCTGCCAATATGTTTCATCGCCTGGCGCAAAAAGCGCACGACATCCCCCACATAAATAAAATCCCTGGTTTGTTCGCCATCACCAAATATTGTCAATCCCTGCTTTGACAAAACACTATCGACAAAAATAGAGATGACCCCAGAATAGGGTGAATGCGGATTTTGACGCGGCCCATAAACATTAAAAAATCGCAGTCCGGTGGTCGGCACCTCATGTATCAGTGAAGCCACTTGCGCATGTAATTCACTACCAAGTTTGTCGGCACCATAGGATGTCACCGGTCGCAAATGCATATTTTCACTTAGAGGTAATTCGGCATTATCGCCATATACCGCCGCCGAAGAGGCGTAGACCACGGCCTTACTCTTTTCACGACAAACCTCGAAGACATTAATACTTCCGGTTTGATTGACGTGATGACAACGCAACCACTGCTCATTGCCCTGCTGTACGGAGGCAATGGCTGCCAGGTGAAAACAAGCATCGGCATCGGCCATGCAATCGCGAACCAATGACGCCTCAGTCACATCGCCTACCACTAATTCACAGGTGGGAGGTATATTCCCCCTTACGCCCGTTGATAAGTCATCGAGTACTCTCACACGGTGCCCATCTGCCAGTAAACTATGCACTAGGTGCGAGCCAATAAATCCACAGCCACCGGTCACTAAATAAGTACTCATTGCTCTTTCCTCGTCAACCACTGATATATTTATTACTGCAATCCTTACGCCAAAATAGAAACACGCTATCTATGACTTTTATTGACTGGCCTGTTTACTTTGCTTCGCAAAACAGCAAGTTAAGTTGTCATTTGCAATAATTTATGCCGAAAACCGCACTCACTCCTCACGAGGTATAAATAAAATGCGGCACAACATTTGCTCATATAAATATATTTAAATGCGAATGGATCTCCTCATGTTGACTCAACACTCTGCAAGTAAATCCCACATCTGGTTATTACTCGATAGCCGCTGCGGCGGCGGTATCGAATCCCACGTTTTACAACTGGCGCGAGGCCTTAATAAATATCAGCAACAGGTCTGTGTGGTTTTCATCAAAGACTATGGCCAACACCCCTTGCGCAGTGCATTAATAGCCAGCGGTATTGCAACCTTCAGTCTGGATGGCAGTATCATCAGCCTCTGGCGCGCCCTGCAACGGCACAAGCCGGCAATTGTTCATAGCCACGGTTATAAGGCCGCGATTTATGCACGACTCCTGCTGGCTGGTAGTCGCTCAACCCTCGTCTCTACCTATCATGCCGGCGAGCAGAGCAGGGGGCTATTGAGGTTTTACTGCTGGCTCGACCGCCACAGTGCTCGATGGAGTCAGAAGGTCTTTGCCGTGAGTCCGCAAATCGCGGCTCAGCTCCCTGAAAATACCCAGCTCATCGACAACTTTGTCGACATTCCCCCCGCTATTAGCCAGCTACCGACGCCCAAGCGTGGCCAAATTGCCTTCGTGGGCCGGCTCAGTCACGAAAAAGGTCCCGATCTTTTTTTGCGAATGGCGGCACTTTACCCGCGCCAGCAATTCCACATCTATGGCAATGGCCCGATGGGCACCGTGCTATCCGACCTTGCCTCTAAAAATGTCTACTTCCATGGTTATGTCGACGATATGGGCTCCATATGGCCGCGCATCGGCCTGCTCGTCATGCCCTCTCGCCAGGAGGGGCTGCCGATGGCAGCCCTTGAGGCCATGGCCCGGGGCATCCCCGTTCTAGCAACACGTGTCGGCGCCCTCGATCAAGTCATCGAAAATAATCGAAATGGCTGGCTCGTCAAACCTGAAAAGCCCCTGGCCCTAGCCGGCTGCCTGCACACCTGGCTGACCATGACGCGACGTCAGCACCTCGCTTTTCAGCAGGCCGCGCGCCAACGCATTACCCGACGCTTTTCCACCGACATCGCCATTCCAAAATTAATTCAGAGCTATCGCGCACTCGATAATGCGCGCAAAACGGCCTGAATTTGCATAATGCGATGCAATCCGACAGTCCTCGGATTGCAGGTAATTAATGCCATCTCAGCACGCCCTATAGCGGCGCTAGACCCTTTCAAGCCTTGTTGCCCACCGTTTTCCCTCTGGCTCAGCTCTTGCAAGCCCGTAATAGAGCCTTCAATAACGAGATCACAACCATGGCACCTTCACCCCCAACGACCATCCTGTTTACCCACTATGGCGATGATTGGATACGCGGTAGTGAGCGCTGCTTGCTGGATCTTCTACGCTATCTCGATCGCAGCCTGTTTTACCCCGTCCTTTGGTGTAACTCTGAAACTATGGCGAGGGCGGCAGCGCCATTGGGTATTCCCGTTGAAGTATCCCCCTTACCAGTATTGTTCTCCTCGCGTAAACCCCGCTTCAGTATTGCCGCCTACTGTCGACTGCTGCGCCGTGGTCTCGACATTGTCGATAAATACGGCGCAAAGCTCATCCACGCCAATAGTGGCGCACCCAGCCAGTGCTTGAATATCATCGCCAGGGCCCGGCACCTACCTCTCATTAGCCACCTACATAGCCCCTACCCTCTCCACCAACGCCTTATTCTCGGCCTCCACCATGCCAGTATCTCTGTCGCGCCGAGTCACGCGGTAATTGAGCAGTTGCGCGGTGACGGCGTACCCGTGGAATGCAGCCGTGTCATAAACAATGGTATTGACCACACCACCCTGGATCAACAAAGATCATTCGCCCTGCGTTCAGCCTTAAATATTGCTGAGGATGACTTTGTCATCGCCACCACCGCCTCACTGATTCATCGCAAGGGCATAGACCTAATCATTAGAGCCCTCAATGAAGTGCGCAATAAGAAGTTGCCCGCCCAGCTAGTGATCATTGGTGAGGGCCCCGAGCGCCAGGCACTTGAACAACTCAGCGATGCCCTGGCACTCGGCCCCTATGTTCATTTTCTCGGTGAACAAGATGAGGTCAGCGGGCTGTTGCGCAGTGGTATAGACCTCTTCATCAGCGCCGCGCGACAAGAGGCCTTCGGTCTGGTCCTTGCGGAAGCCAGTCTCGCCGGTTTGCCACTGGTCGCACCCGCCGTGGGCGGTATTCCCGAGGTCGTACTCCATGAGCAGACAGGCTTGCTGGTCCCGCCAGAAGATATACAGGCCCTGGCGGCAAGTATCGTGCAACTCTACGCAGACCCCGAACTACGTATGACACTGGGAAAGGCCGGCCGCCACCATGTTCTGCAGCACTTTACAGTTGAACGCAACGTCGCTCAATTTACCAGGCTCTATCAGCGCTGCCTAGCCCAGAGCGGTCTTTCCATGGCCTGGCACCGCCATTGGCGCTGGCGACAAATCAGCGTCAAGGTCTGTGCTCAAATACTCGCCCTCGCCCGACGCAAGGTGTGCGCTCTATTTAAGCGAGCGCCAGCTCCTCTCACCACAAGCACTGGGATGAAAGGAGACGTGGGGGGCAGGCAGCCATGAAAGACCGAAAGCATTTGTTGGTGCTTGACCCTACAGCCTTTGCCGGCGGTTCCAAGGTCGCCACCGCGACATTGCTCAACACCCTGGACCCCGACAAGATTGTCGTCACTGTACTCAGTGCCGACCCACAGAGCTGGCGTAAAACGGCCTATAAATGTTTGCATTTATACCAACCCAAATGCCTGAGCCGCCGTGAACAGGGCCTACCCTATTTTCTGCGCCACAGTTTTATCGCCCTCTTCATTATTCTCGCCAGGCTGCGCTGTGGAAAAATTGATATTGCCCTGGGTGCATCCGGCCCCGGTGTTGACCTTGCCTTGTTTCTAGTCAAACCCTGGCTCGGATTTCGGCTGGTACAGATGGTTCACGGGCCGGTGGCCCGCTCCAGGACCATCGCTCGCTGTCTGCGCGTCGCAGACCAGGTTAACTATCTCGAAAGCAGTAAAGGCTCCCTACTAGCCGCTCTGTCTATCGATCGAGGCGCACGACAAGAGCACCTCGGCCAGCAGTTTTCTCTGCTGCCAAATGCTTTAGACCCCTCATGCTGGCCAACACCCTGCCAGAGAGAAACCCCGGTGGTTTTTTGGGCCGCTTCTCTATTACAGTGGAAGGGCCTCGACATCCTGTTAGCGGCCCTGCAATACATGGCGCCAACACAGCGCCCGCCAAGCCATATCTGCTACATACAGCCCGTCGACTGCGCGCTGCCCGTGAGTCGAGCCCCGATTAGTATTAGCGGGGTACACTGGCATGAAAACCCACACCAACTCGATGCCCTGCGCAGCAGCGCCAATATCTTTGTCTCCACCAGTACCAGGGAGCCCTTTGGGCTCTCCATTCTCGAGGCCATGGCGGCCGGTCACTGCGTGCTAATTCCCGCCGACGGCGCCCACTGGGATCGCACCCTGTCCGACAACATTAACTGCATTAAATACCGCGCCGCCAATGCCCAGGACCTGAGCGCGAAACTACTGGCCCTCAGTCATGACATGGCACAGGTCGTTCGACTCGGTAGGGCCGCGGCAAAGATGGCTCTGGACTATCGCGCCGACAAACGCTTCGCTGCCCTCAAAAACAGTTTGGAAATGTTGCCCGCAACAGCAACTCAAGCAACTACTTCAGAGTCCAGCGAGTGGCCCCGGTGATGAACCGAAAACTCCCCGACGCCCTCAAGCAGGCCCTACTTTATGGCAGTAGCATCGCATTGATGAAGGGTATATCCCTGCTGATGTTGCCCTATGTCGCCCACCACATGTCGACTCAGGATTTTGGCCGCCTGGAGATCATTTCCACCATAGCCATCATCGCCAGCGTACTGATCGGCATGGGTCTCGATCACACCCTGTTCCGTTTCGCTGGCGTCTGCCCCGATCAGCACCAGCGCAGACGCCTCGGCGCTGAAATCTATGGCCTGGCACTGATCATCGGTCTGGGTGCCTGGCTACTGGGCTGGCAAGGCGCACCCGCACTGGCCACTGCCATGAACGGAGCTGCCAGCCCCTATGAACTGCGCTTAATGCTCTCCATCCTCGCACTGGAGGGCTGTATTTCCATTCCCCTCGCCTGGCTGCGCATGCATAACCAGGCCAGCTGTTTTTTTCTCGCCACCACCGGGCGAGCACTCACTCAGGCACTACTGGTCGTCGTTCTTTTGCGGGCTGAGCGGGGCGTGGCGGGCATGCTTGAAGCTGGCTTGATCGCCGCTGCACTGCAAGCCCTGGTACTTAGCTACCTACAGATCCGCAGCACGGGGCTGGGTTTGAGCCGGCAAACAGCCTGGCAGGCACTCATTTACAGCCTGCCCCTGACCGGCAGTGGACTGGTCGCCTTTACTCTCAATGGTCTCGATCGCTGGATTCTCGCTCAGCACAGCAGTCTGGATGAAGTCGCCCTGTTTAGCGTCGCCGCCAAGTTTGCCCTGCCGGTGGTGCTCTTGCTACAACCCTTTAGTATGTGGTGGACACCGCGACGCTTTGCCATTCTCAAGGGCGACAATGGCCACCAAAGAACGGCTAACTTCATTGCCTTCGGACTGAGCCTGGCACTGATTATTGGTGTCTTGGTCGGCCTTTGTGCTCCCCTTCTTATCCACTGGCTAATGCCGGCCAACTACGCCAATGCTAGCCTCTATGTTATTGGTCTGGTCGCGGTACTGCTGTTAAAAGAAATGACCGAGTTGGTGAACCTGGGTTGTTTAAGCGGAGAAACCACCGGCATACAACTGTTTATCAACACCACTGCCGCAGGCCTGGGGCTAATGGCCATGTTGTGGTGGGTACCACCATACGGGGTCTGGGGCGTCATTGCCGCCCTGTTATGCGCGCAGGCCCTGCGTCTGATCCTGTTTTTCAAAATCAGCCAAAGGCTGCTACCCCTACCCTATCCAACAGATTCGGTGCTGCTGTTGGGGGTGGTCAGCTTTGCCTGGTTAAGTGTCGCGTTATTAAATAAAAGCGAAACTCAACAGATGGTATTAATCATTGTCGCGCTCAGCAGCCTGCTGGTCATCGCCAAGTTCCTCAAGCTGATTGTCTTGCCGGCACACTGGCAACGTTCGCTGGCGGGACATTAGAACCGTGACCGATAAGCCATTGACCTCAATACCAGAGAAGCCCAACACACGCGTCTGGCTATTCCCCCTGTTGGCGATATCGGCCCTGTCATTGGTCTGGTATTTCCTTCCCCACCCCGCCCTAATTGTGGTGATTGGTATTATGCCTTTTGCCCTACTGTTCACCCTCAAACAACCCTTTTTATTGGTGCTGTGTTTCGTTATTTTCTCCTTCTTTCGCATCCATGAAGTATTTCCGCAAATATACAATTTTAAAATCCCTCTACTGCTGTCGATGGCCTCGCTCGGCGCGCTGTTTTGGCACTTAGCACTGAGCGCCAAAATCACTCCCTACTGGCGCCCCGAGTTGAGTGCCATTAGCTTATTTTTTTTGTTGGTCATCATTGGTCTTCCCCTGGCCAGTAACCGAGCGGTGGCAATTGCCTATTTCAGCGCCATCTACTGGAAAATTATCGTCATGACCTTTGCCATCGCCTGGTTATCGCGCCGCGCACAAGATTTCGCCCTCGCCAGTCGACTAATTACCCTCTCCGGTTTATTGGTCGGCATCGTCGCCCTGAGCAATAAAGCTCAGGGCATTGGTCTCGTTGAGGAGACCCGAGTCACCATCGGCAGAGCCATTGGTTCTGTACTGGGCGACCCCAACGATCTGGCACTGGTATTAATGTTTCCCGTGGCCTTTGCCCTGAGCCTGATGCTAAGCAAGGGCGTAGGGCGTCTCAATACAGCGCTTGGCCTGATCAGTACCCCGATACTTTTTTTTGCCGTTATCGCCACCCAGAGTCGCGGCGGTCTGCTCGGTATAATGAGTATTTATGCCGTCTTTGCCTATCGACGCATGGCCTCCAAAATGCTTTTTTTTGGCCTCGGCGGAGCGGCAAGTATGCTGGTATTTTTATTGGCGGGTATCTCTGAGCGCAGCTCCGGTGGCGCCGCCGAAGGTGGTATCGACCAATCGGCCATGGGCCGCCTCTACGCCTGGGAAGCCGCCACCGGAATGGCTCAGCACAATCCCTTGAGTGGCGTTGGCCTGAATAATTTTTACTCAAATTATTTCTACTACAGCCAGCACTGGGACGGCCTCAATCACGCCGTACACAGCACCTGGTTCGGCGTCCTCGCCGAGACCGGTTTTCTCGGCCTCAGCGTCTTCCTCGCAACCATTGGTCTATTAATCAAAACCGCTCTGCAAACCTTGAAGCGCATCGAGGCACACCCCCTACCGGTTGACCCCGCCATCCACGCCACCGCCCAGGCAGTACTGGCGGGACTGCTGGGTACGGTTATTTCGGCAACCTTTCTCACCCAGGGCTTTACCTGGCCAATTTACATCCTGCTCGCCCTCGTCGTTGCACTGGCGCAGTGGGTCGACACCCACTTATTTGACAGCCCCTCTAGCAGCGACTAACAATCAACAGCCTTGGCTCTACGCACCGCCCAAAGCCCTCGCGTGTAGTGTCATGTGTGCCAGAACACGAGCGTAGAAATGCCGGCACTGCAATAGTAAGTAAAATCTTATGTACAATGAAAAAACCGAATTAAACAAAAATAAAGATTCACAAAAATGCAATGCATTATGCAAAACAACAAGATATCAGCAGCGTAAAAACCCCTCAAAGGCCTTTATATAAGGGCTTTATAAACATGGCTTAATCCCTGCATTACTTTTTATGACAAAAAATATTGCGGGTGAAAATCATGTGCGGGATATTTGCAGCCATTAATAGCGAATCGGTAACCAGCCACCTTATCAAGGGTTTACAAGATTTATCCTACCGGGGTTATGATTCAGCCGGCATTGCCATTATTGGCAAGCGCGGCCTACAACGCCGACGTGCCGAAGGCAAGATCGAGAGCTTAATTCACTGCCTGGAAGCAAAGCCTCTCGAAGGTAGTGTTGGTATCGCCCACACTCGCTGGGCAACCCACGGTGCCGCCAACCAACGCAATGCCCATCCTCATATGACCTCGCGGGTTGCGGTGGCCCACAATGGCATCATCGAGAACAGCCATCAACTGCGCACAGAGCTGGAGTCTCGGGGCTATCGGTTCGAGAGTGATACCGACAGTGAAACCATTCCGCAACTGATCACCTTTTACCTCAATCTGGGTTTGGCTCACGATCTGGCGCTACGCTCGGCCCTGGCACGACTCGAGGGCAGTTTTGCCATTGCCGCCGTATTTGACGACCTCCCCAACTGTATCTTTGCCGCCCGCCGCGGCAGCCCCTTAGCCTTAGGCTATGCCAGTAGCGGCCACTATCTAGCCTCGGACATCAATGCCCTAAAATCTGTCGCAAACCAGGCCTGCCACCTCGAAGATGGCGACCTGGCCCGCATCAGTCTGCAGCAGGTAGAGATTACCGATCGGGATAACAAGCCTGTGGAGCGCCCTCTACAAATGGTCTCTGAACAGCAAAGCAGCAACGATAAGCAGGGCTTTCCCCACTACATGCTAAAAGAAATTCACCAGCAGGCGAATGTCGTTAAGCGCACCCTGGGCAAGTATTTACCCAGTGCCGACAATGCCATTGAGCTACCCCTGCTGCCCTTTAATTTAGCGGAGTTACAACGCCTCAATATTGTCGGCTGCGGTACCTCCTACTACGCAGCGATGATCGCAAAATATTGGCTGGAGAGTGTCGCCAGTTTGGCGGTCGATATCGACATTGCCTCCGAATACCGCTACCGGGAAGGCCCCGTGTGTACCAACTCAGCAACCCTGTTTATTTCTCAGTCCGGGGAAACGGCCGACACTCTCGCGGCGCTACGCCATGCGAAACAGTGCGGGCAGCAGTGCATATCCATTGTCAATGTCATGGACAGCAGTATCGCCCGCGAGAGTCACGTCGTACTCCCCAGTATGGCGGGCACCGAAATTGGCGTGGCCTCGACCAAGGCCTTCACCGCCCAGTTAACCGTACTGATCCTTTTATGTTTAAAGGCCGCCGTATGTAGAGGCAGAATTAATCAAACCGAGAAAAAGCGACTGCAGAGCCAACTCGCCCTATTGCCAGGCAGCATCGCTAGCTTTCTTAACAGTGAGCGCAGTATTTGGCCGATTGCCCATAAGCTATGCACGACCGAGCACATACTCTTCCTGGGTAGAGGCATCGCTTTACCACTGGCCCTTGAAGGTGCCCTAAAGCTCAAGGAGATCACCTATATTCATGCCGAGGCCTACCCAGCGGGGGAGCTTAAGCACGGCCCCATTGCCCTGGTGGACGCCTCCATGCCGGTGCTCGTGGTTGCACCTCCAGGCCGGCTGTTTGCCAAATCACTATCGAATCTACGAGAGGTGAGTTCGCGGGGTGCCAAGGTCATTCTGCTCAGCGACCAACAGGGTATCGATGAGGCCAGCGATTATATCGATGCCGCCATTGCCATACCCACTATTGAACCCCTACTACAGCCCTTTATTTATACCCTGGCCCTGCAATTACTGGCCTATCACTGCGCAGTATTGCGGGGAACCGATGTTGATCAGCCACGCAATTTAGCCAAATCCGTCACCGTCGAGTAAGGCCTTTCAAGTAGAGGAGTCGTCACCATGTACAGCCTGCAAAAACTCAAGCAAAACCTTAAAACCAGCCGGCAGCCCTGGGCACAATTTACCTTCCAACAGCTCAAGACCCTTCGCCAAATAGCGCTACCGGCCCCCCGCTGGCTGGTACGTCCCCTCTATATTGGCCACTGTGGCCTGCGCGACACTCTCGCCAGTTTCACTCGAATGTTCTGGTGGACACCCGTTTTCAAGGGTCGCCTCAGTCACGCCGGGAGCCAACTCTACCTTTACGGTGGCCTACCCTTCGTCAGTGGATCACTACAGATTTCTATCGGTGATAATTGCCGCATCAGTGGCCACAGCACCTTTAGTGGCCGTACCTGTAGCCGACAACAACCGCTATTACTCGTGGGGAATAACGTCGATATTGGCTGGATGACAACCATCGCCGTGGGGCAGCGGATTAAAATTGGCAATAATGTGCGCATTGCCGGACGCGCCCTGCTCGCTGGTTATCCCGGCCATCCTCTTAACGCGCAAGATAGGGCCGCCGGCTTACCCGAGCTCGACTCTCAAGTCGGCAACATCATTCTGGAGGATGATGTCTGGTTGGCCACCGGGGTAACGGTAACCGCCGGTGTACACATTGGCCGCGGCACCATTGTCGCCGCCGGCAGCGTGGTGACAAAAAGCCTACCCCCAGGCGTTCTGGCGGGTGGTGTGCCCGCCAAGGTGTTGGGACAAATATCCGCTTCAGGTAAGGTCAATGGTGAGCCTCTAGGCAATGCTGACCACTCGTCCACAAGCAGTATCCGCGCCCACAACCCGGAGAGGTAATCGGCAATGAAAGCGGCACTGATTGTATTTGGCGAAGACTGGGGCGGGCTGCCTAGTAGCACTCAGCACCTGATCGCACACCTGGCAGACGAGCGCAAAGTCATCTGGGTGAATTCCATCGGCCTGCGCCGTCCGCGGCTTAATCGCCACGACATCCTGCGCGCCTGTAAAAAAATATGGCCACACAAAGCGCCCTCAGCGAATCAAGGGGGCAAGTCATCGCTGCCGACAGGTGACAACTTTTTCCTTATCAAGCCCATAACCCTGCCGGCACCCCGCAGCCGTGTCGCACGTTGGTTGGCGACACGTATGTTGCTCAAACAATTGCGGCCCCTGCTGCGCAGCCAGCAAATTGAGGCGCCGCTGTTGTGGATCTCCCTACCAACGGCCGTCGACCTCATCGGCCATCTCGAGGAGTCGGCGGTGATCTATTATTGCGGCGATGACTTCTCTGCCCTCGCCGGGGTGGATCACAGCACCGTCACCGCCCGTGAGGAGGAGCTCACCGCCAAGGCAGATTTAATCCTCTGTGCCAGCCAAAAACTGGTGGATAAATTCCCCAACGCGCCCACCCGCCTGCTCAATCATGGCGTAGACCTGGCGCTTTTCTCCAAACCCTGTGCTCGCGCCCTCGATCTACCCAACGACGGCCGGCCCATTGCGGGCTTCTACGGCAGTATTTCAAACTGGCTAAACCTCGATTTACTGGCCACCGTGATCAAAAAAATGCCCGCCTGGCACTTTGTTTTCATCGGTAAAACAGTCGTCGATGTCAGCGCGTTAAATGCTCTCGACAACGTGCACTTTTTGGGCGAGCGGCCTCACCAGCAACTACCAAGTTACTGCCAACACTGGGATACCAACCTCCTTCCCTTTATTGACAACAGCCAGATTCGCGCCTGCAACCCCCTTAAATTAGTCGAGTACCTGGCCAGTGGACGCCCCATTGTTGCCACCGATTTCCCCGCTCTGCGGCCCTACCGGGGCCTGGTGCAAATTGCCGATGGCGCATCCGCCATGGTCGAAGCACTGCAAGCGAGCCTGCAACTGCATGGCCTGCCTGCCTTTAGCAAGGCCACACGCCATACCGTCGCCGACAAGGACTGGGCCAGCCAGGCACAATTAACGACGCAATGGCTCGACGCCCTATGAGTATTCACTATCGCATTTTGGTGATTCTCGTCGCCGTCTGGCGACGACGCTACGCCATTGCCCTGCCAATTCTGTTGCTACCCTTCGTGGGTCTTGGCGTCGGTGTATTGAGCCCCCAGCACTACTCCTCTCACACCAGCATGTTGATTCAGGAAACGGCTAAGATGAACCCTTTCCTGGAGGACCTGGCCGTATCCTCGATGCTTAAAGAGCGACTGAGCGCACTGCAGACACTGTTGCACAGCCGCCATATCCTCGCTAGCGTCGCCCTGGAACGGGGCCTGATCGATGAACACAGCAAACCCGCAGAACAGGACAGAGTGATTGGCGAGTTATCCTCGGCCATCTCCCTGCGCATGCTCGGCAAAGACCTTATCCGCATCGACTACACCGCCCGTCAGCCCGAGCAGATCAAGGAGACTCTCGAGGTGATTAGACGACAATTTGTCGAGCAGTTACTCGCCCCCGAACGCTCATCCATGCACGCCTCCAGCCGTTTTTTGGCTCAACATCTGGAACAGCGACGGCACGAACTCGATGTCTCCGAGGCGGCGCTGGCCGACTTTAAAAATCGCCATGCCATTGACCTTCCCTCGCTGCACCTCGGCAATATGACCCACCTAAACTCCCTAAAACAGCGCCTGGCGGAGCGCATGAGTGAATTGGCCGGCGCCACCCGACGCCTCGGAGGCCTCGACCAGCAGTTATCAAAAACCAACCCCGTACTGAGCCGCCTGGAAGAAAAAATTGTCCATATTGAGGGTAACCTCGTACTGCTACGGGCTCGCTACACGGACCAACACAGCAAGATTCAAGGTGCCCTGCGCAATCTACGCAGCCTACAGGTAGAACGCCTCAATATTCTCCAGCACAGCCAACACAGCCTCAACGCCGATCAACTGTGGGCCATCGCCAGCGGAGCCTCACAGGGCGAGGCCGAACAAACCCTGCTGGTCTCACAGCTGGAAAACCTACAACTGGCACGCAGTAAGGTCGACGGTTTAAAGGAGGAGCTTCTCAGCCTCCAGGCAATGATTGCCAAAGGTGAGGCACAGGCCTCGAACTACGGCGCCAACGAAAGTGAACTGTCGCGACTGAACAGAGATATTCATATCAAACGAGGGCTCTATGACGACCTCCTACAACGCCACGAAAACGCCCGCATAACCCACTCTTTAAGTATTTTTGAAGAAGACAAACGCATTAAAATCATCGACCGGCCCTTTACGCCAACCAGCGACAATAAGTTGCCCCTATCACTATTTTTTATCGGGGGTCTCATCGGCGGCATCGTCTTTGGCGGCGGCTTAGCGCTCTTACTGGAGATCGGCGATACCAGCCTGCGTCGCCTCGATCGCCTGAGTGCCATTAGTGGCGTCCCCGTCTTGAGCCGCATTCCCCCTATCTCTAATAAGCGGCCAATCTGAGCCATAACAGCGCCTCGTACCTCAACACTCCCCCCCGATCCACCTTCTCCAGCGCCCGCTGTAACACCGCGCAGGGCGAAGAATTAAAGCCCAAAAAAAAACCAAAAAAAAACCAAAAAAAAACCCGCTTTTATTGAAATGAAAATGCCTTTGCAAGCTCATATGCAATTTGCGAAATAAGCGCCAATAAAGACCTCAAAAAACACAAAAACCTCGTCTCAAATAAGCGTTTTAAAGACTTTATACGGCCACTCTAGTTGGCACAGCAAGTGCTTAGTCTAAGTACCCGGTGTTCCTGTAGTGCCTAATGCCAAGGCCTGTTACTCGACAGGGCATCACCAGGGAATTGACATCGCTGTAGCCAAGAGAGGTCCATCATGTCCAGAGTCGTCCAAGTCGTTCAGCATCTTCGCCCCGGTGGTATCGAAACAATGGCCCTCGATCTCTGTAGTTTTACACAGAGTTACAAAAAACCACTGATTATCAGTCTGGAGGGCAGTTACCGCGAAGCCCTTCGGCACTGGCCTCGCCTCAAACGCTACGCCAGTCGAGTCATCTTTCTCAACAAGCAGCCCGGCACGAAACCTTTCCTGGTGCTTCGTTTGAGCCGCTTATTGAAGCGCATTGGTGCCGATGTCGTACACACTCACCACCTTGGCCCCCTCTTGTACGCTGGCCTTGCGGCACGTCTCGCCGGTATCAAGCATCTCGTACACACCGAACACGATGCCTGGCACCTGAATAATCCCCGCCACTGCCAATTGCAAAAGCTCATCATTCGCCTCACCCAACCGCTGTTGGTCGCCGACGCACACATCGTCGCCAGCGCCATGTGCCGCCAGTTGGACATTGACAAGGTCGAGGTCGTGACAAATGGTATCGATAC
Organism: Gammaproteobacteria bacterium 54_18_T64; assembly: GCA_002162825.1. Taxonomy (GTDB): domain Bacteria; phylum Pseudomonadota; class Gammaproteobacteria; order Pseudomonadales; family Porticoccaceae; genus Reddybacter. The sequence continues at coordinate 43,077 of MAAU01000024.1, forward strand.
CCAGTATTTCAAACCCGGCCAACAGAGCCTGGCACGGGAACAATTAATGCTACCGCTCAACGTCCCTCTCATTGGCTGCAGTGGTCGCTTAGAGGCCGTCAAAGGCCACAGCTTTTTATTTCAGGCCCTGGGCGATTTACCCCAGGAGGTTCACCTCGCTCTCGCGGGTGAGGGGTCGATGAAGCAGCAATTACAGCAGCTCGCCGAGGAGCTAGGCCTTAGCCAACGCATCCATTTCCTCGGTCGCGTCGATTTCATGCCACGCTTTTATCAGGCACTCGATGTCTTTTGCCTGCCCTCAATCAATGAGGGAATGCCCCTCTCTCCTCTGGAGGCCCAGGCCTGCAATGTGCCGACACTCGTCACCGATGTCGGTGCTGCCAGCGAGACCTTGTGCCCCGACACCGGTGTGCTGATACCGGCCAGGGACGTCGGTGCCCTTAGCCTCAACCTAATGCGGGTACTGAGCGAACACTTAAGGGTCCGCAACACCGGCGCGCAATCAAGCCCGAGAACCTTTGTCAAAAATCATTGTGATGTGCGTTTTATGGCCCAGGCCTACAATCAACTGCAGACCAGGGAGCTTTAAGATGTCCACGACGACTACCGTCATCTTAACCTTGCTCAGCGGCCTACTGGTGATTTACCACCATGCCGTTTATCCATTGATACTGCAGTGGCTGCAGCGCAAGAGCGAGCGCCATGGTGATGATCTTGCTAACAAACCCCAGCTCGGCACAAAGAACTTACCGCGTATTAGCCTGCTGATCCCGGCCTACAATGAAGCACAGTGGATAGCCGATAAAATTCGCAATTTAGCCATCCTCAACTATCCAGAAGATCGCCTTCATATTATCGTCGCCTGTGATGGCTGTAGCGACGACACCGTCGCCATTGCGCGCCAAACCGCCGCTCAAATCGAGTGCAGGCACCTCGATATTGAGGTGCGCAACTACCCCGAAAACCGCGGCAAGGTCGCCGTTATTAACGAAGTGGTAGAGGAGCTGAACGGCGAATTACTGGCCTTAAGCGATGTCTCGGCCCTGATATCCATCGATGCCCTGCTGATCGCCGCCCACTACTTTCGAGACCCCCACGTGGGTGTGTTATCACCCCATTATCGACTGCTGAACCCCGGCTCCGTGGGTGAGTTGAGTTACTGGAACTATCAAAGTCACATGAAGGCCTGCGAAGCCGCTTTAGGCGCGACTCTGGGTGCTCACGGCGCCTTCTATGTATTGCGTCGCAACTTGTTTACACCGCTGGCCGCCGACACCATTAACGACGATTTCATTCTACCCATGAACATTGTCATGCAGGGTTTTCGGGCTGAATATGCCGCCGATATTCACGCCCTGGAGTTGGAGCAAGCCAATGACAACATGGATTGGCAGCGGCGGCGTCGCATCGGTGCCGGTAATTGTCAGCAACTCTTACGTCTTAAGAAATTGCTGCTACCGCGCTACCGGGGCATTGCTTTCGCCTTTATATCGGGTAAGGGACTACGCGTATTGATGCCGTTTTGCATGCTCATTGCACTGTTTGGCAGTATCTATCTGGCACAACACCACTGGCTGTTTATACCCATTGCCCTCGCCCAAATCCTGCTCTATCAGCTGGCCCTACTACAGCTTGTTCTGAAACCAAAACGACAGATTCCTCTCCTGGAGTCACTCGCCTACCTCGTCAGAGGCCACTGCGCCAGTTTAATGGGTACCCTGCGTTATCTAGCCGGTTTTGAACGCGGCCGCTGGCAATCGGTAAAGCCTGATTAATCCTTTAAGGGAGTCAATACAATGCATAGCCACTGCCATATCAATGCCTCTACCGCCTATAGTAAGCGTCTGCTTGATCTGTTGATCGCGACACTTGGCATCATCATGACCCTGCCACTTTGGCCTCTCATTGCCATCGCAATCAAGTATAAGTCCCCTGGCCCGATCTTCTTTACACAAGAGCGCAGCGGCATCAGCTTTGCCAACAGTGCAGCAACCTTCAAGATGATTAAGTTTCGCTCCATGATCGACGATGCTGAAAGAAACTCGGGCCCCGTGCTCGCCACCGAAGACGATCCTAGAATCACTCCGGTCGGTCGCTTTTTAAGAAAGACCCGACTCGATGAACTGCCACAGTTTATCAACGTACTGAAGGGCGAGATGTCAGTCATTGGCCCACGGCCAGAGCGCCCGGCTTTTTATCAGAAACTGGAACGGGACATCCCCTTTTTCAGTGAGCGAACCTACTGTGTTACCCCGGGTATAACCGGGCTATCTCAGGTCAACCAGGGTTATGACACCTGTCTGGAGGACGTGCGCAATAAACTGGGTTTTGATATTAGCTACGGTCTAGCTCTGAGTAATTTCTGGTCATGGTTAAAAATGGATAGCATCATCATCCTGCGCACACTGCTGGTGATGTTTACGGCGCGAGGACAATAGCAAGCGTGCCTCCCTTCCATACACCTCATGGCTGCTCACTAACAAGCTCTTATTCAAGCTTAGCTTAACCACTCACATCCCTTACATAGACAAATTATTAGACAGTGAAGCCCGGTGGTCTATATTCAAATCAAGGAACAAACCCTGGGAGGGCCTGACAATGTCAATCGCATACAGCATAGAACAACATCTACAAAAGGTCGGTGTAGACTACAACCTGCTCCACCACCCTCACACCCATTCGAGCTTACACACGGCCCACACCGCTCACCTGCCTGCGCGGGAAGTCGTCAAGGCCGTACTCTGCCACGACAGGGATAACTATCTCCTCTGTGTCATCCCAGCATCCCACAGAATCGTCTTCCACTGGCTCAACCGGATGATGAACGGCCAATATCAACTCGCAGATGAAGAAGAATTGAAGAGTGTGTTTCTGGACTGTGAGATGGGGGCTGTGCCCGCCCTGGGGCAGGTCTACGGCTTTCACGTTGTTTGGGATGATTGTTTGCAAGAAACCGACGACGTCTACCTTGAAAGCGGCGATCACGAAAATTTAATTCACCTCAACCACGGGGCATTTATGCAACTCATGGGACTACAGGAGCATATGACCATCAGTTGTCCCGAAGAGGAGTACAGCGATCACTTGAGAATGTAGGCCCACCGACCTACACACCCTCAAGCATATCTGGCTTGGAGTGGCGCTTTCGAGGCCACCCCAAGGCTTTTGTGCCTGCGTGCGCCACGCGCTTAAGTGTCTATTGTTACCGCCCCCTGGTACCAGGCTCAATGAGGAAGCAGGCTCAATGACCGAGGCAAACCAGATCATCCATAAAATCCCCACTACCTTGAAGCGCCCCAAAACCACCGTCTGACATAGTAAGCACCAGCCTAAATCACACTGACTCCCGCAATGTTCGCAATCATCGTAGACAAGCGGCTTGCGCAGAGCCCCACAATGAAGCTTTCATTCCGCTTTGTGTTTTGCCATTCCCTTGAGCAAGACATTGCCGTGCTCGCGGCGTGATAGATATCAACACTAGTCCTAGGTTCTGATGAGATAGCGACAACACCGCCTGGCTTCGTGTACAGCTACGCAAGCGGCAGTAGGTGAAAGCAACTCAGCCACACCATTTACTCTCACTCATTCATCGGCAAACCGGTGCGTATATTACCTAACAAATAAGTAGAGGCCTGCGATGCACCGGGTAAATAATAATAGTCGGTGGGCTGTGTACGGATAAATCCTCACCCCGATAAATGTCAGAAGTAGTGCAGTAACCCAGCCTACTGGCAAGCTGGCATGCATCAATAGCGCCAGCGATATTTACGAGCATCCAATGGAGATAAAGCACAGCCACCCAAAATCTACAAAACCTTAAATCACCGCCTGAGCCAAGCCTGAAGGACTTGATTTACATAACAAGCCTTGCCTTGCCGGGCCGTTTACTGGTCAAATCCCATTGCAAATTTAACACTACCCGAGTCAAGCTCGGGAAAATAACTCACTTTAATCAATAAGTAACACAATAACTGGAGAACACCATGAGTAGAGGACACGCACTAGTCACCGGCGCCATTGGCGGCCTGGGTACAGCCATCGTTAAACGACTAATTGAAGCCGGTATACCCGTTATCGGCACCGATCGTCGAGTCACCGATATCGACCCGTGGATAAAAGCCGAACTCAACGACGAACAGAAGGCCATGTTTACCGGCTATCCTCTCGATGTTGCCAAGGAAGAGCAGGTCGATGCCCTGGCGAAAAATCTCACGCAAGATGGCATTCATATCGCCTATCTCATTAACAATGCCGGCATTCAGGGCAACGCCAAGCCCTGGGAGCTAGACTCGAAAACCTGGGACCGAGTCATGAAGGTCAATGCCAACGGCACCTTTTATCTAACTCGCGCCTTTAGCAAGACCATGGTCGATAAGGGCTTTGGCCGCGTGGTTAACTTTGCCTCGATGTACGCCTACCACCCCGGTGTCGGTCAGTCACCCTACGCTGCCGCCAAGGCCGCCGTCACCGGCTATACCCGCTCGGTGGCACTGGATCTCGCCAAACACGGGGTCACTGTGAATGCCATTGCACCGGGCATTATCTGGCATGACCGTTTAAAGGGAATACTGCCCCAGGAAGAGTTCGACAAGATGGAAGCTCGCGTGCCCGCCGAGCGCGTCGGCAAGCCCGAGGAAATTGCCGGTGTGGTGAATTTCTTCTGCTCGGAAGAATCCTCCTATGTCACCGGGCAAACCCTTCACGTCAATGGCGGCTTATACCTACCCGGCTAAATACCACTCAGTACATAGGTCGCTGCACCGAGCATGCCTCTCTTCACAATAACGAAGTGAGGGTGCTCCGCGGCTACCTTTGACCCTACCCCAAAACAATTAAAAAACATCTCTAAAAGCCTCCCTAACACATCCGCCATCCCCGCCAACACGGCTAGTAAACAACTTTCTTCCAGGCCACAGAATGTTGAATATTTATAGGCTAGACTTAGTTAAATAAGGGATTCAGTCACAACTTTTATTGCCACCCGCTGCTAGGGTGGCAATAAAGTAAAAGTCGTCAAGCGCCTTGAATAAAAAAAGCCTAACGGGGCTTTTAATAATGACTATAAATTGAAAGGGAATAAATCATGGTAGATACAGCGGGTACGGAGTCCTTATCCTTTACTGAAAGCGTCAACCATATGGCGGATCGCGCTTTTCAGGTACTGAATATTGACCCCGGTATTGCGGCGGCAATAAAGGCCTGCACAGCTACTCTCGAAGTCAACTTCCCAGTCAATATTAACGGTGAAATCGAGGTTTTTACCGGTTGGCGTTCCGTACACAGCAGCCACCGCCTACCCTCCAAGGGTGGTATTCGCTATGCCACCATTGTCGATCAAGATGAAGTCGAAGCCCTGGCGGCACTGATGACCTATAAGTGCGCCATTGTCGACGTACCCTTTGGTGGCTCCAAGGGGGGCTTATTAATCGACCCCACGAAATACAGCCGTGACGATATGCAGAAAATTACCCGGCGCTTTGCCCGGGAATTGATTCGCAAGGGCTTCCTCAGCCCGGCGACCAACGTACCCGCCCCCGATATGGGCACCGGCGAGCGAGAGATGGCCTGGATTGCCGATACCTACAAACACCTGCACCCGGAAGATGTCAATTACGCCGGCTGTGTTACCGGTAAACCCGTCGCCCACGGTGGTCTACGTGGTCGTACCGAAGCCACAGGCCGAGGGGTCGTCTATGTACTGCGTGAGTTTTTCCGCCACCCCGACGCCGTTGCCGACGCAGGCTTCAAGAGTGGCTTAGGAGGTAAGCGCGTCGTTATACAGGGTCTGGGCAACGTCGGCTTTCATGCCGCCAAATTATTACAGGAAGAGGATGAGTGCCTGATTACCGGCATCATTGAAAAAGATGGCGCCCTGGTCAAAGAGAGCGGCCTGGATATTCAACACATCCGCGACTACATCATCGAACACAAAACCATCACCGGTTATCCCGACGCCAGTCACGTCGCCGATGGCAAAAGCCTACTGGCAATGGACTGCGATATTTTAATACCCGCGGCCATGGAGGGGCAGATAACTCCGGACAACGCCGAGGCCATCAAGGCCCCTTTAATTGTCGAGGCCGCCAACGGCCCCATTACCTTTGAGGCGGACGAAATACTGCGCCGAAGGGGCTTAACCATTTTACCCGACGCCTATGTCAACGCCGGCGGCGTGACGGTCTCGTACTTCGAATGGGTGCGCAACCTGGCCCACATTCGCTTTGGCCGCATGGAGAGACGCTACGATGAAATGCGTGGCAGCCATATGCTCAGCGCCCTGCAGAGTATGACTCAGCAACCCATACCCGAGTGGATACAAAAAGAATTGGTACAGGGTGCCGATGAGCTCGACCTGGTACGCTCCGGTCTCGACGACACCATGCGCCTATCATTTCAACAGATTAAGGCCGTACTCGACAGCAATGACAAGGTCAGTGATTACCGCACGGCATCTTATGTAGTCGCCATAGACAAAATATCCCGCTCTTACCTGGATATTGGCGTTTACTGAAAGCCCTATCCCTTGCCCCATGAGCATTCACTGAATTTCTATTTTTGGGGGCTTTAAAGGCCAGCTCATCCCGATTATGCTGATCACACACAAGAACCCAAGGGCTAGACATGACTTCTGACGTACCGGTATCCGGTTTGCTATGCAGGCAGTTATTTGACCGGGACAGCTTTACCTACACCTACCTCTTAATCGACACGGCCACCAGTGAAGGCGCCTTAATAGATCCGGTGATGGAGCAATACGACCGAGATTTACAGTACATCGAAGAACTTGGCATCGAGCTCCTCTACGTTATCGAAACCCATGCCCATGCCGATCACATTACCTCCGCCGGCATACTGCGACAAAACACCGGCGCGAAGATTGTGTTTAGCAAAGCCGCCGGTATTGATGCCATCGATATCGCCCTGGAGGATGGCGATGAATTGAAACTCGGCAACTACACCATTAAGGCCCTCGCCACCCCGGGTCATACCAGTGGCTGCATGAGCTACTACATCGATGGTAGGGTCTTTACCGGTGACACCCTACTGATACGCGGTTGCGGGCGAACCGACTTTCAACAGGGCGATGCTCAAATGCTCTATGACAATGTCAGCAATAAACTTTTTACCCTGCCCGATGACACCCTTGTCTACCCCGCCCACGACTACAAGGGCAGAACCTGTTCGAGTATCGGTGAAGAAAAGCGCTGGAACCCCCGCCTCGGTGGCGAACAAAGTGCCAGCGACTTTATCGAGACCATGAATAATCTCAACCTCGATATGCCGAAGAAAATTAACGAGGCCGTGCCCGCCAACGTCAGTGTCGGTGTTGATTACAATCCACGGCGCTATGTTTATGACGATTTTTCAATGAGTGATTTACACAGCTCATGGCGGCAACTCGGTGCTAACGAAGTGATCGTCGACAACAGGCGTGCGGTAGAGTTTTCCGAGGGCCATGTGCCCGGCAGTATCAATATACCCTTAGGTAGTGAGAGTATTCATGTTGAGCAATTAAAGGCCTACGACAAGGTCTATATGTACTGCCGCTCGGGACGGAGGGCACAAACCGCCCTCACTAACCTGTCATTAATCGGCCTTAACAATCTAGTCTGCGTCAGCCACACCGGTATGCCCAACTGGATAGCCGCGGGTTATCCGATAGAACTTTAATCAAAGCTTGCCTTCATGTTGAGGTGATGGCCAGCTTATGAGAAAGCATAAAAAAAGGGCACCTATTTAGGTGCCCTTTTTTGTTTTACAAAACTTGCTTAACAGAGACTCCCGCAGAGCCTCTTAAAGAGGCTTAGCCCTCCACTTCACTGCCAGTATTGGCTTCAACTTCTTCCTTTTCGGCCTCTGGGTCACCCAGTAACTGCAGGCGAATATTGTCCTCAATTTCCTGGGCAATCGCGGGGTGTTCACTTAGATAGTTACAGGAATTGGCTTTACCCTGACCAATTTTATCGCCCTTATAGGAATCCCAGGCACCCGCCTTATCGACAAAGCCACACTTAACTCCAAGGTCGATAACTTCACCCATGCGATTGATACCAATGCCGTAGAGGATTTGGAATTCGGTCTGGCGAAAGGGCGGCGCCACTTTGTTCTTCACGACTTTGACCCGGGTTTCATTGCCAATAATCTCATCGCCGTCTTTCACCGCACCAATGCGGCGAATATCCAAACGCACAGAGGAGTAAAACTTCAGGGCGTTACCACCAGTCGTGGTCTCGGGGCTACCAAACATCACTCCAATTTTCATACGAATCTGGTTGATGAAAATCA
>MAAU01000034.1 GCA_002162825.1 Gammaproteobacteria bacterium 54_18_T64
ACTAATTTTTCAGTTAACGGAGGCGAACATGGCAGAAGCATATATTGTCGGCGCATTGCGCACAGCGACAGGTAAAAATAGAGGGCGATTGAGCCAGATTCACCCGGTTGATCTGGGCGGTATGTTGGTCGACGGTTTGATCGATCAGGTCGGCATTGATCCCGAAAAGGTCGATGATCTTATTTTTGGTTGTGTTTCACAGAACAGTGAGCAGGCCGGTAACGTCGCGCGCAACGTGGCATTGGCCTCGAAATTGGGTGAATCGGTGCCCGGCGTATCTGTTGATCGCCAGTGTGGTTCAGCCCAGCAGGCCATTCACTTTGCCGCTCAGGCGGTGATGTCTGGTACTCAGGACGTGGTGATTGCCGGTGGTGTCGAGTCAATGAGCCGTGTGCCGATGTTCTCCAATATTTCCGACAGTGCCGAGCAGGGCCGTGGCATGCCGAAGAGTCAGCGTCTCGAAGAGCGCTACCCCGGCATCGAATTCAGCCAGTTTATGGGTGCCGACATGCTGGCAAAAAAATACGAGTTGACGCGCGAAGAACTCGACAACTTTGGTTACCAGAGCCACATGAAGGCCCTGGATGCCACCGAAGCCGGCCGATGCCGTGAAGAGATTATGCCCATTGAGGTGACTCTCGAGGGTGGTATAGCCTTTACCCACGACGCCGATGAAGGTATTCGCGCCAATGCTAACCTCGAAGCGCTGGCCGGTCTTGAACCACTCGCCGAGGGGGGCATGATTACCGCCGGTTCCGCCAGCCAGATCAGTGATGGTTCGGCGGCGGTGATGATGGCCAATGCCGATGCCGTTAAGAAATACGGCCTCAAGCCTCGCGCGCGTATCCACACACTGTCGGTGGTCGGTTCCGACCCCATCATCATGCTCGAAGGCCCCATTCCCGCGACACAAAAAGCCCTCGAAAAAACCGGCTTGAAGATCGAAGACATCGACCTATACGAAATCAATGAAGCCTTTGGTTCCGTACCCCTGGCCTGGGCTAAAGCCGTGGGTGCCGATCTCAATAAGCTCAATGTTAATGGTGGCGCACAGGCCAATGGTCACCCCCTGGGTTGCACCGGTGCCAAGTTAATGACCACCTTGTTGAATGAACTGGAACGCCGCAAGGGTCGTTATGGTTTGTTGGCAATTTGTGAAGGTGGTGGTACGGCTAACTGTACAATCATTGAAAGACTCGATAGCTAGTATTCATCGAGCATAAAAAAACCCCGGACATTTCCGGGGTTTTTTTATGCTCGAGATTTTATGATCAAGCTCAAGGGCCGGGCTTGTTAATCCGCCGATTCGGGACGATAGACCTTAATCGGGTGATAGCTTTTCTGATATCCCGGTTGCTTATTCCAGGGCACACCGGCGGTAGTACCGCCATCGACAGCGATGGTTTGCCCGGTGACAAAGGTGGAGCGTTCGCCGGCCAGCCAGCAGGCCATTTGTGCGATATCGTCGGGTTGACCAACTCTGGGTATCGGCTGTTTGATCTTGTAGTCGATGGTGGGTGTATTGTCCTCGCGGCCCACGGTGTTGGTCGACAGGGGAGTGACGATGAAGCCGGGGCAAATCGCGTTGACGCGAATATTGTCCTCACCCACCTCAAGGGCGACGGACTTGCTCAGATGCACCACGGCGGCCTTGCCGACAGAGTACAGGTGGGGGGTGTGTCCGCACACCAGAGCGGCGACACTAGCGGTATTAATAATGCTGCCGCCGCCCTGTTTTTTCATCACCGGGATGCAGTGTTTCATGCCCAGAAATACGCCTTTAACCAGCACATCCATGGTGATGTCGTAATCTTCCACCGGGGTGTCTTCAAGGGGGCCGATGGCACCGCCAAAGCCGGCGTTATTAAACATGCAGTCGAGTCGCCCCCACTCGCTGACGGCCTTGTCGACGGCAGCTTTGACCTGGGCCTCCTGGCTGACATCGGTCTTTATAAATACCGCCGAGCCCTTAAATTCATTGGCTAGTGCCTGGCCGCGCTCCTCCTGCATATCGGCGATCACTACTTTTGCCCCCTCGCGAATAAATACGCGTACCGACTCCTCGCCGATACCGCTGGCGCCACCGGTGATTACAGCCACTTTGCCGTCTAATTCTGTCATTGGATATTCCTCGTGATTTTAAGTATAGGTAGATAAATTTGGAGGCCGATAGAAGCAGCTTGCCCAATGGACGTCAAATAATCATCGCTGCTGGGACTTGCCCGCTGTGCCGGGAAATTTTGGTTTGCAGCGATTATGTGTAAGTATCGTGTAATAAAATAATGAGGCCGAGGTATATATATTCACCGATGGCAGAGGACTTAGGCGATGACCGACAGCGACTACCAAATGAAGCTGAATGAATGGCAACAGGGCCTGCTGGGATTTTTAAGGGGTTTTGAGGCTGAGCAGGAGGACATTGGCCTTGAGTCGGTTCGGGCCTCACAACAGCGCCTAGAAATCGTCGTGGATGAATTTTTTTCATTAACAAATAAAACGTTTTTTCGACAGACCCCCGATTCTGGTATGTATGATTTTCACGAGGCATTGGCCAGGGCCGCCAACTATTTTAGCGATGCCTGCGAGACTTTTATTAATGCCGGCGGAGAGACTTTTAATCAATCCTTCCTGAAAAGTCGCTTTTGTTTTTGTAAAGGCCTGGAGCGCCTCTATGATTTGCGCCTGCAATTACCCCTGCTCGAAAGCTGGTGGTACACGGAGGCAGCCTATAAATTGAAAAATAGTCTTGACCCCTTATTTGTCGAGAGCGATCCACCCGTGGGTTTAATGCATAAGGTCGGCAACGCAAGCCACGCCCAATATTCCCTCTATGTGCCGGAGTCCTATCAAGCCGATTGTGCTCGGCCCCTATTGATTTGCCTGCACGGTGCCTATGGTTCGGGTGATGAGTATATTTGGACCTGGATGCGCCTTGCCAAAAGTGCGGGTTATATGCTGCTGGCACCGAGTTCCATGGATATGACCTGGTCGGTGCTTTATCCGCCCACGGATGTCGACGCCATTAGCGCGACTTTTGACGAGGTTTGTGGTCAGTACAATGTCGACCGGCAGCGGGTCTTTCTCACTGGTTTGTCCGATGGCGCTACGTTTTCTTATTTACTGGCCTTTTCCCGCCCCGAGCTATTTGCCGGTGTCGCGCCCATTGCCGGAGAGTTGAGTCAGGTAGCGGACCGCATGTTGCGTAAAAAGGCCGCTGGCGATGTACCCTTTTTTGTCATTCACGGGGTTCACGATCATATCTTTGATATACGATCGGTGCGCAGTACCTGTGGATTATTGCAGCACCTGGGCTACAATCTGCGTTTTGATGAGCTGCCCGATTGGGGTCATGCCTACCCCTATCGCATTAACGAGCAGCGGGTATGGCCCTGGATTGATGCACTAGCTTCGAAAGATCCCCTGTAAAGGCAGTCCATAAGAGGTAAGAATGAAGGTACACGTTGATTTGTGTTTGATCCCCATGGGTGGCGATGTCTCTGTGTCTGCAGAGGTGGCAGCCTGCCAGCAAATTTTTCAGCGTGCCGGCCTGAGTCATCAGCTCCATGCCTTCGGCACCAATATAGAGGGTGAGTGGGACGAGGTGATGGCCGCCGTGAAAGCCTGCCATACTGAGGTGCATCAATTGGGTCGTGTCCGTGTCAGTTCAACAATGAAAATCGGTACCCGCACGGACCGAGAGCAAAGCCTCGATGAAAAAATCGAAAGCGTGATCAGTAAGATTTAAAGACCTTGGTTTATATCCCCCTGTTATTTCACGGAGTTCAATAATGTCGCGACAATTACTGGCTAGTTTATTTTTTCTTTTCACCCTGCTGAGTACAGTCAATGTGCGGGCGGATGGCATTATCGACGCCGATATTTTGCAAAGCTCAGATCGTACACCGGCCTTTGTCGAGAGGGATGTGTATCGCCATCCTGCAGAAACCCTGGACTTTTTTGGCCTCAAGGCGAATATGACGGTGGTGGAAATTTGGCCCGGCGGTGGTTGGTATACGGAGATACTGGCAGCCTCTCTCACCGAGGGCAAACTCTATGCAGCTCATTTTTCCAAGGATTCTAAGGTTAAATACTTTGTCAAATCGCGGCAGTCTTTTGAAGAAAAAATTAAAGCCTACCCCGATGTTTATGAAACATTAACGATGGCCGAATTTAGTCCGAAGATGAATCAATTGACCGTACCCGATGGCAGTGCCGACATGGTGCTGACCTTTCGCAATGTTCACAACTGGTTGCGCAGTATTAATGAAGCCGAAGCCTTTGCTTTGTTTTACAAGGCCTTAAAGCCGGGTGGGGTGCTGGGTGTGGTCGAGCATCGTGCCCAAGCCAACACCGATTGGGAAGCCATGAAAACCAGTGGCTATATGACACAAGACTATGTCATCGCACTGGCAGAAAAGGCCGGCTTTGTGCTCGATGCCAAGAGTGAGATTAACGCCAATCCCAGTGACAGCGCAGATCACCCCAAGGGAGTTTGGACCCTGCCGCCAACTCTACGTATGAAAGACAAAGATCGCGCTAAATATACAGCCATTGGTGAGAGTGATCGCATGACCCTGCGCTTTAAAAAACCTGCTACATCGAATCAAGCTTTGTTTAGCCAATGATTGAAATTCCCGCTGCAAATTTAGCTCCCGAAACCCTGCGTGCCCTGATCGAAAGCTATATCGTGCGCGAGGGCACGGACTATGGGGATGCCGAGTACAGCCTCGACAACAAGGTGGCCCAGGTCAAACGTCAGCTTGAGCGCGGCGATATACTGTTGATGTGGGACGAAGTGCTGGAGAGCTGCAACCTCATTACCAAAAACCAGTGGCAGAGCTATTTAGCAGAGAGCGAAGCAAATTAGCAGAGAGCGGTATAGCGTGAATTTAGAGGCGAGATATGGGTGAACTGCGCCCTCAAGTCTTGCCGAGGAGTTCGCTGTAGAGACGCTCATAATCGCCTGCCATGCGCTCGACATGAAATTTTTCCAGTACTCTCTGTCGGGCATTATTGCCAATGGTGCTCAGTTGTTCGGGTGTTTGGCGGGCGATCACGGTAATCACTTCGGCAATACTGCGAGTATCTTCGGGTTCAATTAACCAGCCACAACTACTATCGCCGAGAACCTCCTTCATGCCGCCTCTATTAGAGGCGAGGGCCGGTAGTCCGGAGGCCATGGCTTCGACCAATGCCAGGCCAAAGCCTTCGCGCAGAGATGCCAGTACAAATACATCCAGGTTTTTTAATAGCATGGCAATATCTTTGCGATAGCCCAGAAAGACAACCTGTTGGTCAAGGCCGAGGGTTTTGACGAGTTTTTTCAGTTCTTGCTCGAGAGGCCCCGTGCCGATCATTACCAGGGCTATGTTTGACTCGCTTTTGCAGGCGAGGGCAAAGGCCTCGATAAGGCGTCGGTAATTTTTAACCTCGGCGAGGCGGCCAATGGTGCCGAAAATACGTTTGCCGGCGAGTTGCACGCCGAATAGGCGCTCCCTGTTCGCGGCAGTCGATGTACCCGGGCTTGCTTCCTTGAGGAAGGGTTCGGGGTCGATGCCATTTTGTATCGCCAGCACTTTGCTGGGGTCTAACTTCCAACTCATGCGAATCAGATCTTCGGCGCAAGTTTTTGATACGCAGACGAGCTTGTCCAGGCGTTGAAAACTTAATAAATTTAACAGGCGCCGCGAGGGGCTGATTCTGCCATTGACGATGCCATGGAGCACGCCAATGATGCGGGGCTTGCCGCGTGCCAGTGCCACCGCCCCGACGCCAATGGGGATGGTGCGCCGAAACTGACAGGCCAGTAGGTCGACACCCTCTTCATCAATTAACTTGGCCACCGCGCGCAGAGTGGAGATCTGGGTCCAGTTCAGGGACTTTTTGTCGAGGTCAAGATATACGGTGCGGTCGACCAGAGTGTCCAGAGGATTTTGGCCATCCGGTTTACCGCTGAGATAGCAGACGATGGTGCGAATGTGTTGCCGCTCATCGGGCACCATGGCGTCGAGTAGCGGATAGCTACCTTTGTAGCTCTTAACGAGTTGCAGGAGGGTGTGGCTCATTGGCGCATGATAGCGTCTCAGTTTAGTGATGCAAGTCTGCACCTCAAGTTTGGCTAGATATTCTTGCCAGGGCTCGGTATTTGGCGCCGGTGGCCCGCCGGATAATCAGTTTTCGCCCCCGCTTTTGTCGCGATAACGATATTTGCAGGGACCCTGCGCTTGAAAATCCTGAAATCGCCCCTATTTAGAGCCTGCACCGTGGAGTGTGGTGCAGGCTAGTCGGGCGATCAATTCTTCACCGGGCGGCACAGAATTTTATGCTTAAACATTGCACGTTTAAACGCGTTAAACCCAATAGCAACGATCCAACAGGAGATTAGCATGTCGACCACTCAGCAAGCCGAAACCATGGGCTTTCAAACAGAAGCCAAGCAGCTACTGCATTTGATGATTCACTCTCTCTACAGCAATAAGGATATTTTTCTGCGCGAGTTGATCTCCAATGCTTCGGATGCCTGCGACAAGCTGCGCTTCGAAGGCCTGCAGCAGCCCGAGCTGCTTGAGGGTGGAGATGAGCTGGTGGTGAAGATAGAGGTGGACGCCGAGGCGAACACCGTGACCATTACCGATAACGGCATTGGCATGAGTCGTGACAATATTATTGCCCACCTGGGCACTATCGCCCGTTCCGGCACGGCGGAGTTCTGCAATGCCCTCAGCGGTGATGAGAAAAAAGATTCCCAGTTGATCGGCCAATTTGGTGTTGGTTTCTACTCCGGGTTTTTGGTGGCCGACAAGCTGGTGGTTGAGTCCCGTGCTGCCGGTGAGGCAGCCGATCAGGCCGTGCGCTGGAGCTGTGATGGCGAAGCCGAGTTTACGGTCGAAAATATCGAGCAGGCCGAGCGCGGTACCAAGGTTATTCTCCACCTCAAGGAAGATGCCAGCGAATACGCCAATGACTGGCGTCTGCGCAGTCTGGTGAAGAAATACTCCGATCACATTGCCGTGCCGGTGGAAATGCTCAAGCCCACACCGCCGCCCGCGGAAGACGAATCCGAGGAAGATATTGTCGATGTGCCCGAATTCGAGCGCGTCAATGCCGCGACCGCGATGTGGACACGCCCGCGCAATGAACTCAGTGAAGAGGACTACATTGAGTTCTACAAGCACGTCTCCCACGATTTTCAGGATCCCCTGACCTGGAGCCACAACCGGGTCGAGGGCAAGTTCGACTACACCAGCCTGATTTATATTCCCAGTCACGCGCCCTTCGATCTCTATAACCGCGATGGTGCCAAGGGCCTGAAGCTCTACATTCAGCGCACCTTCATCATGGATGACGCCGAGCAGTTTCTGCCCATGTTCCTGCGCTTTATCAAGGGTGTGGTCGACTGTTCCGACCTGCCTCTCAACGTATCGCGAGAAATCCTCCAGGATAGCCCCGCCGTTGACAGCATTCGCTCGGCACTGACCAAGCGGGTACTCGACCAATTGGCGAAAATGGCCAAGGAACAGCCCGACGACTACCTGAAAGTCTGGGAAGCCTTTGGCTCGGTCTT
>MAAU01000048.1 GCA_002162825.1 Gammaproteobacteria bacterium 54_18_T64
GGAGTCGGTGTCTTACGCCGACGTTCTCCAGTACTTATAAGCTTAAGAGGATTTAGTCATGGGATTTGAAACAGCAGTATCGGGTATTCGAGCGGCCTCATCTCAGCTCGGCATTATCGGTAACAACATCGCCAACAGCTCCACCTCTGGTTTTAAACAAGCCCGTGGTGAGTTCGCCGATGTGTTTGCCGCCAGTGCCCTGGGTGTGGCCTCCAACTCCATTGGTCGTGGTGTCGAACTGACGGCGATTGCCCAGCAGTTTACCCAGGGCAATATCAGTTTCACCGATAGCTCTCTGGATTTGGCGATTAGTGGCACCGGCTTCTTTATGCTCGACGATGGTGGTACCACGCGCTTTACACGTTCGGGTGCTTTTGCCGTGGACGCTGAGGGCTTCGTGACCAATAACGAAGGCTTGCGTTTACAGGCCTTTACCGCGGATGCGGCAGGGCAAATTACCGGTCTTATTGATGATGTGCGCCTGACGACCTCGCAAATTGAGCCCATTCCCACCTCTGAGATTGACATCACCGCCAACCTGGATTCTCGCGAAGCCGCGCCTCTACTGGCCTTCGCTGCCCCCTTTGACGCTTTTGCCGTGCCGCCGACGGCCCCCAGTGCCGATATGTTTAATGGTTCTACCTCATTGACGGTTTACGACAGCCTGGGTAACCCCCACGCACTGACCACCTATTTTGTGAAAACGGCAGTGCCGAATGTTTGGGATGCTCACGTGACCATTGACGGCGTTACGCCCGGTGGCGTCGCCGCACCACAGTCTATGACCTTTGATAGTACCGGGCAATTTCCAGCCGCTTCTCTGCCTATTGAGGTGACGGTGGCGAACTGGGCTCCTGTGGATGCCAGTGGTAATGCTACGGGTGCAACGACGCCGCAGTCGTTTGCTGTTGATCTGTCCACGACAACGCAGTTTGGTAGTGACTTTGGGGTGAGCTTTATTTCCCAGAACGGCTTCTCCTCGGGTCAGTTGCGGGGTGTTGAAATCTCCGACACCGGTATTATTTTCGCCCGTTACACCAATGGTCAATCCTTTGCTCTGGGTCAGGTTGCCTTGGCAAACTTTGCCAACCAGCAGGGCTTACAGCCCCTGGGTAGCACCGCCTGGTCGGAAACCTTCGCCTCGGGTGTGGCAACCGTCAGTGAGCCGGGCACTGCGGGTCTGGGTTTGATTCAGTCCGGTGCGCTGGAAGACTCCAACGTCGATATCACCCAGCAGCTGGTGAATATGATTACCGCACAGCGCAACTTCCAGGCCAACGCCCAGGTGATTCAAACGGAAGATGCGGTCACCCAGACCGTCATCAACTTACGTTAAACCGCACCACCGATGAGAAAGGGCTGAATCGCTATGGGTAATTTCATTTATACATCAATGGCCAGTGCCAGTGAGGTGATGCGCGGCATGGCCGATGTCACTCACAACCTGGCCAATGCCAGCACCACTGGCTTTCGCGCCGATCTGTCGATGTTTAAATCGCTGCCAATCCCCGGTGCAGTCAACGGTGGCAGTGCGCCCAAGTTTGTGCGCACCGGTGTCGACACCAGCTTTGGTGCCCTGCAAAACACTGGGGCCGATCTCGATGTCGCCGTTAGCGGTGCTGGCTGGATAGCGGTACAGGCCGAGGGCGGAGGGGAGGCCTATACCCGCCGTGGCGATTTACGTCTCGATGCCGTCGGCCAACTGACTAACGGTGCGGGGCAGACAATCCTGGGTGATGGCGGGCCGTTGGCCATACCGCCCCATAACAAGATGGAAATTGCCGCCGATGGCACCATCTCCATTCAACCCCTCGGCCAGGGGCCGGACACCGTGGCGATAGTCGGTCGCATAAAACTGGTGAGCCTGGATGAGGATGCCCTCTTTAAAGACAAGAGTGGCCTGTTGCGTTTGAAGGACGGAGCCAACGCTCAAGAGGATGCCAGTGTGTCACTGGTATCGGGGGCCCTGGAGTCCAGCAACGTCAATACCGTGGCCACCATGGTGAAGATGATAGAGCTGCAGCGCAGTTATGAAACCCAGATCAAGATGATGAAAACTGCCGCCGACAACGATCGCTCCTCGGCGGCACTGATGAAAATGAATTGATGACTTGGCTCGCGATCGCAGCGCAATTAAAGACAGTAATGGGAACCTAAAATGCAAGAATCTCTGTGGATAGCAAAGACCGGACTGGACGCCCAGCAGACCCGTATGGCGACCATTTCCAACAACCTGGCCAACGTTAGTACGGCCGGTTACAAGCGTGGCCGGGCGGTGTTTGAAGACCTGCTCTATCAAAATCTACGCCAGGTGGGTGCCCAGTCCTCCCAGGACACCGAGCTGCCCTCGGGCCTGATGCAAGGTACTGGTGTGCGCGTGGTTGCCACCGAAAAGCTCTTTACCCAGGGCAACCTGGAAACCACGGAAAACGCTCTCGACGTGGCGATTGAAGGCAAGGGCTTTATTCAGGTGCTATTGCCCGACGGCACTATTTCCTATACTCGCGACGGCTCCATGGCTCTCGATTCTGATGGGCAGTTGGTCACCTCCAACGGCTATCCAATCGAGCCCTCCATCACCATTCCCCAGGATTCCCAGTCGATCACCATCGGCACCGATGGCACCATTTCGGTGTTGGCGCCGGGTGATACCGCCCCGACTCAGGTCGGCACTTTGCAGCTGGCGGACTTCGTCAATCCCGCTGGTTTACAGGCCATTGGCAAGAACCTCTACCTGGAGTCCGGTTCCAGCGGCAATCCGCAAACCGGTAATCCCGGTCTCAATGGTCTGGGTTCGATTATGCAGGGCTACATTGAAAGCTCGAATGTCAATGTCGTGGAGGAGCTGGTATCGATGATAGAAACCCAGCGTGCCTATGAGATGAACTCCAAGGCGATTTCCACCACCGACCAGATGCTGCAGTACATCAGCAACAACCTCTAAGTCATATTTGAATCGCCCGGGGACAGCGTTATGAAAACCGTTTTGCCAAAGCGCCTGCAGACCATTTGTGTACTCACTGCAGTGAGCCTGTTAAGTGCCTGCGCGGTGATACCCGAGCACAGCGAGCCCGGTTACGAGTCCGTTGCCCCCATTGCCATGGTCAAGCCCGTGCAAAATACCGGCAGTCTCTACCAGGCCGGTTATGACATGGTGTTGTTTGAGGACCAGCGCGCCAGCCGCGTCGGCGACATTATTCAGGTTCTCTTGGTTGAGCAAATGGATGCCGCTAAAACCACCAAAACAGAAATTGATAAAGACAGTAAAAGCAGCATGTCGGCGCCGACCTTATTTGGTGAACTCCTGGATGACCTCGGCCTCGGCCTCGATTCGAGCTCCGAGTTTGAGGGCGAGGGTAAAAGTAATCAGAGCAACCATTTGAGCGGCAGTATTGCCGTCACCGTTTCCCAGGTTCTGCCCAACGGCAACCTGATGGTGCAGGGCGAAAAGTGGATACAGATCAATCAGGGCGGTGAGTTTGTTCGTATCAAGGGCATAGTCCGGCCCTCCGATGTCAGCTCCAACAATATCGTGCTGTCGACCCATGTGGCCGATGCCAGAATTTCCTACGGCGGCAAGGGCTCCCTGGATGACGCCAATGTCAGCGGTTGGGTGGTGCGCTTCTTTATGAGCCCCCTGTGGCCCTTTTGACAGCGCTGCGCGCTGATCTTGTGAGGAGAATAATGATGACCAGTCTTATGCGTATACGAATCTCGAGCCTTATGGCAATGCTCTTGCTTTGCTCTGCCCTCTCGGCACAGGCCGAGCGGTTAAAAGACATCACCTCCATTGCCGGTGTACGTTCCAACCACCTGGTGGGCTACGGCCTGGTGATTGGCCTCAATGGCAGTGGCGACTCGACCAATTCGGCACCCTTTACCGTACAGAGCTTGAAGAGCATGCTCGCCAAGTTTGGTGTGGTGGTACCACCGAACGTCAACCCCTCCCTCAAAAATGTCGCGGCGGTGATGATTCACGCCGAGTTGCCGCCCTTTGCCAAGGCCGGCCAAAACATCGATATCACCGTGTCCTCCATCGCCAATGCCAAAAGCCTGCGCGGTGGCAGCTTGTTGATGGCGCCTTTGAAGGGTGCGGATGGCCAGACCTACGCCATTGCCCAGGGCAATATGGTGGTCGGTGGTTTTGGCGCCGAGGGCGGTGATGGTTCCAGCGTTACGGTGAACATTCCCAGCGTCGGCCGCATTCCCAATGGCGCGACGGTTGAGCGGGAGGTGCCGACCCCCTTTTCTCAAAATGGCCCGCTGGTGCTGAATTTGAAAACGCCCGATTTCACCACGGCGATGCGCATTGCGGAAAGAATTAATGAAGTCGTAGGCGATGGCACCGCGCTACCAGTTGATAGTTCGGCCGTGCAAGTACGCTCGCCGGTCAATCAGAGCCAGAAGGTCGCCTTTTTATCCATGCTGCAGGCCATTGAAGTGACACCCGGTAAGGCCCCTGCGCGAGTGATTGTCAATGCTCGCACCGGCACCATCGTGATGAACGGGTATGTGCGGGTGATGCCGGTGGCTGTGGCCCACGGCAGTCTCACCGTCTCTGTTTCCGAATCCCTGGATGTCAGCCAGCCCGGTGCCCTGGCGCGTCGTGGCAATACAGTTGTCACGCCGCGGTCGGACGTATCAATCACCCAGGAGAGTAATCCCATGTTCCTGATGGGCGGCAAGTCGAGCGTCGCCCTGGAAGACATTGTCAGGGCCGTCAATAATGTCGGCGCCGCCCCCGGCGACATGGTGTCGATTCTCGAAGCCCTCAAACAAGCCGGTGCCCTGCGCGCCGAGTTGATAGTGATTTAAGGACGCGACCATGGCCATGCAACCCTTCTCCAGTCAGCAAGCATCTGCCCAGCAGGTCTACCACAGCTTTTCGGGCTTTGAGCAGATGCGCGCCCAGGCTCGCGATGGCGACAGTGAGGCCCTTTCCGGGGCGGCCAAGCAGTTCGAGTCGGTATTTGTGCAGATGATGCTCAAGGCGATGCGCGATACCGTGCCCGAGGGTGGCTTATTTGAAAGTGAGCAAATGGATTTTTACGAGGGCATGTTTGACCAGCAGCTATCCCTCAATATTGCCAACGGCAAAGGCATTGGCCTGGCAGAGGTTATCGAGCGCCAGCTGGGTGGTGCGCCAGCCAGTGCAAAGCCCGATACGGCTAACGCCGATAGCCAGGACGGTGGTCAACAAGCCGTGTTGAAAATGCCGCTGGGCTCCCCCTTCAGCGCTCTGGGGTCGATGATGCGCCCCGTGGCCATCGACAAAGCCGCCGCGGACTCGCTGCCCTTGAGTAAAGACGGTGCCCGGCTCGGCGACACCCCGGTTGCGGCTGCGTGGAAGGCTAGCAGCCCAGAGGCCTTTGTCGATGAGCTGCGCCCCCACGCCCAGCGCGCGGCGGCAGCAATTGGCGTTAGTGAAAACCTGCTGATTGCCCAGGCCGCCCTGGAAACCGGTTGGGGGCAGAAGGTCATTGCGCGCCATGATGGCGCCAGTAGTTTTAATCTCTTTGGCATCAAGGCCACTGTCAACTGGCAGGGTGACAAAGCCAGCACCGCGACCCTCGAATACCGCGATGGCATTGCTCGCCGCGAGCGCGCAGATTTTCGCGCCTATAGCTCAGTGGAACAGTCCTTCAATGACTATGTGAGCTTCCTCAGTGAACAGCCGCGTTACCACGAAGCTCTGCAAACCAGCAGTGACGAAGGTTTTGCCGAGGCCCTGCAGAGTAGTGGTTACGCCACCGATCCGGACTACGCGGACAAAATACTCGACATCAAGCGACGACTCGACCGCGGCGTCCCCGCCGTTCTGGCGACGGGTGCGGTGACTAAAGGGGATAGGAGCTAAGCCATGGCGGACTTATTAGGCGTTGCCACGTCGGGACTCAATGCCATACAGCAGGCACTGAGCACCACCGGGCACAATATCGCCAACGTCAATACCGAGGGTTACAGTCGCCAAATTGCCGAGTTTCAAACCCTCCCCGCCCAGCGCATTGGCGGACAATTTCTCGGCAGTGGCGTCGAGGTTGGCACCGTGGCTCGCGCCTACGACAGTTTTGTGGTCGAGGAATTGCGAACCCGCTCCAGCAAACTGGGTTTGGCGACTACGCTTGAAGAAATGTCGGCCAGCCTGGATAATTTATTGGGTGATAGTGACAACGGTCTTTCGCCGGCAATTCAGGGTTTCTTTGATTCCGTCCAGGCGGTGGGCAGTGACCCCAGTAGTATTGCGGCGCGACAAATTTTGCTTTCAGACGCGCAAATTCTCACCGACCGCTTTAACCAGCTCGACGACAGCCTCTCGGGTTTTGAACGCGATGTAAATAACCGCATCAGCGCCTCGGTCAGTGATGTCAACGGCCTGGTCAGCAATATTGCCGAGCTCAATGGTGATATTACCCTGGCCCTGGGCACCGGGGGCCAGCCCAATGACCTTCTCGACCAGCGCGACTCCCTGTTGATGCAGTTGTCGGGGATCATTGGTATTAGTGCCCTTGAACAGAGCGATGGTGCCATCAATATCTTTGTGGGCAAGGGCCAGCCCCTGGTGATTGGCGGTACGGCTCAGCAGCTAGCGGTGACCAATAACTCTGTCTATCCCAATCGTCTCGAGGTGGGTGTGGCCCAGGCGGGGGGGGGCGTGGCGGTGATATCCAACCAGATCAGCGGCGGCGAGTTGCAGGGTGCTCTCGATTTTCGTTCGCGCATACTGGACACGGCGCGTGCCGAGCTGGGCCGTCTGGCGGTGGGCATGAGCGATCTGGTCAACGCCCAACACCAGCTGGGTATTGATTTAAATGGCCAACTGGGCGGTAATTTTTTTACCCCCCTGGGCCCGACCTCGATTGCCTCCAGCCTTAATACCGGGGCGGCCACGGTGAGCGTCACCGTCAACAACGTCTCCGATCTCGAGGCCACGGATTATTTGCTGGTCTTCGACGGCGCGCAATGGGGGCTCACTCGCACCAGCGATGGCGCCTTTAGCGGTGGTGCCGGGCCCTTTACTCAAGATGGCATTACGGTGTCTATCGCCGGTGGTGCCCCGGCCGCCGGTGATACCTTTTTGTTGCGTCCGGTCTATGGCACGGCGGGTAGTTTTGGCCTGGAACTCGGTGCTCCCGAACGCTTTGCAGCCGGCGCGCCGGTGCTCTCCTCCCTGGCGTTTAGTAATTCTGGCTCGGCCGAGGTGGCCGATGTGGCGGTGAGTAGCACCACAGGTCTACCTCTGGCGGGGGATATCACTCTAACCTTTAACCCCGACGCCCTGGGTGCGGGGGTGCCGGGTTACGACGTGGTCGGTGGCCCGGGTGGCACTATCGCCTTCGATCCGGCAACGGAGAGTGGCGGCAAGACCTTCACCTTTGCCGGCTCTGGTGGTTTGAGCTTTACCCTCAGTGGTATCCCCGACACGGGTGATGTCATTACCCTGTCGG
>MAAU01000030.1 GCA_002162825.1 Gammaproteobacteria bacterium 54_18_T64
CTGGCGCGCACCTCAAAAAACATGGAAAACTTTTTACGCGATAACGCCGGTGCCACCAATAAGGTGGGTTTTTATCTCGAGCGCATTGAAATGACCACTCACGTCAGCACTCATATCGACGCACTGGGTCACGTCACCATCGCCGCAGAACTGTACAACGGTCTTGACCGAGAAGACGCGGCCTCCGATATTGGTCTCAATCACAATGGTATCGATAAGTCGCCGCCTTTTATTGCTAGCGGTATTCTTATCGATGTCGCCGCCTATAAGGGGGTCGAAAACCTTGAGGCCGGTTATGCCATTAGCGCTGCAGATTTGCAGGGCGCGTTGAAAAAACAGGGGACGAAAATCCCCAAGGGTGCCATTGTTTTTGTGCACACCGGCTGGGGTAAAAACTTCACGGCCAAGCCACAGCACTATGCCCACACTGGCCCGGGCATTGGTATAGAAGCCTCAAAGTGGCTGGCCTCAAAGCATGTGGTCGCCATTGGCGCTGACAATATGGCGTTGGAAGTGACTCCCGGTGAAGACCCCAAGGTGGTATTCCCCGTACACCAGCACCTGCTGGTTAAGCAGGGCATCTACATTATTGAAAATGTGAAAAGCGATGAGCTGGCCGCGCAAAAGATTTATGAGAGCACGGTGATTATGCTGCCCACTAAATTTAAAGGGGCGACGGGAACGCCGCTAAGAATTATTGCCCTGCATTAAACACTAGTGCTGACATGGGTTAATAGCCTGGCATGTTATTGCGCTATATCGCCGCTCAAATAATTGATGCACACTTTAAAGCTATGCCACGGTAAGTGAGGCATAGCTTTTTTAATTTTGATACTGATAAACAGGGAATAGTTATGTCGATAATAAAAAATAAAATACTGCGAGTAATCAGTATCAGCCTGCTTTGGGCTGTTATGGCGATTCCAGCGGCCTGGGCAGCACCCGGTGAATATGATGGTATCGTGGTTTTTGGCGCTAGCTTCAGTGATAGTGGCAATGGTTTTGTCTTGCTGTCGAAGCCCGAGCAGTTTGGCTTTGATGAAAGCTGTGAGTTGCCTGTGAGTGCTAATGTACCGCCCTTTGACAGCGTCGATGAGTTTTTTGTCCCAGCGTCTGCCTATGCCATGGGTGGGCATCACTTCACCAATGGCGCGACCTGGGTAGAGGCCTTGGCCAAAGGTACGGGCTTATCGGGTTCAGTCAGGCCGGCCTTAAGAAATGTTGGTGGTAATGCCAGGAATTATGCAGTGGGTGGTGCTCGAGCCCTTGAGTTTCCCTGCCGCTTTAATCTTTCCGATCAACTGCTTACCTATCTGAATGACTTTTCAGAGTCTTCTGCCGATACCTTATTTATTATCGATATGGGGGGCAATGACCTGCGCGATATTATGGTTGGTGCCGTGGCTCCCGATCAGGTTCCGATAATTCTTGGAAATATTGCGGGCACTATTACCACTTTATATCAGCACGGCGCCCGTAATTTCTTACTGGTAAATGTTGCCGATTTTGGTCAGGTGCCCTCCGTGCAAATTCTTGACCAAATATTGCCTCAGTATAATTTTCCTGTCATTGCCAAGCAGTTAGCCAATGGCTTTAATCAAGGTTTATTACAACTGCAGGCAAACTTAAATAATTTTCCCGGTATGGATATCCGCATCTTTGATTTATATTCACTGCTTGAATCAATACTGGAAGATCCAGCCGCTTATGCTTTGACAGAAACAGCCGTGCCCTGCATTACGCCAAATTCACCGCCTTTTGTTTGTAAGAAAGCCAATGACTATTTGTTTTGGGACGGCCTGCATGTCACAAAAGTGGTTCATAAAGTGATGGCAGAGCAAGCAACTGGGGTATTGATGGCGCCATAGCGGCAGGCTAGCTTTCCCTTCTGTTAAAAGTAGTCTTCAATAAACAGGGGTCTGCGCTGCCATGATGGCTACGCAGATCTGATGCTCTCAGTTCTTCATTGTGAGCCAGCGATTATTTTAAAAAATCGTTAATCGCTAAGGCCTTTGATGGCGCCGCTTTGGTGTAAGTCTGCAATTTCTTCGGGTGAGTAAGACCACTCCCTAAGAAGCTCGTCGGTGTGCTCTCCCCGTTGTGCCGGTGGACGAGAAACCTCAGCCGGTGTGGCACTGAAGCGGGGGGCAGGTGCCGGTTGTACCACACCATCGATTTCAATAAAGGCATTGCGCGCTTTGCTGTGAGGGTCTTCCGGTGCTTCGGAAAAACGTAATACCGGCGCAAAACAAATATCACTTTGCTGCAATAATTGACACCAGGCCTCGCGGCTTTTGCTGTGGAAAAGGGCGGCTAGCTGTGTTTTTTGTTGTGGCCAAAGTTCGGGCTTCATTTGTTCGCCAAAGTCATCCTCACTTAAATTGAGGAGGCGTTTTAGCTCCGCGTAAAACTGCGGCTCAATGGAGGCAATGGAGATGAACTCGCCATCGGCACATTCGTAGACCTCATAATAATGGCTGGCGCCATTGAGCGGATGCTTACCCCGGCCCTCCTGAAAGCGCCCCTGGGCCAGTTGGCCAAAAAAGGCGGTGCTTAGCAGTGACGCGCCATCGACCATCGCCGCATCGACGACCTGGCCTTCACCCGATAACTTCGCTTTAAGGATGGCGCTGACCATGCCGAAGGCGAGCAGCATGCCACCGCCACCGAAATCCCCGACCAGGTTTAAGGGGGGTGATGGCGGGCCATCTTTGGTGCCAAAGTTAAATAATGCACCCGATAGCGCAATATAATTAATATCATGGCCGGCAATGGATGATAGCGGTCCCTCCTGCCCCCAGCCGGTCATGCGACCCACGACCAGGGCCGGGTTGCGCGCCAATAATTGTTCGGGCCCTATGCCGAGGCGTTCAATAACACCGGGGCGGAAACCTTCGATAAGGCCATCGGACTTTTCGACCATACGCATCAAAATCTCGATACCCTCTGGGCTTTTTAAATTGAGGCGTATCGAGCGACGGCCGCGGGCCAGCAGGTCAAAGCGTTCGGCGCGGGGTAGCCCCCCGGCCGCACCCGTGCGATCAATGCGAATGACCTCTGCGCCCATATCGGCCAGCATCATGGCGCAGAATGGACCGGGGCCTATGCCCTGGAGTTCGATAATGCGTAAACCTTCAAGTGGGCCCATTAATATTGTCTCTTTAGTTTCATGATGCCTTTATGATTCATTAGGCGGTATTTGTTGTGACTCGGCGGCAGCATCTTTCATGCGTTGTAACTCTTCCCAGCCAAGGTAGCTACTGAGGCCGTCGTCGTTATAAAACACGATGTGGCCATCGCTGATAAAGAGGTATTCACTATCCTCCAGGGCGGTGGTTGCGTCATGCAGCACGCCATTGGGTTCGTAATCGTAATCTCCAGCTTCAAGGGTACCGCCTCTCACCTGTAGCTTGCCCTTTAATATGTAGGTGTGGGCGGCGGCGAGATGTTTGTGGGCTGGCGCGACATAGCCTTTTTTCCAGCGAAACAAGGCTGCCCAGCGGCCCGATTCCGGGCCGGTCCAGAGCACTTTGATCCACGCCTTGCCGGGTTCCGATTCGACCCAAGGGTCATTAGCGCGAACGATAATGTCGGCTAACTGGTCGTTGATGGGGCTGATATCTTGTAATGCCATGGGTATCTCCAGGGTTTTATAATTATGTGATCTTCAGTCTTTAACTAGCAGGGGTGTTAACAAGCCCTTAACTAGCGGCCCAAGAGTTGATGTCCCGCGCCAATGATTGTTGTCATCATGTGCTGGCGAGTACTGCCGATACGGCATTTTCTACCACGGTACCCTTATAAAAATCCGGATTCATTCCCCCATGTAAGGTTGCCGCATTGGTGAAGGTAAAGGCGCGGAAGTCATCGGCGGATAACAGGCCCTTGTCGACTAGCTCGTAGGCTTCGCCTAAGACTGTTGACATATCGGGCACATCCCAATGGCCGATGTCCGAGCCGAACATCGCTTTTAGGGTGACTTGCAGGGGATTGAGTCTGCGGTCGAAGGCCAGTGCCGTTTGCGGATCGTCGGCCTCACAACCGAAGTAGAAGTTAGGCTGAAATTGATCGCGAATATCTTCAATGCACTCGAAACCACAGGCTGCAAATTCGTCGAGCATGGCCGGGTCTTCGGGGTTCTTGGTGAGAAAATCCTGAGTGAAATCTTCGGCACTGACCTTTCGTGTGGTGACGTCCTGGCCATATTCGGCAAACAGTGCGGCCAATTGCCGATAATCGAGGGTTGCTGGGTCGTAAGCTTGCAGAGCCTGGCGATTGCGTTTTTGCCAGTGGCCGATAAGCCCCGAGTAGAGGGCCGAGGCCCAGCCGACACCGCCTTCGAGAAAGGCAAATTTAAGCTCGGGAAAGCGCCGAGTGACGCCACCCATTATCAGTGCGCGGCTAAAGCCCTCGGCCGCTGCGGCAAAATTACCAATGTGGTTGTACATATAGTTATTGACGGAGTTGCGGGTGCCCCAGCCGGAACCACCGGAGTGCACGGTAACGGCAACCTTAAGCTCACGGCATTTGGCCCAGAAGGGGTCGTAGTCGTAATCGGACTCGAAGGCCAGGGTGTCGATACGTGTGGCGTACTGGCTGGCTTTTGGGGAGATGCGGGCGGCCTCTGCTACAGGTCTACGGATTAGGCTGGGGGTCATAATGGCCTTTAAACCCAGTACCTTGACCGCATATTCCAGCTCTTCGATGCCCTCCTCGGGGGTGGCGAGGGGAATTACCGCCACCGGCGTCATGCGGCTGCTGTAGCTGCTGAACAGTTCCGCATGATAGGTGTTTAACGCGCGACAGCAGGCGCGGCGCACATCCTCGACGGGGTCGCCAGGGAATATTAAACCGAGGGTGGGATAGGCAATGGCGTAGTCGATACCCATTTCATCGAGCCGCTTGTTGAGCAGGCCTGGCAGCATGGCGGTGGCGCGATCGAGGGTGTTGGCGCTGGGTAGGGCCCACCAGGGCGTGCGGGTGCGTTGCTTGTCGAGCCTCTCCTGGCCGCTCATCTTGTACCAGTTGACCTGGCGCTTGGCGAAACGCGCGGCGATTTCCGAGCCGCCCACGGCCTTCAGGTAGTCGAGAAAGACCGGGGTGAATTCAATGACGTGGCAATCGGCGTCTATAACCGGATGGTCGAGTTTGTTTTTGATGCGCTCAATGGGGGATGGGCTGGCCATGGTCATACTCGTTATAAATTATTATGACGGCCATTGTACAAATATTATGACGCCAGGCTCTATGATTGTTGAAGGGGCTTATATTGGATGTTTTTAGAGCGTGTTTATTTGTTAGTTGCACAATTGTGATGTTGCCCCGGCAAGCGATGTCGCTAAATTGTTGGGCGGTTTACCGGGGCTGAATTACAAAAAACTATTTAGTAAAGGAGAAATGTTTTTCCAGGTCCTGCTCAATTTCATTCATTTCCGCCATGTATTTCACAAAGCCACCGTTGTAGGTACCATCCTGACGGCGATTGTCCGCGCCCTCAAAATTGTAATAGCCGGGTGTGCACTGTTTATTGCGGTCGGTTTTGCCGCGGAATTTAATCACTTCCTGTACCCAGAATTCTTCGGCTGCTGCGGTGACGTCGAGGGACTGGAATTCATTCTTGCGTGCATAGTCGATACAGGTGGCGATATGGCCACCTTGTGTTTGCATCATGTCGGTGAGGTTGAATTGAAAGGATGCCTGGTAGCCATTCATGATGAAGAGGTTGGGATAGCCCTTGGAGTGAATACCTAGCAGGGTGCGAATACCATCGGTGTATTTATCGTTCAGCTCGACGTCGTTCTCACCAATAATTTCGTTATAAATACCGGTTTTTTGAATTTCAAAACCAGTGGCATAAATCAACAGATCGAGCTCGTATTCGTTGCCGTCGACGATGACGCCCTTTTCCGTAATTTCGGTCACACCCTTGCCCTTGGTGTCGATAAGGTTGACGTTGGGCAGGTTAAAGGTCGGCAGATAATCTTCGTGAAAGCAGGGGCGCTTGCACATCATCATGTACCAGGGCTTGAGGGCTTCGGCGGTGTCTTTGTCGCTGACGATTTCTTCGATGCGTTTGTGAATGCGCATCATCGCATCCATGTTGGCGTTTTCCTGGCGCCGTAGTTTTTCTTCCCGGGGCATGGCTTTAATTTTCTTCAGGCCCTCGGCACTTAATTGAGGCGGGCGCAGGGATATTTCCCTGCGCTTGGCCTGCCAGTCGGTGGGTAAACTTTTAGCCCACTGAGTGTCGGTTTCCCAGTCATCGCGCACATCGATGGACGAGGGTGTGCGTTGGAAAACAAATAATTGTTTGGCATTGGCGCCGAGGCCAGGCACGGCCTGTACTGCTGTGGCACCGGTGCCGATAATACCCACGCGTTTGTCTTTTAATTTACTCAGATCGTCGCCGGTATAGTCGTAATCCCAACGGGAGGTGTGGAAGGAGTGGCCCTTGAAAGCGGCCATGCCCTTGATTTTAGTGAGCTTGGGTTTCGACAAAATACCGTTGGCGCAAATCACAAAGCGGGCCTTCATGTGGTCACCGCGATTGGTTTTTATGTGCCACAGTTGCTCATCTTTATTCCACACGGTAGAGGTGACGGTGGTCTGAAACACTGCCAGTTTATAGAGATCATATTTTTTGGCGATGGCCTGACAGTGCTGGTAAATCTCTTCGCCCCGCGCATAGCGATGCTTGGGCACGTAATTCATTTCGTCGAGCAGGGGCAGGTAGTCGTAGGAGGGCACATCGCAGGCGATACCGGGGTAGCGGTTCCAGTACCAGGTGCCACCGACATCGGCGCCACGCTCGACAATGCGAATACTCTCGACACCAATTTCCCGCAGGCGGGCCGAGGTTAGCAGGGCAGAAAAGCCGCCGCCGATAAATAGACACTCAACGGTATCGGTGAGAGGCTCGCGGGCAATGATTTCACCGGCGTGGGGGTCGTCATCGTATTTTGCCAGCTCACCCTGTAATTCGGTGTCGTACTGGGCGGCGCCCTCGGGCCTAAAATTCAGGCGCAGTTCGCGCTCTTCTGCAAAACGCTGTTTGATGGCGTCGTAATATTCCTGGGGGTTGGTGTCCTCAGACAGTGGATCCATCACGCCAAACTGGGGGGAGTCCAGCCGGATTGCACCGTGCATGATGATGTCTTCTATGCTGTCGTCGCTCATGGTTTTGCCACCTATAAAAGTTGTCTTTAGTTGATCAATGTAATGCTATTGTCATTAATAATTGTTGTCGACATCATACGTGTAAGGTGCTGTTGAGCAAAACCACCTGCGCCGGGGGTGCTGTGGGTATCAGCTTCGAAAACAGCTAAGTAGAGCGACTGGCTTGATTCTTAAACAAAAAAAAAGCGGAGATCGCCTGGCGGTCTCCGCTTATGTCCGTGTTTGGAAGGGTTTTTGCTGCTTAAAACATCTTGCTCAGGGGCTTTGCCAGTAGCAGGCCGATGATCATTGTGGGTACGAAGGTCAGTGTCGCGGTGTAGCCGTAACTGATACCGGCGATAGCAGGGCCAGGGCAATAACCGACCAGACCCCAGCCTGCGCCGAAGAGGATGGCACCGATGAGCAGTGGCTTGTCGATGTCTGTCCTGGTGGGGATATGGAAGACATCGGCAAATAACGGTGCGGGGTTTTTCAAGATAAATTTATAACCGATGAAGGTGACCAGCATACCGCCGGCCATGACAAAGGCGAGGGTGGGGTCCCAGGCGCCGGCGAGGTCGAGAAAGCCTTGTACCCTTTCGGTATTGGTCATGCCCGATATGGCCATGCCGAGGCCAAAGACGATGCCGGAAACGAGTGAGGCGATGAGCCGTAGTTTATTCTGTGAATTCATCTTCCTAGGCTCCAAAGATGTGTTTGAGGAAATAAACACAGACGAAACCTGCGGCCATAAAGGTACAGGTGGCGACCATGGAGCGCGGTGAGAGGCGCGAGATGCCACAAATGCCGTGGCCACTGGTGCAGCCACTGCCCAGGCCGGTGCCGATGCCCACGGCCAGACCGCCAATAATTACCAGTACGGTACCGCTGTCGGGTACGGGTGGGATAAAGCTATCGGAGAGTAGGGCGGGTATTGCGCCGCCAATGGCAATGCCGAGGATGAAGAGAATACGCCACAGCCGGTCGCAGCTGGTGTCGGTAATGGCACTGGATAAAATTCCGCTCACTCCGGCGATGCGGCCATTGAGGCCCATCATGAGTACGGCGGCGAGGCCAACCAGGCCGCCGCCAATAAGTGCAAGTACGAATGGGTGCGTCATATATGTCCCTGTATGTTTGTTAAAATTTGAATGTTAGTGCTTATTTGCCGATTTGATTCAAGGGTATTTTTAAGTAGGCAGTGCCATTGTCTTCGGCTCTTGGTAGCTCGCCGGCACAAATGTTAACTTGAATGGCAGGTAAGATCAGCGCCGGCATATCCAGTTGTGCATCGCGCTGCCTGCGTAGCTGAATGAAGTCATCTGCTCCTGTCCCTTGTAGGTGAATATTGTTGCGCTGTTCGGCAACGGTAGATACAGCCTGGGGGGCCTCGCCCGGTTTTGGATAGTCATGGCAAAGGTAGAGCCGAGTTGCGTCGTCAAAGCTGAGCAGTCGTTGCAGTGAGTTGTAGAGAGCGGGGGCATCGCCGCCGGGGAAGTCGGCTCGGGCGGTGCCGTAAGTCGGCGCAAAAAAAGTATCGCCAATAAAAATGGCAGTGCCAATTTTGTAGGACAGGCAAGCGGGGGTATGGCCCGGTGTCTCCAAAATTTCTATCTCCAGCTCGCCCAAATTAAGGCGTTCGCCCTCGCGTAACAGTAGGTCAAACTGGCTGCCATCGGTGGCCATATCATCCAGGTTAAAGACATTTTCAAACGCACGTTGCACCTGTGGCATGTTGGCACTGACTGCCGTTTGTCCGCCGCAGTGTTTTTTGATATGGAGCGCAGCACTCAAGTGGTCGGCGTGGGCATGAGTTTCGAGAATGTACTTGAGTTCAAGACCGAGTTGCTTGAGTTCATCGATGATGAGGTCGGCAGATTGGCTAGAGGTGCGAGCGGCGCGATAGTTGAAATTGAGTACCGGGTCGATAATGGCGGCAAGGCGAGAGCTGTCGTCCCAAACGAGGTGGGTAAAACTTGAGGTTTCTGGGTCGAAATAGGTGTTCACTGGCATAGGAAAGGCCCGCAGTAGACGAGGTTTTATTATATAAGTAATTTCTAAATTAGCAATCAAATATATATAGCGATCTGCTCTATATGAGTGCTTCTATATACTTGCATCGACTTGTTGGCCGACGCCGGGGGAGTAAGGCTCCTGCTGGGCTAATGGCGTCATGGGTCGAGTCCCGCATCCATTCTGTCGCAGGCAATGATGGTAGGGAAAAGCCAGCAGGCGGATTGCTAGAGTTTGGTTTTTCTCATAAGATTCAGTTGCTTAATCGGTGTGCAGTCTTGTGTGACACCGGAGTCTTGAAGCATAAAAAGTCTTTTTTGTGCAGGTAATAAGCCCTGTTCGACCTGGCTTCTCGATGGAGATATAGCGCGCTTAAGCTGGACGGGACCAAGGGTGTGGGTGAATGGCGATTTACTAAGATTGTATTAGCATCGATTGTTGTAGCCATACATAATGCAGAGCGACGGGGTTACGATTGATGACCGGGACGGGCTTTGGGGAGTATTGAATAGTGGCAACTGGTGTGGATTTGGCCGATTTGGCTGCCCATGCTCACGAGGCAGAAAGTTTGCTCAAGGGGCTTTCAAACAGTAATCGCTTGATGATTCTCTGTGCTCTGAGTGAGGGCGAGTTATCGGTATCTGCATTGAACGAGTGCGTCCCCCTCAGTCAGTCGGCCTTGTCTCAGCATCTGGCCACCTTGCGTCGTGGCGGCATGGTGGCGACGCGGCGCGAGTCGCAGACGATTTATTACCGTCTCTACGACCCCAAGGTGAGGATGATTATTGAGACCCTGCATACCATGTTTTGTGAGGCCAAGACTTAACAGTCTTCTACCTAAGGAGTTCCTCAACAGTAGGTGCTTTAGATGAGGCTTAAGTACAGCTAATAGCTATTTATTGCGACGTTTTACGATGACTATTCCGAGTCTGAAATACCAGTTAATGATTTGTTCAGGGCTTCCCGTCCTACTCTCTAGCTATGAGAAAGGACGTGTGTCTGGAATTCATACGCTTTATGGCGTAGCCCTTTATCCAGGCGTAACGGAGTTGCTCTGGGGCTATTTAAAGCCGTGTTCCGCCTGGGGGAAATCACCACTGCGCACGGCATCGGCATAGGCCTGTAGGGCTAGTTGCACGCTATTGGTATCGGCGAGGAAGTTGCGGGTAAATTTGGGGATGCGCGGTGAAAAGCCGAGCATATCGTAGAGTACGAGCACCTGGGCATCGGTGTTGGGACCTGCACCAATGCCAATCACGGGGATGTCTAGCACCTTGGTGATGGCAGTCGCCAGGTTTGTTGGCACACATTCCAGTACCAGCATATCGGCACCAGCCTCCTGCAGTATTTTCGCGTCGCGCAAGATCAGCTCGGCGCCTTCGTCATCGCGCCCCTGTACCTTATAGCCACCGAGCTTATTAAAGGATTGGGGTGTCAGGCCCAGGTGGCCACACACCGGTACGCCGCGCTGGCTGAGGCTAAACACAGATTCTTCCAACCAGGCACCGCCCTCGACTTTCACCATTTGTGCGCCCGCTTGCATCAGCAGGGCGGCATTGGCGAGGGTGGCCTCTTCGGTGGCGTAGGACATAAAGGGCATGTCGGCAATGATCAGCGATTTACTGTTGCCGCGACTGACGGCGCCGGTGTGGTGGAGCATGTCGTCCATGGTCACAGGTACGGTACTTGAGTAGCCGAGAATGACATTGCCCAGAGAGTCGCCAACGAGAATCACATCGATACCGGCGAGCTCAATCTGGTGGGCAAAGGCACTGTCGTAGGCGGTGATAACGGGGAATTTATCGCCGCCGGCTTTGTGGTTATTGAGGGTGTTAATGGTGACAGATTTCATCGGTGGCTCTCTTTTTAATAGGCAATGCGTAGCTGATCAAATGCCTACAGATGTGTCTGGGGGTTGTAGTAGTGGCGACCACTTTTGATGCTGAGCAGGTAATCCACCAGGTTGCGATAATCGTTTTCATTGTTAATCGGGTCGATGTCCGCAGCATTAATGATGAGCAGCGGTGCGGCCTCATAGTAATGGAAAAATTCCATATAGGCTTCATTGAGCTCGGTGAGATAGGCGAGGTCGATATTGCGCTCACTGGCGACGCCACGGCAGTTGATTCGCTCCATGAGCACATCGGCGGGGGCCTGTAGATAAATCACCAGGCCGGGCTTGGGCTTGTTCAGGGTCAGCTGCTGGTACACCGCCTGGTAAATCTTCAGCTCGTCGGCGTCGAGGGTGACGCGGGCGAAGAGGGGGTCCTTGTCCATCAGAAAGTCGGCAATGCGCAGTGGTTGAAACATATCGCCCTGGCGCAGTGCTTCGATTTGTTCGGCTCTCTGTAATAAAAAGTGCAATTGAGTGGGCAGTGCTGCGGCCTGCCTATCCTGATAAAAACGGCTCAGAAAGGGGTTGTCCGCCGTTTTTTCGAGCAAGGTGTCGTAGTTAAACGTTTCGGCCAGGCGCTTGGCGAGTGAGGTCTTGCCAACCCCAATGGGCCCTTCCACTGCTATAAAGCGCGGTAAGGTAGCGATATTCAGGTCGAGATTGATAGTTTTAGTCAGTGCGTCCACCACTTCCTACTGCAACGAGGCGGACAATACCTGCTGGCGAGCAGTTTGCCAATAGTCTTGCCAGCGGGGTGCCGTCGGGCAGGCTCAGCTCGGGGGCAATATCGGCCAGGGGCTGGAGCACGAAATTGCGCTCGCCGAGGCGCGGATGGGGGATTTGTAGCTGACGGCTGTTAAGGCTCCGTTTGGCGTAGAGCAGAATATCGAGATCCAGGGTGCGCGGCCCCCAGCGCACAATGCGCTTTCTACCCTGCCGTGTTTCTATTTGCTGGAGTGCCTGCAACAGGGCGCGAGGTTGCAGCGCGGTGTCTATCTCTACTACTGTATTGATATAGCTGGGCTGGCTGCCGGGGCCAATGGCGAGGCTTTTATACCAGGGCGCACAGCGTATTAGCTGTGTGCCCGGGAGTTGGGCGATGGCCTTGAGAGCGGCCTTGATCTGTCGGGGGGGGGAATTGAGGTTGCTACCCAGACCGAGGTAGACCCTAGCTGGCATGATCCGCTTTGGGTTTGCGGCGTGAGCGTCGGCGTTTATTACCCGACTTAGGCTTCGGCAGGGCGGCGACCATGGCCTCGCGCTCGTCTTCATCAACCTCCTGATAGAGGGTCCACCACTCACCTAAGTCCTGAGTTTGTTCACCGGCCTGTTCGCGCAGCAATAAAAAGTCATAGGCGGCCCGAAAGCGGGGGTGGCTAAACACGCGCGCCGCATTTTGGCCGTTGCGTCTATTGAGGCGGGCCTGCAGCTCCCAGATTTCTTTCATCATGGTCGTGAAGCGGCGGGGAATGGCGGTGCGCTTGATCTGTTTTTGAATGGCGTCGCTGCCGGCCTGTTGCAGGGCGTAGAGGGGAGAGTCACCTTTGTCGGTGTAGTGCTTGCGCCGTTCGATAAGGGCGGGCCACAACAGGGCGGCGTAAATAAAGGCCGGCGTGACACGCTGGCGATTATTGATGCGGGCATCGGTATTGCCCATCGCCTGACTGATCAGCTTTTGATAAAAACTGTCATCGAGTAGCGGGGCAGTGGTCGGGAATAATTGTTCGAAGAGCGCTAGCTGGCGCAGTTGTTCGTAGGTCGCCAGGGCTGAGCCGCTCATTAGTAGCTTCAAGCTTTCGTCGAATAGTCGGGCCGAGGAAATATCACCGAGCAAGGGCGCGCATTCGGCGATGGGGGCGAGGGTGTTGTCCTCGAGTTCAAAGTCTAGCTTGGCGGCAAAACGGGCAGCGCGGAGCATGCGCACCGGGTCTTCCCGGTAGCGGGTGGCGGCATCACCGATGATGCGTAAGCTTTTTTGCTTGAGATCTTTGAGGCCGTCAGCGTAGTCGTAAATGGTGTTGTCGGTGGGGTGGTAGTACATGGCGTTGATGCTGAAGTCGCGCCGGCTAGCATCTTCATCTATTGAGCCGAAGACGTTGTCGCGCAGCAACATGCCCTCTTTCGACTGCTGGGATAGGTTTTTGTCGTTGCCCGGGCTACTGGTGTGGTGGGCGCGGAAGGTGGTGACTTCGATGACTTCGCGACCAAAGCGTACATGGACGATACGGAAGCGCCGGCCAATGATTTGCGCGCGTCGGAACACAACTTTGACTTGCTCGGGGGTGGCGTCGGTGGCGACGTCAAAGTCCTTGGGCTTGAGGCCGAGCATCAGGTCTCGCACACAGCCGCCGACCACATAGGCCTTATAGCCTGCTTGTTCCAGGCCACTGACGACCTCGGATGCGGCGCGACTGATGTCTGTGGGTTCGATGGGGTGGGAGCCCGGCGGCACGATATGGGGCCCAGAGGCCTTACGTTTCTTTTTCAAGCCTAGCTTTTTGGCGATCCGCTTTAACATGGATAGGGAGTCTGGTGCGAAGAAATAGGGGCGTGAGTCTAGCATACAGGGTGTGGAGGATGTCTGGGCTCAACAAATCACTTGTAGAAAGTGGCCACTTTTTGAGAGGCGGTAGTGAAAAGATCCCAGCTTAACGGGGAGAGGGCAGATGATAGGTCGAAAATTGTAGAGACTTGGGGAAGCAAAAAGGGAAGCCCGAGGGCTTCCCTTTTAATAGGCCACGTGTTCTAGGATCTAACCCACCCATAAACGTATAGCAACTCATCAATTTATTATTATGTTTATTGTTATTCTTCGCAGTCATCATTCAGATGACTTGCGGTCATGATAGCACGGTGTGGCGGGTTTATGTAAAGAGGTTTATGAAAAATATTTGGTGGCGAGTTTTCGTTGCTTAGTGGTCGCTCTGCAAAAAACTTTGGGGTGAAGAGTTAAAAGTCTTTGGACAGTAAAAAGGGAAGCCCGAGGGCTTCCCTTTTTAATATGCCACGTGTTTCTGGATCTAACCCACCCTTAAAACGTATAGCAACTCATCAAATATTATTATTATTGTCTATTGTTATTATTATATTTTTGTATTCTGCACATTCATTATTGTTATAAGTGGAAATTATATTACTCAGAAAGTGTGACCTGTGCAAAGCTTTTCTTAGAAAAAAACACGCTTAGAAGTAGTCGTTTTATAGCTAAATGGGTTTGATTATGACAGTTGCTGCTTTTTGTCACTTTCTGTCACCCTGCTGAGGGGGGGTATATTGCTGAGCTGCCAGTGTTTGGTTGCCCAATCTAGAACTTGCGGTATGGAGGCGCCGCAAAGTTCTGAGGGGGTGTTGAAACCCAATAGTCCCAGGCAATCGAGGAGATTACTTAACACCTGGCGTGAATTAAGCTTGGGGGCGTGGTTTTGCTTGCTGAGCTTCTCGCCCTGGGGATTACTAAGCACGGGGATATGAGCGTATTGCGGGGTTTCAATGTCCAGGCAGTGCAGTAGGTGCATTTGTCGGGGGCTTGAATCGAGCAAGTCGCTGCCTCGAACAACGTGGCTAATACCCTGGTAGCCGTCATCCAGGCTACAGGCCAGTTGGTACGCGGGTAATTGATCGCGACGCCAGAGAATAAAGTCTCCAGTCTTGCCCAGGTCAAATACCATCACGCCCTGAATTAAATCGTCCAGCGCGATTGAGCACCGTTCGGGGAGTTGAATACGAATGGCGTGGGGTTTGTCGGGGCTGGTTGCAGCGGAATTCGCTTTGCGGGCTCGACAGGCTCCATCGTAGCATCCGTTCAGAGTACGCAGCCGCGCCCGGTTGCAGTCGCAGGCGTATAACAAGCCGGCACGGCCTAGTTGCTGTAGTGCATCCTGGTAAGCGGGTAGCCGCGAGCTTTGATAGAGCACCGGGCCATCCCAGTGCAGACCGTGTTCATCGAGTTGGCGGAGGATGAGGTCTGCGGCGCCGGGAACTTCCCGCGGTGGGTCGAGGTCTTCAATGCGCAGTAACCATTGACCACTATTGGCCCTGGCGTCGAGAAAACTGGCCAGGGCGGCTAGTAATGAGCCTTTGTGAAGAGGGCCGGTGGGCGAGGGCGCAAACCGGCCAATGTAGGAATTGACAGCCATGGCGTGGCGGTCGAGAGGTTTTTAGCCGCCGCTAACTTGCTTCTCTTTAATTTCGTCGAGAGTTTTGCAATCGACGCAAAGGGTTGCTGTGGGGCGAGCTTCGAGGCGGCGAATGCCGATATCGACGCCACATTGGTCACAGTAACCGTAGTCGTCGGCATCGAGTAGTTCCATGGTGCTGTCAATTTTCTTGATCAGCTTGCGCTCTCTATCGCGGGTGCGCAATTCGAGGCTGAATTCCTCTTCCTGAGTGGCCCGGTCTGCAGGGTCGGGGAAGTTTGCCGCCTCGTCCTTCATATGGCTGACCGTGCGATCGACTTCTTCCATGAGCTCCTGCTTCCATGCCAGCAAGAGCGCTTTAAAGTGCGTCTGCTGATTTTCATTCATGTATTCTTCGCCCTTTTTCTCCTTGTAGGGAGTCTGGCCGTGAAGGGTTAACGTTGATGTTTTGGCCGCTTTTTTCTTGGGCATGGACGTGTTCCGTTTTAATACTATCGCGAAGCAGGACGTTATAGTGCCACTGGGTAATTTTTTCAAGTCTATTTTAGTATTACTGGCCTTGTTTCATGACCTACAATGCTTGATTTTTTGCAGATCTAACGGGGATCGAACTATGGCGGGTGGAATTGATCGTCAATATGCCTCACGAATTGAGGGTATGACATCGTTTAAAGTAGTCGACTTCCTTGAGGCTGCGGTAAAAATGGAGGCTCAAGGGCGCGATATTGTGCGCATGGAGGCCGGAGAGCCCGCTTTTCCCACGGCTCCGGCTATTATCGAGGCAGCGAGCGCAGCCCTGCGTGATGAGAAAACCTTCTATACCCCTTCGTTGGGCATTATTGAGCTGCGTGAAGCCATTGCTGGATTTTATCAAACCCGTTACGGCTTGAATATTCCCGCACAGCGTATTGTCGTGACGACGGGCAGTAGTGCTGCCTTAGGTTTAATCTGCGATCTTATTATTAATCCCGGAGATGGCTTGCAGTTGACCGACCCCGGCTACCCCTGCAATGCCAATTTTGTGCGTCGCGCCGGTGGCGAGCCTCAGCTTATCCCGGTCGATGCGGACAATGCCTATCAATTGACAGCCAAGGCTGTTGCCGCACACTGGCAAGACAATACGGTGGGCGTATTGGTGGCATCACCGAGCAATCCCACCGGAGAGATGCTTTCTTGCAACAACCAACGGGGCATTAACGACGTAGTCGCAAGCCACAATGGCGTGCTGATTATGGATGAGCTCTATCACGGCCTGGTTTATGACCAGCAAGAGAGTTCGATTCTTGAAATCAATGATGACGCTATGGTGATTAATAGCTTCTCGAAGTACTTCGGTATGACCGGTTGGCGTCTTGGCTGGATGGTGGTGCCGGAAGATGCCCTGGAGTCAATCAACATTATGGCGCAGAATTTTTATATATCGCCGCCGAGTATCTCCCAGTATGCCGCCCTTGGAGCCTTTCAACCGGCAACGATTGAAATTATGGAGGCGCGCCGTGCAGAGTTTCGCGAGCGCCGAGATTATCTGGTGCCCGCCCTTCGAGAACTTGGTTTTAGTATTCCCAATATGCCCGCAGGCGCGTTCTATATCTATGCCGGT
Source organism: Gammaproteobacteria bacterium 54_18_T64 (assembly GCA_002162825.1). Classification (GTDB taxonomy): domain Bacteria; phylum Pseudomonadota; class Gammaproteobacteria; order Pseudomonadales; family Porticoccaceae; genus Reddybacter. Next base: position 16,799 of record MAAU01000030.1, read on the forward strand.
ATTGAGAAGCTGGCCAATGATAGCGAGGCATTTTGCTGGGACATGCTTGAGCGGGCGGAAGTGGCATTCACGCCGGGCACTGATTTCGGGCAACATTTGGCGCGTCAGCATGTGCGCTTCTCCTATACCCAGCCGATGGACCGGCTGGAGTTGGCTGTTGAGCGCCTCGGCAAAGCACTGGCGAGCTAATAGTGTTGAGTTGAATAATTCGAGGCGAATAAAATGACGAGTTGTGGATGAAGATTAGCCCCGCTTTTGAAGAGGCGACATTTATTAAACGCTATAAGCGTTTTTTTGCCGATATAGAGCTAAACGATGGCAGTGAGTTAACGATTCATTGTGCCAATACGGGTTCGATGAAAAACTGCCTGACACCGGGCCAGCCCTGCTGGTTCTCCCGATCGGATAACCCCAGGCGTAAATTGCCTGGTACTCTGGAAATCATTACCACTACCGGTGGGCGCCTGGCAGGCGTCAATACCGCACGGCCCAATAAGCTGGTGGTTGAAGCCATTGAAAATGGCGTGATCGGTGAGCTACAGGGTTATGGGGTTTTACGCACTGAGGTGCGTTATGGTGAGGAAAATAGCCGAATTGATATCTTGCTCGAGCAGGGTGAGAGTCAGTGCTTTATCGAGGTGAAAAGTGTGACCCTGGAGGCATCGGGCAAGCTGGCGCGCTTCCCCGATGCGGTGACGGCCCGGGGTGCCAAGCACCTGCGAGAATTGATGCTCGTCGTTGAGCAAGGGCAACGAGGCGTGTTGGTGTTTTGTGTGCAACTGAGCGACATTGAAGAGGTGGCAGCGGCGGATGAGATTGATCCACTTTATACCCAGACCCTGGCTAAGGCCATGGCCGCAGGTGTTGAAGTGCTCGTTTATGGTTGTAGTTTGAGTGCCGATGAAATTGTGATTGATAGAAAGCTGACATTTTTAGCGCTGCCTAGTGTTTAGCCGAGCGAAAAAAAGCCCCTGCATCTATATGAAGAGACAGGGGCTTAATTGAGCAGCGCTAATTTAGCTCTTGTCGTCAATGTCGACCACACGCTGCTTGAATTTCCACTGGCCATCGATTTTAACCACGGCATCGATATAGCGCCCTGAATTAACAACGCTGACTTTATCGCCGCAATCGATCAGAATCAGATAGGCATCGTGGGTGCCGGTGTCGCCGTCAACTTCAACGATGGCGTCAGTGGTGCAATGCTTCACTTTCATGGTGGGGATCATTTTTTGCGCGAAGGCAAGCAGGTCGGTGTGGCCGGCAGCCAATTTCTTGCTACCCATTTCGAAGCTGCCATCTTCGGTAAAGCACTGAACCCAGGCTTCGGGGTTACCGTAATCGAAAGCGCGGTTGTAGCGGGCGGCCAGTTCACGAATGGCGAGGTGATCTTCTACTTTACTCATGATGAAATTCCTTTGTATAGGTAGGGGGGGGATTCGTTAGCGAAGGGATTGTATTGCATACAGGCCCTGTCGAATAGTCAATCGCCAGGCCTACTCCTGAGGGTCGAGGGGATCTTCGCTCAGATACAACTGGCCATCAATAATGGTGTGGGCCACAGGGCTAAGTCGGGTGCCGGGGCAGGGGCCGTAGACACAGTCGCCGCTGTCGATCTCAAACAGTGCGCCGTGAGCGGCACAGAGTATGTAGTCGCGGTTTCTGTCGAGAAAGCGGTCGGGCATCCAGTTGAGTTCGAGGCGGGCGTGGGGGCAGCGGTTGCGATAGAGGTAGAGCGAATTGTCCTTGCGAACGGCAAAAATACTGTTGAGTTTGTCCAGTTGAAAGCCCTTTGCACCGTCGCTGGGGATTTCGTCGACGGCGCAAAGTAGTAGCGGGTAGAGCTTTTTTGCAGACAAGTTAAATGCCCCGCCGCAGAGCGTCGATACGCTCCTCCAGGGGCGGGTGGGACATAAAAAGCCTGCTGATGTGCTGCTTCCAGCCCGAGGAAATACACAACGCCGTCATGGTATTGGGCATTTCACTGGGCATTTGGGCCTGGGTTTCAGCCTGCAGTTTTTGCAGGGCGCCGATCATGGCGGTGCGAGTGGCCAGGTGGGCACCGGCGGCGTCGGCGCGGTACTCGCGCCAGCGTGAAAAGGCCATGACAATGGTGGAGGCAAGAATGCCAAGCACCACCTGTAGGACCATTACGGTGACGAAATAAGCGATGCCGGGACGATCATTTTTGAACACCGCCTTGTCGATTATCGAGCCAATAATACGAGCAAAAAACATCACAAAGGTATTCACCACACCCTGAATCAGGGTCAGGGTGATCATGTCCCCATTGGCGATATGGCCAATTTCATGGGCCAGCACCGCCTTTATTTCATCTTTATTGAAGCGGTTAAACAGCTCTGTGCTGACGGCAACCAGGGCATTGTTCTTGTTCCAGCCGGTGGCGAAGGCGTTGGACTGCTGGGCTTGAAAAATACCCACCTCGGGCATGCCGATATCGGCTTTGCGGGCCAGATCGGCGACGGTTTCTAGCAGCCAACGCTCGTCGGCATTAGAGGGCTCGCTGATAATTTGCGTACCGGTGCTACGTTTGGCCATCCATTTCGACATCAACAGGGAAATAAGCGAGCCGGCGAAGCCAAATACGGCACACATTACAAGTAGGGCGGTGGTGTTGGTGTGTACGCCCTGAGCGGCGAGATACTGTTGCAGGCCAAAAATTTCAAAAAAGGCAGTGACCAGTACGAGTACAGCGATATTAGTCGCGAGAAATAGGCCGATGCGTAACACGTAAAACTCCTCTTGGTGATGGCGTGATAAGCCTTGAGTCTATTAAGATGCGCCCTGTTGTCAATAATTCAATGCTTAAGGAAAATATGTCCCAAGGTGCGGATCCGCTAAAAAGTATTTTCTATGCCTTGTTCGCCAATGGCACTATTGCCATAGCTAAGGGTTTCGCAGCATGGGTCACCGGCTCCGGAGCGATGCTGGCCGAAGCCATCCACTCGCTTGCGGACTGTAGCAATCAGCTGTTGTTGTTACTGGGTATAAAAAAGGCCAAGCGGCCACCGTCTCCAGATTACCCACTGGGCTTTGGTAAAGAGATCTATTTTTGGTCATTCCTGGTGGCCCTGATGCTCTTTAGCCTGGGTGGCGTGTTTTCGATCTATGAGGGTTGGCACAAGCTACAACAGCCCGAGGCGCTGAATTCGCCCTGGCTGGCGGTTGGCGTGCTGGTGTTTGCGATGGTGGTTGAGGGCCTGTCGCTGTTGGCTTGCATGGGGGAGATCAATAAAATTCGCCCCGCGGGCCAAAGCTACTGGCGTTGGTTTCGCGATACCCGCCACAGCGACCTGATGGTGGTGTTCGGTGAGGAGCTGGCAGCCTTAATGGGACTGAGTGTGGCCACAGTGGCCTTGCTGGTGGCCATTGCCACCGACAATCCCATCTATGATGCCTGGGGTAGTATCGCGATTGGTTTGTTATTGATAGTGGTCGCGGTGTTGATAGGCATAGAGATTAAGGCCCTGCTGGTGGGCCAGGGTGTTGAGGCCCATACTCGCTTGGAGATGCTGGCATTTCTGGAAAATGAAGCGACTGTCGATAAAGTGTTTAATCTACTAACCTTACAATTGGGTAATGATGTGATGGTGGCTGTGAAGGCGAAAATGGCAGTGATGGATGGAGCCGAAGAGTTAGTGGGCGATATTAATCGTACAGAGGCCTTATTTAGACAGCGTTTCCCCCAGGTGCAGTGGCTGTTTTTCGAGCCCGACGTGGAGGATTAGCGCAGTGAGTGGACTCGGAAAGAGGGGCGTGCAACGAGGCTTGTTTATCTGGCTGCTTGTATTGCTATCGTCTTGCGCGTTGTTTGACCAGGCCTATGAACAGCCCGCGGTGCATTTGGTGAAGATAGAGGCCCTATCGTCCCATGGGTTTGAACAGCGTTTTCGAGTCGATCTGAAAATTATTAACCCCAATAGCTCGAGTCTGAGCATCTCGGGTATGTCCTATACCTTAAAGCTCAACGATGAAAAGGTAGTCAAGGGTGTGAGTGGGAAAATGTCGGCTATCCCTGGCTACTCCGAAATCACCGTGCAAGTTGAGGCTTCAACGAATATTCTGGCCGGCCTGCGCCTGATATCTTCTCTGCTGGATAAGCCGGGGCGCGTGCTGCGCTACGAGCTAGAGACAAAGGTGCGCTCTGGCTGGTGGCCCGTGCCTATTACAATACTGGAAAGTGGCGATTTTGCCCTACCCCAATAGCTGACCTACCAGGTGAGTGATGCACGTTTCAATGAGTAAATTATGAGTGACCAACGTTGTACCGAACTAGAAATCAAGCTGGCCTATCAGGAGGATATCGTCAAAGCCCTCAACGATGTCGTTTGCCGTCAGCAAGAGAGCATTGATAGGCTTGAGCAAACTTGCCGTTACTTGATGCAACGGTTACAGGAGGTAAGCCAGAGCCCCCTCGAGGAAGCATCTGTACAGGAAAGGCCACCCCACTACTGATGCAATTATTACCTGCTGCGAGACTTTTTAGTCATCATTCTCACCTCCTACCATCGCCAGTAAGTGAAGTCTCTGTCAGTGCTGATGTGACTGTGAACCAGTGCACTGATATTTAAGGGTATTACTACTAGTCTAGGTGCCTGTTAGTTTGTGGCGGAGTGAGGATGCCCCGTCGTCTGATATATAAATAATAAAGGATATAAGGTTTATCTAGATAGATAGCTTAAATGTCTTCGGGGTGTAAATGTCAAATAATGTAGAGGCAATTCTAAACCAGCTGCGCGGTGTGATTGCCAGTGGTGATGGTGAAGGCGTTGGTGTTTGGCTGACCGATCTGGTCGGGGAGCCTAATAAAGAAGCCGTCAACGATGCGATTCGTGAGCTGAGTCGAATGGATGCCAATTTAATCGTCTACCTGGCGCGTTTTATCGCAGAGCATAGGGCCGCCGCAGTTGCATACCCTCTACTTGAAGACCTATTGTTTGAGCAGGTGCTCGCCAGCCCAGACATGTTGGTAGAAATACTGGCGAGCAGTGATGAGGTTAGCGAAATTGCCTACTATGTCCACTGCATTGAGGCGCTGGGGTTAGAGTCGGCAATTTTGGGCCTGGAGACGAAACTGGCCTCGGTATCGGATGAATCTGTACTGATTGCGATGCTGGGAGCCATCGCAAAAATTGGTTTTTGTCATAACCCGAAAAACCTCGCCGACTACCTCTATGCCTCTAATCGCGACATTATTGCGGCTGCCATTAGCGCTCTGGGCAGTGTCGGTTCCCACGAGGCCGTGCAGTTGTTGAGCGAGAGGATGGGTACGGACAGCGAGTTTGACAGCTTCATCCTCGATCAATTCGCCGAAATTCAGGATCAATTTTGTATTGAAAAGCTCAGTGAAACACTGGCTTCTCATATAACTCACGTCAGAAATTACGGTAAGGCCAAGCTCACTAAAATGGGTGAAAAGGCCATTCCGGTTATTATTGAAAACCTCACTAGCGATGATACCGACCTGGTGGTCCACACCCTCAATGTGCTCGGTGATATCTTTGATGAAAGTGCTGTTAAGCCAATCAAAAACCTACTGCACAGTCTCCCTGCGGATGCCAATATCCGCTTTGCGGCCTATGAAGCCCTGGGCAGATTGCCCAGCCAGAAAGTTGCTCTCGCTCTTGCCGAGGGTCTGAATGACAAGGACGACAATGTGCGTCTTGCCGCCTCAAGAGCCATTAATAACAACTATTCACGGATGCTGGGGGTAGGGGTTAAGAATTTACTGCACTCGTCGGTGTTCGATAGTGGCAAGATTATTGCGGCGATTATCGAGTCGGAGTCGGATAATATTTTCCTCGATTTATTGGTTGAAGAGGAGATAAGAGATGCCTTGTTTACCTATATCCGTGAGCAGGCCCACAGTGATGTGGTTAAGTTTTTCAATGTAATTTTGGCGAAGAATGATAGGGGCGATTTACTGAGCTTTATTCAACCCGAGCAGCAGCCTGAGCCAAAAACTAAAACCCTGGTCTATGCCATCGATGACTCCAGGATGATTTTGAATATCTACCGCAGTGCCTTACACAAACTCGGTTATGAATTTAAATTGTTTGAATTCCCCGAAACGGCTCTAAAGAATATTGAGAAAGATGCCCCTGAATTTGTCTTTACCGATATGAATATGCCACTTATTTCCGGTATCGACCTGACGCGAATAATACGTGAGACCCATCCTATCGACGAATTACCCATTGTTATGGTGACGACGCAGAGTGAGGAAGACTCCAAAGGTGATGCCATCGCGGCTGGTGTCAGCGAGGTTATTGGTAAGCCCTTTAATGCCGATGCTTTACAACAGGCGATAGATCGAAATTATAAGCCGAAGTGAGGCTGTCCAGCGCAATTCTGGTACGCCGGCTTCCCGTGTTGGTGCTTAGAGTAAAATAACCTGAAAATATTCGGGCTCGGAATTATCCGGTAATCTCACAACCGAGTAATGTACGCGAACCTCGTCCTGGTCGAGGCGAGTCATGACCCCCTGCTCGGAGTCATGGCTCAGTTCAGACATGCCAACCTGTACGCCGCTACGATCAAATAAAATAATTTTAAATGCCGGCTGTAAAGCGGCGTCGTGGTTTTCAAGTACTATTTTATATTCATACAAACGGGCGCCTTTTTTGCCGGTGCGCGTAAAGACGATATTTTTTACATATTGTTTGCCGATGTTAAGTACTTCGTCGTAGTTCAGGCCTGTTAGGCCGGGCAATCGATTGAGCGTGAGCTCCTTTATTTCATTTTCGAGAGTTTGTATTTGACGCATATTACGTGCTGACTGTTCAGCGTTATCGCTAAGCTGTAGTCGCAAGCTACTGCTGACGCCCGATAATAGCCTGGCTTTACGGGCATAGCTGCCCAGAGCGATGGCCACAAGTAGGTTTATTAATAGAGATAGAGCGAGGGCAACGCCGAGGATCTGAATTAAGCGGGTTCTTTTCTGGTGGGTCCCGGAAGCTCTGGATGAAGAGTTGCGACGAGAGGAGCGTTTGCTTTCTGAGCGTGCCATTGTCTTCATTTTCATAGATGCGATTGTTTTTTGAGGGAATCACTTGTGCCGTTATTGAGCAGGCGGATTTCACGCTGTGGCAAGGGTATATCAATGCCGGCAGCCTGTAATGCGGAGTAGAGGTGGTCATTGACGCTAAAGCGAAGCTGATGATATTTATTAGTGGGTAGCCAATAGCGTATGCCGAAGTTAATACCGCTATCGCCAAACTCATCAATGCCGACTTGTGGTGGTCGATTTTTGTCGATGCCAAGCTCGTGCAGTGCGGCTTGAATGATGTTCTTCACTTGCTGGATATCACTGCTGTAGGCTACAGCCACTGTGCTCTCGACGATTTTAAAAGAATTGGAGTTGTGAATAATCTCGCCAACGATATGACGGTTGGGGATCATAATGGTGACGTCATCCTCGTCATTGAGAATGGTATATGCCAGGCGCACCTCTTTAACTATGCCGGTGACGCTCTGTACGGTGATGGTGTCGCCGACGATGAAGGGGCGGGTGATAATAATATTCAAACCGGCGCCGTAATTGGACAATAAGCCCTGCATTGCCAGCCCCGCACCCAGAGCCATTGCACCAATGGCGGCGATAAATGGCGTCACACTGATGCCGATTTTGCCCAGGCATATGACGGCAACGGCAATGATGATAAGGACTTTTGTACAGCTACTGAGGAAGTGACTGAGGGTGATGTCAAGCCCGTGTTTGTCACAAGTTCGTCTGACGAGTTGTGCGACGCGGTTAGAGACGAGTAGGCCGATCGATAAGATAATCAGCGCACCAATAAGCTGGAAGCTATAGGTGACAAAAAATGTAACAATTAGCTCATAGGCTGCTTTGAATTGGTCAATTTCTTCTTTCATGGTATGTGTCATTAGTCATTCTTTGCGCAAGTATAAAACGAATTGCTGCCGGAGGCCTACGGGGGCTTTGCTGGTGGTAAAAGAAACGCCTTTAGAACTGCCCGCGCTGATTTTTTGTACGGCAATTTGAGGCGGGTCATTTTGACGCTCGCTCTCAGCCAATTGCCTCGTTGTAAATAGGCTGCCCCTGGCCAGAGATGGTCAGTAAGTTGTGAGGACTATGAGCCCATTATCGTTAAACATAGTTCCATTGAACTTGGAGCAATTAACCGGTCGCTCGCAAAACCATCTTCGCGAGCTCTTCCCCGGTCACTGGCTCCACGGTGATGTGGTGGAGCCCTACCTACAGTTAGTTGACCGAGCGTCTAAAGAGGGCATAAGCCTGCGCCTTGCCAGTGGCTTTCGGGCCTTTGAGCGACAGTTGGCGATCTGGAATGCCAAGGCGCGAGGTGAGAGGCCCGTAGTCGATGGTGAGGGACAGTCCCTGGTATTGGGGGACATGAGTAAGAGTGAGCAGGTTTTTGCGATATTGCGCTGGTCGGCCTTGCCGGGGGCATCTCGCCATCATTGGGGCAGCGATATGGACATCTGGGACAGCGGGGCCGTGAGTGACGCTTATCGATTGCAGTTGAGCCCAGAGGAGTACGCACCGAGTGGGCCTTTTTATCACTGTTCCCGCTTTCTCGATGAAGTGATCGCTTCCGGCGAAACGGGTTTTTTTCGCCCCTACAGTGGCAAAAATACCGATGGCGTGGCCGCCGAACCCTGGCATTTGAGTTTTCGACCGGTGGCCAGTATCTGCGAAGCGGAACTGACTCCGCAGGTGCTGAGGGAACTCATCGAAAACACCGATATCTGCCTGCAGGGGGCGATTCTCGAAAATCTGGATGAGATATATTCACGTTTTATCGTGCTGAAGTGTTGAATCTATGGTGCCTTTCGGCCATATTTCGCCCTTTGTAACGATTGGCGCTGACACTACGAGTGGTACCTTCCTATGACGCTCCAGCCTGAAAAGTTATGGCGGGAAATTCTCGCCGAAGCTCGAGGTTTTTCTACAGATGAACCGGTGCTGGCGAGTTTTTTTCACGCGGCAATACTGAGCCACGACTCTCTTGAAGCGGCTCTGGGCTACAACCTGGCCGAAATCCTCGGCAATATGGCGCTATCGAAACTGGCTATTCGACAGGTGTTTGCCGAAGCGCTTGAAAGCGATAGGCGCATCGGCGAAAAAATGCAACGGGATTTACTCGCCTATCGCGAGCGCGATCCGGCCTGTAACAAGTACGCCATGCCCCTGCTCTATTTCAAAGGCTTTCACGCCCTGCAGGTGCACCGTGTCGCTCATTATCTATGGCTCAATAATCGCCAGGCTCTGGCCGTACACCTGCAAAGCCTCTGTGCAGAGGTGTTTATGGTAGATATTCATCCGGGGGCGCAAATAGGCGGTGGGATTATGGTTGACCACGCCACAGGTCTGGTCGTTGGTGAAACCGCTGTTGTTGAAGACGATGTTTCCATGCTCCACGCCGTTACTCTCGGTGGTATTGGCAGTGAAAGTGGGGATCGCCATCCAAAAATTCGCAGTGGCGTGCTGATTGCTTCGGGGGCAAAAATCCTCGGCAATATCGAAGTTGGCGAGGGCGCTAAAATAGGCGCGGGTACCTTGGTGCTTGAGTCGGTTAGCCCCCACACCACAGTGGCCGGAGTGCCGGCGCGGCTAGTCGGCAGACCGCGAGAGGCCTCGCCGGCGCTGGAGATGGATCAGCGTATCAATTCTACGTCCTAGCCTACGTTTGATGCCTTAATTTGCTGTCAGATAACGAGCTTGTCCAACTAATAGCGCAACTAATCATTCAAATACGCAGGTGGGTAAATTGCTGATGCATAAAACCGAAGGTGGCTTTACGTCTTTGTTGTACCGTCGTCTGATTGCTGCAACGGGGTTTTCCATACAAGGTTTAAAGTCCTGTTTTCGCTATGAAGAGGCGTTTCGGGTCGAGGTGTTTTTGGGGGTCGCTCTGTCCCCCCTGGGTTTTTATATCGCGGCCTCGGGGCAGGATCTGGCCCTCCTCTTTGGTGCCATGTTCATCGTACTGATCGCAGAGTTACTCAACTCGGCTATTGAGGCCGTGGTAGATTTAGTTTCACCCGAAAAAGCCGAGTTGGCGGGGCGGGCCAAAGACCAGGCGTCGGCGGCAGTGATGCTCAGTATGGTGCTGTTTGCGGGGGTTTGGGCTCTGCTCGCCTGGCAGAATCTTGCCGCTGTGGCTGGGAAGTGAGAACCGGGTGACTGAAATACCCGCTGAGCTAATAAATAATAGGAGGATTGTTGGCTGGGTGCGGAGTACTGCAAGTGAGTGATCAACTGTTTGATGTTTTTTTCCGTGGTGACATCGTTGCGGGCCAGACCGTCGTCGAGGTCAAAGTACGCTTGGCGGGTTTGTTTAAGCTTGAAGCGGGGCAGGTTGAACAGTTGTTTTCGGGTCGCCCGACGGCCATTCGACGCAACCTGGATGAGGTCAGCGCAAAAAAATACCAACAGGCTTTGTTAAAGATTGGCGCGCTTGCCGAATTGCGCTCGGCTAAGGTAGTAGATAGCCCAGTGGCACAAGTTGCAGCTGAGTCCTCGCCAGCTTCGATTTCTCCCGCCGAGCAAAGTAAGACCGAGGGCGGTCTGTCTCTGGCTCCGGCCGGTAGCGATGTCTTGCGCCCCGATGAGCGTGCTAACGTTACAGCTGCAGAGGTTGATGTCAGCGCGCTGGCACTTGAGCCCGGTGGTGGTGACATTTTGCGTGAAGATGAAAAACGCTCTGTTGATGTAGAGCCGGTCGACACCTCTCATCTCGAGGTTCTCCCCCCCCGTTAAATCCTGCTGTATTGCTTTTTTTGCCCTTCAACCTTGCTGCTTGAACCGCTCTGCCATTCTTACTCGATTTGTATAACGGGTTTTTATCTCGACATCGCAATACCAACAATATGTAAGCTGCTTGTTATACTTCCTTTCTTGCCCCTGTAATCAATAGACGGCGAATGAGCCCCTGAGCTTATAATTCGCCTGTTTTATAGATCCGCTGATGACAACGTATTAGGAGAGCCCTCCCTTGGCTGTATCGCTAGATGATAAATATACCTGCACCATGGGCAGGGCTTACCTGACAGGCATTGAGGCGCTGGTGCGTTTGCCGATACTGCAGAGTCAGCGCGATAGGGCCAAGGGGCTGAAGACAGCGGGCTTTATTTCCGGTTATCGCGGTTCGCCGATTGGCGGTTATGACAATGCCTTGTGGCGTGCCGATAGTTTTCTCAAGCAATATGATATCCACTTTCAGCCCGGTGTTAACGAGGAGTTGGCCGCCACGGCGTTGATGGGTAGTCAACAGGTCAATCTTTTTCCCGAGGCGAAATACGACGGTGTCTTCGGTCTGTGGTACGGCAAGGGGCCGGGCCTCGACCGGGCGATGGATGCCATTAAGCACGCCAATAATACCGGGGCTAGCCAATTCGGGGGTGTGTTGGCGGTGGTGGGCGACGATCACATGGCCAAGTCCTCGACCCTGGCCTATCAGAGCGAGCCGATGTTTGTCGGTGCCTCCATGCCGGTCTTGAATCCGGCCGGGGTGCAGGATGTTCTCGATTTCGGTTTGATTGGCTGGGCCATGTCGCGTTTCAGCGGCTGCTGGGTGGGCATGAAGGTCACCGCCGAAAATATGGACGCGGCCATTGCCGCCGATATGAACCCCGAGCGCCTGCAGCTGGTTGAGCCGGACGACTTTACTATGCCCGCAAGCGGTGTCCATAGCCGCTGGCCAGATCCCTTTTTGGAACAGGAAGAGCGCCTGCAACAGCACAAAATCCGCGCCGCTCTGGCCTTTGCCCGCGCCAATCGTATCGACAGGGTAATGCTCGATTGTAGCCAGCCACGCTTTGGCATCGTCGCCACCGGTAAGGCCTATTTTGAAGTGCTACATGCCCTGGCCGATCTTGGTATCGATGAGGCAAAGCGCGAGGCCATTGGCCTGCAGGTTTATAAGGTTGCGATGAGCTGGCCCCTCGAGCCCCAGAGCATTGGCGAGTTTGCTGCGGGGCTGGAAGAAATTCTCGTGGTTGAGGAAAAGCGGCCACTGGTCGAAGATCAGTTAAAAAGCCTGCTCTATGCCTTGGCGGATGATCAGCGCCCGAGGGTTGTCGGTAAGCAGGATGAGAGCGGTGTTGCACTGCTGAGTACGATTGCCGAGCTGAGTGCCGGTGATGTCGGCACAGCGCTTGCCTCACGACTGGCTAAACTGGTTGAGCCAGTCTCGCTGGCACTACCCAGTTCAGTTTCGAGAAACAAAACCTCATCTGCCGAGCCGGGGGCTAACTTACCCCAGCGCAAGCCCTGGTTTTGTGCCGGTTGCCCCCACAACACCTCCACCAAAGTGCCGGAAGGTAGCCGCGCCCTGGCGGGTATTGGTTGCCACTTTATGGTGACCTGGATGGATAGGGATACCGAGACCTTCACGCAAATGGGTGGTGAGGGAGCGTCGTGGATAGGCCAGGCGCCGTTTACCAATACTCGGCATGTATTTCAAAATATTGGTGACGGTACCTATTTCCACTCGGGCATTCTCGCGATTCGTGCGGCCATCGCCTCCGGTGCCAATATCACCTATAAAATCCTCTATAACGATGCCGTGGCAATGACCGGCGGTCAGCATGTCGATGGTAGTTTGACGGTTGAGCAGATGGTCTATCAGCTCAAGGGCGAGGGTGTTAAACGCATCGCCGTGGTGAGTGATCTACCGGAGAAATACGCCAGCGATTTTCCCAAATTTGCGGGGCTGAGTGTTGATCATCGCGACAGTTTTACTGCCATACAAAAAGCCCTGCGGGAGCTGGATGGCACCAGCGTGATTATTTACGAGCAGACCTGCGCCACCGAAAAGCGCCGCCGTCGCAAGCGCGGTTTGCTGGAAGATCCGGATAAGCGCGTCTTTATCAACTCCGGGGTTTGCGAGGGTTGCGGCGATTGCGGCGTGCAGTCGAACTGCCTCGCCGTGGCACCGAAGGAAACGGAACTCGGTCGCAAGCGGGTGATCGACCAAAATGCCTGTAACAAGGACTTCACCTGTTTGAAGGGTTTTTGCCCAAGCTTTGTCACCGTAAGGGGCGCTTCCCTGCACAAACCCTTGGCTGTGTCTGCCGATCAGTCTTTTCCGGACTTGCCCGCGGCGCCAGTCAATAGCGCGGCACTCGATGAACCCTACAATATACTGCTCACCGGCGTCGGCGGTATGGGGGTGTTAACCATCGGCTCCATCATTGGCATGGCGGCCCATATCGAAGGCAAGGGGGTCGCGGTATTGACTCAGACCGGCCTGGCGCAAAAGTTTGGCGCCGTGAGCAGCCATGTACGCATCGCCAATACGCAGGATGATCTACATGGGGTGAGGGTGCCGGCCGGCAAGGGCCAGTTGATGCTAGGTGCCGATATGGTGGTGTCATCGGCTCAGGCTTCCCTCAACTGTCTCGATAGCTCGACGGCGGTGGCCATCGTCAATAATCATGGCTCGCCCACTGCAGATTTCACCCAGGACCCGGATGCGCCCTTTCCCGAACAAGCCATGGCGCGAGTGATCGGCGCAGCGACCCGTGACGCCCACTTTTTTGATGCCTCGGTACTGGGTACGGCGTTGTTGGGTGATGCTATGACTAGCAATCTGATTTTATTGGGCTTTGCCTGGCAGAAGGGTTTGCTGCCCCTCGGTCAGGATGCCCTGGAGCAGGCCATTACCTTGAACGGTGTGGCCGTTGCGGCAAATTTACAAGCCTTTTTATGGGGCCGGCGCTTGGCCGAGCAGCCCGCCAAGGTGAAAGATCTCGCCGGTCTGGGTGAAATCACAGCTGCAAAACAAAGCGCTGAAACTGAAACCCTGGAGGACATTGTCGCCCATCGCTGCACCCAACTAGGCAAGTATCAGAGCCGAGCCTATGCTCGGCGCTACCGAGCTTTGGTCGATAAGGTAAAGGTGGTAGAAGAAAAGCTTGGTGCCACAGAGCTGGCGCTAACCATAAATGTGGCCCGCAATTACCACAAGTTGCTGGCCTACAAGGATGAGTACGAAGTGGCGCGACTGTATACCGATGGCGAGTTTACTGAGTCGTTAAAGCAGCAGTTTGACGGCGACTATAAACTGACCTTTCATCTGGCACCGCCCCTGCTCTCTAAGCGCGACCCCGACACGGGGCACCTGCTCAAACGCGAGTTCGGCTCGTGGATGTTGCCGGCCTTCCGGGTGCTGGCGAAGTTCAAGTTTCTACGCGGCACGGCACTGGATGTCTTTGGCCGCAGCGAGGAGCGCAGGCAAGAACGCTCACTGATTACTGATTACGAAGGGCAAATTGAGCAATTATTATCCCTGCTTGCTGTATCTAGTCCGTCATCAGAGAAGTTCAATATCGCCGTTGAAATTGCCGGCCTACCTTACTTTATGCGCGGTTTTGGCCATGTGAAGGAAGCGAATATTGCCACTGCCCAGCGTCGCGGTGAGGCTTTAATGAAGCAGTTGCATGGTGAATCTGTCGGTATGGCGCAAGTTCAGGTAGTTAATATTCAGGAGCCTGAGCTGCTTGATAGGTGATGTTCGGGGCTATCTGCGCTTGTTGTGAGTCTATAGGGCCGTGAACAACGGTGTAGAAGCACTGACCTTGAGCGCCTTATCACTGGCATTTGTCCCCGTGGCGCTGGTGCTGGTGGTAATGTACAGGTGGTCGCTGGGTCCGGGCAACGCGCTTTATGCCGTCATTCGCATGCTTGGGCAGCTACTTGTAGTTGGTTATTTCCTGAGTTTTATGTTTGCAGCCGATAGCAGCTGGGTGGTGCTATCGGTACTGGCGGTGATGGTTTTTGCCTCTAGCTGGATTGGCCTGGGCAGTGTTAAGGAACATCGGTATTTACTCTATTGGCGTGCCCTGTTGGCTATCGGGCTCGGTGGTGGCCTGGTCTTGCTACTCGTTACCCAGGGTGTGCTCGGGCTCGACCCCTGGTACAGCGCGCGTTATTTCATCCCCCTGGCGGGGATGATTTTTGCCAATGCCATGAACGCGGTCAGCCTGGCCGCCGAGCGCCTGTACGCTGAAACCGGGCGCGGGGTTGGCTGGTTGGAGGCGCGCAATATCGCTTGCCGAGCGGCGTTTATCCCGGTTATCAACTCCCTGTTTGCCGTCGGACTGGTATCTCTACCGGGGATGATGACCGGACAAATTTTGTCGGGCGTGTCGCCGTTGGTGGCTGCGCGCTACCAAATACTGGTGATGTGCATGATATTTGGCGCCTCGGGTATATCCACCCTGTGCTTTATCGCGTGGTCGCGGCCATTGTTTACAAAGCGCTGAAGTGCGCAAAGGCTTGGACCGGATTTTATTCTTGTCGGTGCAGTGGAGTATGATTGTCGGATATGGAGGGTATTGCTACACTTCTGAACGGTTTCATCTAGTCGCGTTGGGTTTGTGCGCAGTTGCGCGCTATTTCCCCAGTAGGGCATTTTCTTTTTACGGTAATCAGTATTACAGGAGCACACTTATGCAAGCTTTTCTTACCCTCGGCAAATACCTCACACTCGGTTTTTGGGCACTGCCACTACTGGCCTTATTTGGCGCACTGGGCGAGCCCTGGAGTCAATACATGCTGTGGGCCGGTGTCTTTATTTTCTTCGCCCACCTCGGTGAATTGTTGTTGGTACAGGGTAAGTTGCGCAGTCACGGCAAGGCGGGAATTATGGATGCGGTGATGGTGATTCTAGTGGGCTTTTTCTACTGGTTACCTATTTTCAAGCAAGAAAAAGTCTAAGTACCACCCTATGCCGAGGTTTGTCAGAAACCTCGGCATAGTTGCACTAGAGTTATAACAGGACTCAAATCTGCAGGATGCGTAATAATTACAATAGGGCATCTGTAACTATGAATACGAAGACAGGGCAGCTGGCAGTCGCGATTGCAGAAATCAAAACCCAGGGCTATACGATCATCGAGGATTTCTTACAGCCCGCTCAGTTGCTAGCCGTCAAGGCCTTACTTCCGCGCATAAGCGGTCAGTTTTTGGGGCGCAATAATTTCGAGGGCGATAAAACCGAACGTATATATTCCCTGCTTGCCTACGATAAGGTGATTCAGGATATCGTCGAAGATGGGCGCATTATGGCCCTCTGTGACGAGTTCCTCGAGGCCAACTATTTACTCACCACCAGCCAGTCGATTTGTATTCACCCCGGTGAGACACCCCAGCCCTGGCACGCCGATGATGTGTTTTACAGTATTTCCCGCCCGCGACCCATGGTGGCTTTGTCGACGGTGATTGCCGTCGATGAGTTTAGCGCTGAGAACGGTGGTACCGAAATCATCCCGGGTAGTCATTTGTGGAGCGACGAGGAGATCGCTGGTGATTACCGCAAGGGTGGTAGCGAGCGTGATGGGGGCTTTGCCGCGCGTATGCAGAGCCAGGCCATTGCCCTAGAAATGCCCGCTGGCGCCTGCGTGGTCTTTGCCGGCAATACCTTGCATCGCGGTGGCGAGAATCGGAGTGCTGGTCCACGACAGGCGCTCTCCAATCAATATTGCCAGCCCTGGGCGCGAACCATTGAAAATTTCTTTTTGTCGCTGCCCCGTGAATTGGTGCGTGAGATGAGCCCTAAGTTACAGTCCTTGCTGGGTTACTCCGTACTCGCGCCCTTTATGGGGCAGGTTTCGGGCTCGCACCCCCTGAAAGCACTTGACCCGGACTACCTGCCGCCAGTGGCGCGCTTGGGTTAGCATTTATAATAATTTAACGAAGGAACGAGCGCCTACTACTGGATTGTTGCCTGTGGAAGGGTGTGATAATAAAAATATGATAATGAAATATAGGATGCTGTACAGGCGAGGGTTTGTCCTATGCCTGGCCTTGTCACTTGTGGGCTTGTGTTTGCCCTTGCGTGCAGATATTTACCAGGGCGACAGATTAAATATTGATGGTGATGTCCGCGTTAAACTCATTGCTATTGACGAGCTGCCCTTGGATACGGGTACAAAGTTGCCCGAGCTAAATTATTCGGAGACGATAGTCGGCCTTTGGGCGACCTGGCAGCAATCGGAGAATGTTCGTTATAAGGCCTGGTTGAAGACGGGGTTTCGCAATTATGCGACCAATAAGCAGTTCAACAGCTATCATTTTGTCGATGAGTTTATTTTTCATGAGCTGTCGGTGGAGTACAGCAATTTATTCGACGGCTTTGTCGATGTCACCCTTGGCCGTTTTCCACTGTATTACGGCCACGGCTTGTTGATACTGGAGAGTAGCCCGCTGGATGCGGAGCGTAGCTATGGTTTTAATGGCATAAAAACACGTCTCAAATTTGAGGGTTTTAATGTTGATTTAATAGGCATCTATTCGCCGGATGATGATCCTCTACTAATCAATGACAAAAATAAAAAATTAAAATTACTCGAAAGTGATGAAGAGGGCTTCGTCGCTTACATGAGCAATCAATCTCAGCCCTGGCTACCCAAGGACTTGTACTACATGTACAAGCATGAGGAGCCGCGTTTTGGCAGAGGGGATGTTTACTTTCATACTCTCGGTTTTATTGTTGAGGAATCGCTCAGCGATGCCTTTAGTGCCTATTGGGAGTTGGCCACTCAGCGGGGCCAGCGCAGCGGTGGGGGTGATACCAGGGGCTGGTTGAGTGATCTTAATTTTACCTATACCTGGCGGGATCTAGCCTGGCGCCCGGAAGTGTTTGTCAGTAATTATTATTTGTCCGGCGACGATCCCGCGACGCAAACGGAGGAGGGTTGGCACGGTCTGTGGTCGCGCTGGCCACAATATTCCTATTTGTTGGTCTGGCAATTTATTCCCAAGATAGGTGAGTGGAGCAACCTCAACTGGTCGCGCATCGGC
The DNA here is from genome assembly GCA_002162825.1 of Gammaproteobacteria bacterium 54_18_T64. Classification (GTDB taxonomy): domain Bacteria; phylum Pseudomonadota; class Gammaproteobacteria; order Pseudomonadales; family Porticoccaceae; genus Reddybacter. The sequence continues at coordinate 34,611 of MAAU01000030.1, forward strand.
GCCCGTATTTATCCGGATGCTGCGAGTAGTTTTGAGTTTAGTTTTGGTCCGGTCAGAGCGCCGGAAAAAGGCCCAGGGGGAGGTAATGACAGGGGCGATTTACTGATCCTGTTGTATAAGCATAAGTTTGATGAAAGCTTATCTGTGGCCTTGCGCAGTGAGTTTCTTCAAGCCGGGGATTATCACCCCGAGGTGGACAATCTTTCCTGGGAGACTCGAGTCGATTTCAAATACCGCTTTTAAGCTCACTCGCTAGTATCGAATGTTAGACCGGCGGCCAGGGCAGACCGGCGGCACTGCTTAATTGTTACGCGGCTGTTAATATGCCGCTTTGAACCACTAGTGTTTTAGCCATGCCTGCCGTCACTCCCCTCTTTACCTACGCTAAATACTGGGCCGAATGTTTCGGTACAGCAGCATTTTTGCCAACCAGTCGTGCAGAAATGGACGAATTGGGCTGGGATAGCTGCGATGTGATAGTCGTTACTGGTGATGCCTACGTTGACCACCCGAGTTTTGGCATGGCGGTGATCGGGCGCCTGCTGGAATCCCAGGGCTTTCGCGTCGGTATTATTGATCAGCCGGACTGGCGCAATAAACAGGACTTTATGCGCCTCGGCAAGCCCAATCTGTTTTTCGGTGTCGCCGCCGGCAATATGGACTCGATGATCAATCGCTACACCGCCGATAAGCGGGTGCGCAGCGACGATGCTTATTCTCCCGATGATGAGGGTGGTAAGCGCCCCGACCGAGCGGTGATTGTCTACAGTCAGCGCTGTCGGGAGGCCTGGAAGGATGTGCCGGTCGTGCTCGGTAGCATCGAGGCCAGTTTGCGGCGTATTGCCCACTACGACTATTGGTCGGACGAGGTGAGGCGCTCCATTTTGGTCGATGCCCAGGCCGATATCCTGCTTTACGGCAATGCCGAGCGAGCTATCGCCGAGGTCGCCCAGCGCTTATCTCGTGGCCAGGATATTAGCCAGGTGACCGATATTCGCGGCACCGCCGTGCTGCGCAAAGACTTGCCCGAAGGCTGGACGCTGATCGATTCCACTCGTGTAGACACTCCCGGCAAGGTCGACACCCCGCTCAATCCCTACGATAGTGTCGAGGAGCAGGCGGCCTCGACCGGCGGCAAGTGTTCCGTTGGCCGTGATGAAGACAGCGGCGAGCAGGTGCTGCATTTTGTCCCCTATCGGGAGAAAGTCGATCGCGCTACCTCGGTGATCCGCCTGCCGGCCTACCACAAAGTGAAGACTGACCCGGTGCTCTATGCCCACGCATCGCGAGTGCTACACCTGGAAACCAACCCCGGCAATGCCCGTGCCCTGGTGCAGCGCCATGGCGATGTTGAGGTGTGGCTCAATCCACCACCGATACCCCTGAGCACCGATGAGATCGACGAGGTTTTTGCTCTGCCCTTTGCGCGAGTGCCCCATCCGAAATACGAGGGGCGACGTATTCCGGCCTACGAGATGATCCGTTTTTCGGTGAATATTATGCGCGGCTGCTTTGGCGGCTGTACCTTTTGTTCGATCACCGAGCACGAGGGGCGCATTATTCAGAGCCGCTCGGAGGACTCGATCATTGCCGAGATCGAGAATATTCGCGATCTTACCCCGGGCTTTACCGGGGTGATTTCCGACCTCGGTGGGCCGACGGCGAATATGTATCGCCTCGCCTGTAAGACCCAGGAAATCGAGTCCGCCTGCCGTCGCCTGTCCTGTGTCTATCCCGGAATTTGCTCCAACCTCAACACCGACCACAATCCGCTGATTAATTTATACCGTCGCGCTCGCGATTTACCCGGCATTAAAAAGGTCCTGATTGCCTCGGGCCTGCGCTACGACCTGGCGGTCGAATCGCCGGAATATGTCGAAGAGCTGGTGACCCATCATGTCGGTGGTTATTTGAAAATTGCCCCGGAGCATACCGAGGATGGGCCGCTGTCGAAAATGATGAAGCCCGGCATCGGTAGCTATGAACGCTTCAGTGCGATGTTTGAAAAATACACCAAAAAGGCCGGTAAAAAGCAGTACTTGATCCCCTATTTTATTGCGGCACACCCGGGCACCACCGAGAATGACATGGTGGAGCTGGCCCTGTGGTTGAAGCGCCATAACTTTCGTGCCGATCAGGTGCAAACCTACTACCCATCGCCGATGGCCACTGCCACGGCGATGTACCACTCCGGGCGCAACCCCCTGCGTCGCATCAGTTATAAGCGCGGCGAAAAAATTAGCCCGGTGCGTGATCTCGACAAGCGTCGTCTGCACAAGGCCCTGTTGCGCTATCACGACCCAGCCAATAGGCCCTTGATTCGTGAATATTTACAAGCGGCCGGGCGGGCCGATCTAATAGGTGATGGCGAGGGCTGTTTGATTCCCCTTGATGATGATCTGAAGGCGGGTGATAGCAAGGGGCGAGAGAGATTTAAGCGCTTTACCACCAAGCACAACAGGAAACCCCGTAGCGGCAGTGGGCGACGGCGTTAGACGAGTTGCTGTGGCGCTAGCGCTTTGTTTTTAGGCGGCGGTTGCCAGCCTTCTCCGGATGGGACTCAAAAAACCAGTTTTCCAGGGCTTTTGCTTTATCTTCTCTGTGTTGCTCCTTTACCCGTTGCTCCGTTTCAGTACATAAATTCAAGGCGATTGCTTTAATTCTATTTTGACCGGCGGCATCCTGGCGGATAAGGTTTTCTGCATTCATTTGTTGAATAAACAAAGAGCTAATGCGCTCGCACTGGGCATCAATGCTGGCAATTGCTGGGTTGGAAGAAATTAGGCTGAGTAAGCAGATCAGGGCGGTAAAGGTGTTGCGGCAGGTGTGGTGCAAAGGCATGGATGGACCTTGAGTGCTGATAGAAACGTTGTCAGTGATTGTAGCAGTCTTCCCTCTTTGGGTGCTGGATTGCCTGCTTTTTGTTCTAAGATGATGCGTCAATAGATCTTATGCGTTATATTGCACCAGAGTGGATCTTGTTTTGTTCCATTTGAGGGTCGCTGCTAATTGAAGGGTGGGGCTGTGCTATTGCTTGTGATGAGTCGGGCCGCTTTTTTTAAAGTTGCTATTTCCTCTGCGTGTAACAGAACTGAGCCGGTAAAATGGATTTGCGCTGCTTATATATGACGGCTGCTTAACAATGTTAATTTTAATCAAAATATAGGAAATTGCATGAAAAATATGAAGAAAAATTTACTGCTGGCGGCCATTGTTTCGGCGGCTCCCGTTGCTGCCATGGCGGCAGAAGTCAGCGGCAATATCAGCCTGACTTCCGATTACCGTTTTCGCGGTATTTCTCAGACCGATACTCAGTTGGCTGTTCAGGGTGGTTTCGATATCGCCTTCGACAATGGTGTCTATGTCGGTACCTGGGGATCAAATGTTGATTTTGCCAATAGTCTAGAGCTGGATTACTACGTCGGTTATGCCGGTGAGCTGAGTGACACTGTTAGTTATGACCTGGGCTTTATCTACTATGATTACCCCGGTACCGACGATACCGTGCGCACGCTGAGCGGTGATGCGGAAGACGATTACGCCGAGATCTATGCCAGCGTATCGGTCAGTGATTTCACCCTGGGCTTCGCCTACTCCAATGACTACTATTTGGAGACGGGTGATTTTTACTATGTTTATGGCGATTACTCCTTTGCCCTGTCGAACGATATCAGCCTTGACTTGCACTACGGCTACAACGATTTTGAGTTCAGTTCTACAGACTCCGATGCCAAGGATGCCGAGCAGGCATTTTTGTCGGACGGAGAGGACAGCTATTCCGATTACTCCATTGGTGTGAGCAAGACCTTCTCAGGCGTAGATGTTAGCTTGACCTGGGTTGATACCGACCTGGATAAGTCAGAGTGCTTTGGCACTAACTGGTGTGATAGCACGGTTGTTTTTGCCCTCAGCAAAAGCCTGTAATTAGTACTGGCGGGGTCGCTCTATTTATAAGAGTGGGCCTGCAAGAGTACATAAAAAAACACCGGCCCTTGTGCCGGTGTTTTTTTATGCCTGTCAGTAAGTTGCAATTAGACGTGGGCTAGGTACCGCTAGTGGCTGCCTTGAGCAAGTCGTCGAGCATCCTCTCCAGGTGATCGAGGGTGTTGCAGGTTTTGGCCATGTGGCAATAGGGCTTGTATTTATACATCACCGAATCGCCGGCATTCCAGAAGGTGGTGGGTTCGGGGTTGAGCCAGATAACACGCTTGGCGCGCAGGTGTAGGGTTTGCATTACTTCGGTGCGCGGGGCGAGGAAGTTGTTGCGGGCATCGCCGAGGATTAACACGGTAGTCTTATTGTCGATATTGTCCATGCACTGATCGTCGAGATCGAGCAGGGTGGTGCCGTAGTCGGAGCCGCCCATGCCGTGATCGGCCATGATCTTATCGATCGCCTGTTCAACCGGGTACTTATCAAAAATATCTTTCACCGGTATCAAATTGCCGGTAAAGACATAGCTGTCGATACGCTGCATCACATCATTGAGGCTGTGTAAAAACAGCAATAAAAAGCGCGCATAGGCCTGCACCGAGCCACTGATATCGCACATCACCAGCAGGCGGGGTTTGTCGATGTATTTGGTCTTCCAGTAGGTTTCAAACATCACGCCGTCGTAGGCGACATTGCGGCGCAGGGTTTTGCGGAAGTCGAGTTGGCCGCGCTTGTCCTGTTTTTTCTTTTTCGAATACTGGGTGCTGAGGCGTTTCGCCATCTTGCGCACGAGGTCGTGCATGACGTGAAAATCGCGCTGCTCGATATTCGATAGTTTGCTGCTTTTCAGATGGTCTTCACGCAGGTTGCGGGTGGCATTGCGCCCGTACATTGAAAGCTGCTGTTCGACGAAGTCTTTAACGCTTTCGGCGAGATAGTCTTTGGCATTTCTCAGCTCACCGGCCTGGGCGATGCTGGAGGGACAGTCGCCATTACCCATGGCGGCAATGTCATTTTGCAGATCGCGCAAGCCCATCTTTTGCATGATTTTCTGCGCGTAGAGGCTCTTCTGGGTGAAGAACCAGATGTCGGTGAGGCCAACTTCGCGTGCGGCTTTCTTCATTTCGGTGGCGAGGCTGGCGGTGTCGCCCTCCATCAACATCTTGGCGAGCTGAGATTGCGCCTCTGGCGCTTCGTTTTGCTCGCTCTTAAGGGGCTGCTGGTCGTCTGCCTCGTCGTTGCCGGCGGCCGTGTTGTCGCTGTGAGGGTCGTTGGCCGCACTGAAAGTGTCAAAGCTGAAGAACTGCTCGAAACACTCGGCCACCAGATCTTGATCGGTCTCTGATTTTGCCAGGCTGACCTGAAAGGCATTTTTCAGGATGCTGCGATCACTATAGCCAACGAGGGCGACGGTGCGGCTAGTCTCAATGGTATCCGACGGCGATACATTGATGCCCGCCGCACGGATGACCTTGTAGAAATCTTCGAGAGTCTGCTGCATGGCTACGTCCGCCTTATGAGTCTAGCGCCCAGAGCGCTTGTGGGCCTTGTTAATAAAGGTGCGCAGGTGGTCGCCCATGGCGTCGATGTCAGTTTCAAATTTTAGCAGGACATTGAGCGTTTGTTTGACCATGCCCGGCTCGAGCTGCTCGCTGTGGAGCAGCAGCAGGGTCTTCGCCCAGTCGATGGTTTCCGAGATCGACGGTACTTTTTTGAGATCGAGCTCGCGCACCTGTTGCACGAAGCTGACAACCTCTTTGCGCAGGGTGTCGGAGAGTTCGGGCACGCGGCTGGTCAATATACGGCTTTCCAGCTTTTCGTCTGGATAGGGCACGTATAAATGCAAGCAGCGGCGCTTGAGGGCGTCGCTCAGTTCGCGACTATTGTTGCTGGTGAGGAAAACTAGGGGTTTGATTTTCGCCTTGATGGTGCCGAGTTCGGGAATCGTCACCTGAAACTCGGACAAGACTTCGAGCAAGAAGGCTTCAAACTCTGGGTCGGACTTGTCGACTTCATCGATTAGCAGCACGCAGCCGAGTTCTTCGTGCAGGGCCTTATAGAGGGGGCGTGGCTCCAGGAAGGCCTCGGAGAAGAACAGGTCGTCGTGACTGTGGATGCGCTCCATCGACTGTTCGAGGCCGGTAGCACCCTCCAGTAGCTCGCTAAGTTTATCTTTTAAAAGCTGGGTATAGAGTAGCTGTTTGGCGTATTTCCACTCGTACAGTGCCTTGGATTCATCCAGTCCCTCGTAGCATTGCAGGCGCACCAGGGGCACGTCGAGAATTTGTGCCGTGGTTTTGGCGAGTTCGGTCTTGCCAACCCCGGCGGGTCCCTCGACCATCACCGGCTTTTGCAGGTTGTGGGCGATGTAAACACAGGTGGCGATTTGCTCGCTGCAAATATATTGAGCCGCTTCAAAGCGTTGCTGAATATCGTCCACCGATGTGAATTTGTCTTTATATAGTTCTTTCATACTGGCTTGGTACCTGTGATTGAAGTCTGTGCTTGCCAGCGGTTGGCCGCTTAGGCTAGTTGTTTGTGCTCGAACAGAAAGCGCTGCGCTAAAGCACTGGTACGGGTGGCTGTAGCCTGGCGACCAATATTACAAAGCGTTTCAATATCGGCGGCGAGTTCGCCAAGGCCGGGGTATTCGTCATGCCATTCAAGCAGCCTGGCTTGTACTTCTTTGGCCAGTGACCGGAAGCCGACAATAAGTGATGTCAGATCTGGTGTGCGGGTCTGTTGATCGAGCTTACTGGCAGTCAGTATACCCAATTCCTTGGCAGATTCTGCCAGGCTGAGTAGCTCGCCTATTGTATTAGTGTCCAGGGGGTCATGGTGGCTTGTGCCGGCCTTGGCTAGATAGTCGAGTTGCGCTTGTATCGCACCGGCAATCGGCGCCAGCATCAAGACGTCTTCGAGGGTGCGCATGGGTAGCGATATTTCAGCAAAGGCCTGCCCCTTCGTGCCTATCAGAGCAGTAGAGGGTATTCGGCAGTTTGAGAAGACGGCATTGCAGTGACTACTGGGCTGAAGGCCCTTGACGGGCTGGGGTGGTAAGAGCTTTAGACCTGGGTTATCGGCAGGCACGAGGAAGGCTGAATAGTGTTTGCGGTCGAGGTTTTGCTCGGTAATGGCAAGCACAATAAAACGGTCGGCATAGGGGCCATGGCTAACAAAGGCTTTTTCACCGTTGATGATGTAGTCCTTTCCTTCCCTGGCGGCGGCGCAGCCTAGGTGTTTTGGGTGTGCTCCGACATGGGGCTCGGAGATGGCGAGTGCGCAGATGGAGTCGCCATTGAGGATGGACTCAATATAAGCGTGATCACTGTGGCCTAGTTGGCACAGGAAGGAGCTTTTGAGGAGTTGACCCAGCCAGGTCATTGTCAGTCCAAGTGATTGATGGGTGCGAGTCATGATATAGCCGGCTTGGGCCAGTTGTTTATAGGGTAGCGGATGAAGATTTTTATCTGTCATGCCAGGCTGTGGCAAGAAGTGGTGTAGTAAATTTTGGTCGGCCAGGTTTTTCCAGAACTTGAAGGGGAATGGCTGGGCTGGAGAGGAGCATGACTCTAGCTCTTCGCTGAAGTTGATCTTGTTATGCGTTTTCTGGATGGCGAGATAAATGAAGGATTCGAATTCGTCGGCTGTAGATTGTTTGGCTTGTGTGGTCATTTGCAGCTCGTATTGGATAAACAATAATTTTTTTGGAGTTGTTCAATTTTGTGAGGAACCGCTGCAGCTCACAGGTATAAGTCGTGGTGATGCCTGCTATGTTTAATAATTATGTCGCTGGTATCAATGGCTTATGGGATTTGTGCAGAAAAAACACTAGATCTTGGAATATGTTCTCTGCTTGTAAGTGACAAGGCTTTTCAAATGAAGTGTCACTTTCTGCACTATGGTTGTCATGATTGGCCCTGCGTTTGCGCAATTGATCTGCGTATATTTCAATCCAAGCAGTAATAACACGTGTTGTGTAGGTCTTTAATTTTATGGCCTGTATGCAAACAAGTTTAATACAAAAAGACAGGGGTACAGCAATATGGCAAAAGAAAATACTCAAACCGTCGCCTTAGATACTAGCGATGATAGTAAGGTTGCCGGACATTTTAAGCGCAATCGTTTCGCCTACTTTTTTGGGGCGTTGGTTATTGCGGCAGGTACGGGCATTCGTATCTACCTGGATACCATGGGCTTCACCGTTGGTACCGATTACTATTCCGAAGAATTTCAAAAGTACTGGATGCCGGTTCTCTACGGTGAGTTGATCCTGTTGAGTTCATTTACCGTCATTCTCTCTGTTTATTGCTGGATGACCCGGGAAACGGATGCGAGCAGTATTAGCAAGGAGCTGGAGCTCAGTCGCTACTGGAAATTACTCGGCATCTTTACGGTGATGGGTATTTGGGCTGGGTGCGTTGCCTCCAACGCGGTTGAGTCCGACGCGGCCTGGCACCAGGTGACCATTCGCGACACCGACTTCACGCCAACGCACATTGTGATCTTCTACTTTGCCCTGCCATTCTTGACGGCCATGCTGATTCCTGCCTTTATCTGGACTCACACCCGTATCCCGGCCTATATGAACAAGATATCCGTACCCTTCCTGGCGGTTGTCTGCGGTATTTTGATGATTATGCCCAACTACGGCTTTAATGAGTGGGGTCACACCTTCTTCTACGCTGAAGAGTTGTTTGCAGCGCCGATTCACTACGGCTTCGTCTTCCTCGGCTGGTCCTTGTTTTTCCTCGTACCATTGGCCATGCAGTTAATTGGCAACATGGCGCGTCTTATTGCTGAAACGACTGCTGACGACTACCAGCCTGCCGCGTAAAGCTCTTGGTTCTTCCGCAACACCCAATTATCCCCGCAAGCCATTCGTTTGCGGGGATAATTTTTCTCCAAAACCCATTCCATTGCTTTGAAAATATTCTTTGCACAAGAGAGGTATCGTTATGAGTGAAGCAAACGCCAGCGGGCTAGCAGAGACTGAGGTCAAAGCCAGAGCGCTTGATCTTAAGTCCCTTGATAATCCCAGGGCAATGAAGTTGTACCGCCGTTTTGATGGCATTATTATTCTCGTCCTGTTCACCTTTTTAGTGCTCGGTATTCAAATTCAGTTTACCTTGACGGCGGGAGACTGGGATTACTGGATCGACTGGCGTGATCGTCGCTGGTGGCCTCTGGTGGCACCCTTTTCACTCTTGTTGTTTATTGCGCCCTTCACCTACGGAATTTGGGAGCGCGTGCGTTTACCCATTATGGCGACGGCTGTCACCACCCTGCTGTGCCTAGTTTCCTGGTTGAGCCGCTACCTGAATTTTTATGAATTCACCCACTTCCCTCTTTCGTTCACCTTTCCGTCGACTTATATCGGCCTAGGTATCTTGCTCGATTGCGCGCTGGCTATAAGTCGTAGTCTGATCGTGTCGACCCTGATTGGTGGTGGTTTATTTGGTGCCCTGGTCTATCCCATTAACTGGTCATTCATGGCGCCCTATAAAGTGCCTGTCGAGTTTAATGGCATGTTGATGTCGGTGGCCGATATGATGGGTTATCAATACATCAGAACGACAACCCCTGAATATCTGCGAATTATTGAGGAGTCCACCCTGCGTACCTTTGGTGGTTCGGTGACACCTTTGACCGCGGTATTTTCGGCCCTGTGTGGCATGGTGGTTTATGCGGCCTTCCTGTGGGTTGGCTACAAGATTAACGGCCTCGATAAATTCACCAAGCGCATTGTTTAGACGACGTTGGAGTAATCAGTTAATGATGAAATTAATAGCGGGAAAAACGGGGCTCAGGACTTTACTGGCTGGGCTGGTGATGGTTCTACTGGCGGGGGATGCCCTGGCCCACGGTGAGCGAGCGCAGTTGGCGAGTATGCGCATGCGTACCGTTCACTGGTTTGACACCAAGGTGGAGCCACTTAACGTCAAGGTTGGTGATATTGTTACAGTAACGGGCAAGCTGGTGACCTCCGAGTGGTGGCCCAAGCATATGCCGAGCATTGAGGAAACGGTCTACCTGAATATCGGTGTGCCGGGGCCAACCTTCTTGCGTTTGCACTCCGAGGTCAATGGTGTGCCGATGATGCGCTCTACGGCTTTCCCTCTGGGCAAGGTCTACGAGTACAAAACGGTACTGCGCGCACGGGTTGCCGGGCGCTACCACGTCCACCCCATCTTGAACGTGAAGGATGCGGGTTCACTGGTCGACAAGGGCACCTGGCTTGAAGTGGCGGAAAATGACAGTGGTGCGCCCTTTGTCAATGAAATCACCACCTTGACGGGTGAGACCATTGATCTGGAGACCTACGGCCTGGATGGCGTCTATACCTGGCACTTGATCTGGATTGCCATGGGTGTTGCCTATCTGTTGTATTGGTTGATTCGTAAAGAGTTGTTCATTCCGCGTTTTATTCGCATCCGTGAGTTGGGCTCGGATCGTGCCAACGAACTGATGACCAAGAAAGATTTCGTGGTTAGTAGCCTGTTTTTCACCACAGCCCTGGCTTTAATACTCGGCGGTTACTTGTGGGCAGAAAACAAATACCCCATTACCATTCCTTTGCAGACGGGTTTGGTGGAAGTTGAACCGATTGAGATACCCACAGGCGGCTTGGAAGTTGTTGTTGATCACGCCACTTATGACCTGGCAGGCCGCAGTTTGAGTATGCAGTTGCAGCTGACCAATAATAGTGAAGGCCCTTTGCGCATTGGTGAGTTTTTAACGGCCAATATTCGCTTCCTCAACCCTGATGTTAATGAGGGAGAGATATACGAAGGTGAAGAAATGGTTTCCAAAGATGGTTTGACCGTCTCTGTCGATACCATTGAGCCGGGTCAAACGGTTGATGTTGAGCTTGTTGCCTCCGATGCACTGTGGGAGCAATATCGCATGACCGGTTTGATTCACGACCCGGATAGCCGTTTCGCTGGTATGATCTTTTACTATGATGAAAATGGTGAGCGATTCTTCCAGGAAGTGGGTGGTGCGGTATTGCCTAACTTCTTTTAGTAGTGCGAACTAATAGTAGTGCGAACTAAAATAAAATAATGACAGAGGGTTGTTCGATGTTGGTAAGGCAGGTTGCAGTTGTAGTAAAACCCATAATCGCTTGCATGATTTGGGTTTGGGCGGCCTGCGGAGTGTCCACCGTGTTTGCCCACGGTGGGGTCTCTGTTGAAGACGATGTTTGTCTTATCAAAATCGATAGGTATAAGGCGCACTTTACCGGCTACCTGCCTCGAGAGAGGGCAACCCAGGAGTTTTGTGAAGATATTCCCATAGCGACGGAGAGCATTTTTGTCATCGATTACATCAGTGACGAATTGCGGGAGATGGAGTTGGATTTTCGCGTCATCCGTGACGTGAATGAGCTGGGTGTTACCGCAGTTCTAGCCGATCTCGGTGGTGAAGAGGCGATCAAGGCGGCGTCGGTTTACTACGCTGAGCCGCAGCGCTATCACAAAGGTGTGATGAATATTCGTCATACCTTTACTCAGAACGGTGGTTATATTGGCATTGTCAATGCACACCATCTTGAAACGGGCCTGAAGTACACCTCTGTGTTTCCCTTTTCCGTGGGTCAGGTGAGTTACAGCAATTATATTCGCTATTTTCTAGCCCTGTTTGCGGCTTGTGGTGTGTTTATCTACGCCGGTGGCCGAGGTCTTGTCTTTAAGGTAAAACCACCTCGTAGTGCGAGGCGGTCATAGCCAAGAGGTAGTATGAGACGGTTTTATCGAGCGTTAACGTTACTTTTATTACTGCTTGTTTTTGCGGCGCTAACACCCTGGCAGTGGTATCCCCGAGATTGGCGCGTCTGGTACGCGGGTAATTTTGGCGCCGGCAGCTATCTGCAGCAGGCGGCAACGATCCCCGCTGTGCCCGGTGACAATACCGAAGAGGCCTGCCCTCCCGATATCAAGGGTTGGCGTAAGTCGCAGACAATTGCTGGAGTTGATGTTTCGGCTTCCTCCAATTGCCTGGCAGATAACCCCCATGCGGTCGCGGCCTTTGTCAAAGGCACCAACAATGTCGGTCATATGACCCTGATGAAATCTCGTCTGTCGCCCGATGCGGTGGTTAAGGGTCGAGATCTCGATGGCGACGGTGATCCGGATGAAATCCATATTCGTCTCGAAGTCTTTGAGCTCAATGGCGGTTCGCCAGATCTCAATGTCCCGGTGACGCAGTACGCCATTGCCCCGGGGGTGATGCCCGGGCTCTGGGTGTTTGCCCCAAAATCGGCCGGCATGTCGACCGAAAATTTTGAGTCCCTACTCGCGCAGCCGGGTTTGCGCCTACCCTCTCCAGCGATTCGTGTCGAGCAGGGCGACAAGGTCATTGTGACCCTCGAAAATACCCACTATATGCCCCATACCATTCACTTCCATGGTGTCGATCACCCTTTCCAAACGGCCAGTGGTGAGGGCAATGATGGGGTGCCTGTCATTAGCGAAAAGCCGGTAATGCCGGGTCGACAGCGCAGCTATGAAATGCAGCCGCGCCAGGCGGGGACCATGTTTTATCACTGCCATGTCGAGGTTCAGGCCCATGTCTTAATGGGTTTGAATGGCATGTTTGTGATCGAGGAAAATCGTCCCAATAACTGGGTGCAAACCTTCAATATTGGCGATGGTTATGTACGCCATAGCTCGGTAGCGGTAAAAGAAAAATATGACCGCGAATACGATCTGCATTATCAGGATCTCGATAAGGAGCTTGGCGCGAAAATTCAGCAGACGAATGATCCGCGTTTAATTACCCAGCAGATTCACCGCGAATACGATATTAGTCAGGCAGATTTCGAGTACTACACCCTCAATGGGCGCTCGTTTCCCTATACGGCGAAGGACTCGCTGATCGTCACCGCGCCGGGCGAGAAGCTGAAGTTGCGAGTACTCAACGGTGGTAGTGAGGGCGTGGCGATACACACTCACGGTCACAAGGTGACCATCAGCCACTACGATGGTGTCGAGCACCCCGAGCCTGCGCGCATTACCCGTGATGTGGTGTGGATTGCCTCGGCACAGCGAGTCGACCTTGAGCTGTCCACCGTAGATGATGGCCTGCACAGTTATGGCGAGGGCGTCTGGCTGATACATGATCACCAGGAAAGGGGTGTTACCACCAATGGTTTTGGCCCCGGTGGCAATGTTAGCGCCATTGTTTACGAGCGTTTTTTGCAGGACGACGGTTGGCCGATGACCTTTGGCATGGCCTGGCAAAATTTCCTCACGCCCGGCTTTTACCAACGCCAGGAAGATGGCTCCGGGGCGACAACCCTCTTGCCCGGGGTCGAAGCTAGCGGCCCTTCGAACCTAAGGCTGCTTGCTCTCGCTGTTATTGCGGGTTTGTTTGTCGGGTTCATTGCCAGTTGGGTGATGAAGGGGCGGTCCAATGTTTAGAGCCCGCTTTCATCGCTTGCTGTTATTGGTGGCCCTATTGATTGCTTTACCGAGCTATGGGGCCAGTGATCATCAGCATCATCATATGCCGGGCATGGTCATGGATGCCACAGGCATGGTGATGGGCGGTAATAGCGATCGATTACCCGAAGACTGTAAGGCCATCTCCGCCGAATATGAATTCACTGTCTTGGCGGGAACTGCCTATGCAGAGCCCTACGCGGCAAGCACCTTTGGTTTCGATCGGCACGAGTGGCGCGTAGAGCCCTGTAGTCGCATTACCATTAATTTCAGTAATGAAGACGATGTGCGCCATCAGTGGATGCTCCATGGTCTGCCAAAGTATTTGTATGATCGGGGTATGTTTCATATGGAGGCTTCCGGTGGTTTTAGTCAGACTGGAACATTTATTGTACCGAGTGACAATAAAACCTACCTCGTACACTGTGATATAGCCCAGCATATGGAAAAGGGCATGAAGGCTCAGTTGATTGTCGGCAGTGGTAGTGGCGACCTGTGGAGTATTCCCGGTGTCAGTGCCGACTTTCAGCGTGGGGCGGTGGTGCTCGACGGTGAGAAAAAATATTGGCTACTGTTTTCTGTCTTGATGACCGCCATCTTGTGTTTTATGACGATAAAAAAATTTCCTGGAGATTAGTCTCCCTTCCAGTTCTGATGTGCGGTATCGATACGGTCCCCTTGTCTGTTTAATGCTGACACCTGTGTCGATGTGACTCGCTGTGGGTCTTACTTGTGAAATTTAATTTTAATTAAATGCGATCCTCTCAGTTATGTGTCAATAGACTGACATTAATCTGTCTTTTTTATTGGTTTTAAAAGTGTAGAAGCTGTTGAAATAGCAAGGATTTTGGTCTGTTTATAAGCTTTATTCATGTGGAAGAGCTCACATAATCATGATAGAGTTCGGCGTCGAATTTACTGCAATAAAAGTTACACGAAGGGGAAAAGAATTGGAGACTGCACGCTACCGTCTGTCGAGATATGTAATACAACATCGCTGGGCGTCATTGCTGGTTTTTTTAGCTCTGACTATTTTCTTTGCTGTTGGTATTCAGAAGGTGGAGCTGAAAACAATTTTTTCCGATCTGCTGCCCAGCACCCATCCCTTTGTACAAACCTATAAAGACCATCCTAACTTTGGTAACCCGCTGACCGTTACGGTGATGATTAAGCGCACCGATGGTGAGTCCATTTATAACCCCGAAACCTTGCAGAAAGTTTGGGATATGACTCGAAATATCGATTTGATTGCCGGTGTCGACCACGATCAAATTCTTTCGATAACAACGGAAAAAGCGCGTTACGCACAGGCAACGCCCTTTGGTATCGATAGCCAGCCTTTAATGGGTGACCATGCGCCGCAAACTGAAGCGGAAATGGCCGAGTTTTTAGAGAGGGTTAAAAAATCACCCGGTAGTCGTGCCTTTCTTATCTCTCACGATGAAAAAGCCACCATTATTCAGGCGACATTTATTGAGCGCCTGCTTGATTACGGCGTGGTGTTTGCTGAAGTTCAGGAAAAGATCATCGATGCTGAGCGTGATGAAGCTCATGAAATCCATGTGGCTGGCCAACCGGTATTGACGGGTTGGGTCTACTTTTATGAAAAACAAATGCTGCAGATTTTTGGAATAACTGGCGCCGCGCTGTTAATTTCATTATTCCTTTATATGCGTAATGTTGTCGGCATCGTTGTGCCGGTGTTGACCAGTGTTGTCGCTGCGATATGGGGCTTCGGTTTTGTGGGCTGGCTTGGCGATCCCATCGAGCCGCTGATTATGGTGGTGCCGATATTGCTGGTCGCGCGTTCGTTTAGTCATGCGGTGCAGTTTATCGAACGCTATTATGAAATTTATTATCACGTTCAGGATAAGAAAAAGTCGGCAGAGATCTGCATGAGCGTGATGATGGCGCCTGGCATACTAGGGATTGTTACCGATGCCATCGGCCTGTTCTTGATTGCCATTGCAC
>MAAU01000068.1 GCA_002162825.1 Gammaproteobacteria bacterium 54_18_T64
GGGACGACAATGCCCCCGATGCCCTGAAGAAAGGCACCCGCCGCACCCTGATTCGCGTACTCGAAAGCATTATGCGCCTGGCCCACCCGATGATGCCCTTCATCACCGAAGAGGTGTGGCAAAAGATCCACACCCTGGCCGGCAAGCAGGGCGACACCATCATGCTCCAGCCCTTCCCGATTCCCGACGACAGCCAGCGCGATACGGCTGCCGCGGCCGACATCGAGTGGATCAAGCAAATCATTATTGGCGTGCGCAATATTCGCGGTGAGATCAACATCTCCCCCGGTAAGTTGCTGCCCGTGCTGCTGCAGAATGGTAATGCTGAAGACCAACGCCGTCTCGAGGAAAACGCCCCCTACCTCACCAAGTTGGCCAACCTCGAATCCGTGCAGTGGCTCGACGCCGGCGCCACGGCGCCACCCTCGGCAACCGCCCTGGTCGGTGAAATGGAAATCTTCGTACCCATGGCCGGCATTATCGACAAAGAGGCCGAACTGGCCCGCCTCGACAAGGAAATCGGCAAATTAAAGAAGGAGCTGGGGCGCCTGAAAGGCAAGCTATCGAACGACAAGTTTACTGCCAATGCCCCCGATGATGTCGTCGCCAAGGAGCGCCAGAAACTCAGTGACGCCGAAAGTGCCCTAAGCCGACTCGAGGAGCAAAAAGAAAAAATCTTAGCCCTGTAAACCTGCCCCACACGCTGAGTCAGGGCCACATCAATTGGCCCTGATTCAGCCGTAGGCATCACGGCTCGAGCCAGATCAAGCCAAAAAAAACAATAACAATTTTTTAGCTCAGGCCTCACAGCCCGAGTCTTAGCAAAGTCTATTTTCAACAAAAAAAGCAATAAGCACCTATCTTGCCACTGGCTGGCGCTACACTCTTGATTCACTAGCGTATATGTTAAGAATAAGGCCTACCCACCGTGGTTTAAGAACAGGGCCTGGCCCTTTACCGGGCTAAGCCGCCACATCAGCACAGGAGTCATAGGGCAATGTCCGAATCGGCAAATAATTACTTACACACCTGCGACGATGGCATTACCCGCTGCTGGTGGGGCAAGGGTGACGGGGATTACCAGAGCTACCACGACCGGGAGTGGGGCCACCCCAGCGCCAATGATTTCCAGCTGTTTGAAAAGATTTGTCTGGAGGGCTTCCAGTCGGGGCTCTCGTGGCTCACGATATTGCGCAAGCGCGAAAATTTCCGCAGCGCCTTCGCGAATTTCGACTTCGCAAAGGTTGCCCTCTTTGATGAAGATAAGGTCGCCCTGCTGCTGCAGGATGCCGGCATTGTGCGCCATCGCGGTAAAATCGAGGCGACGATTAACAACGCCCAGCGCGCCCTGCAACTGGTCGATGAATTTGGCAGCCTCGCCGCCTATATTTGGCAGTGGGAACCGCAGACTCGCGAAGCCCATATTGGCAAGGGCGAATACCACCACCCCATCCCCAGCATCACCCAAACCTCACAGCAATTGAGTAAGGACTTAAAAAAGCGCGGCTGGAAATTTTTTGGCCCCACCACCGCCTACGCCTTTATGCAGGCCATGGGCCTGGTGAATGATCATATGCCGGGCTGTGCCAGCCACGAGCTGGTAAAGGCCAAGCGACAGGCCTTTACGCCGCCGACCCGACACAACAACTAATAGCGACACCAAAAGCCGGCCAGAGGCCAAGCGGAGGCCCAATGGAAAAAATTCTAATCAGCGCCTGCCTGCTGGGTCAGAGGGTCCGCTACGACGGAAAAACCCTACCTGTAGAGGACAATCTGCTCGAACGCTGGTTGGCCGAGGGGCGCGTTATCGCGGTGTGCCCCGAGGTCGACGCCGGCATGGGCATTCCGCGGGCAGCGGCGGAAATTAGCGCAGGTGACGGCAAGGATGTCTGGGCCGATAACGCCAGAGTGCTCATCAAAAATGGTGACGATGTTACCGCCTACTTTAAAAAGGGCGCACAACTGGCCCTGGCGCTGTGCCAGCAACACGGTATAAAGGTCGCGGTGTTGTCCGAGCGCAGCCCCTCCTGCGGCAGCTCGAGCATTTATGACGGCAGTTTTACACGGCAAAAAATACCCGGCACCGGTGTTACTGTGGCCCTCCTGGAGCAGCACGGCATTGAGGTCTTTAATCAATACCAGCTGCAAGAGGCCGACCGGCGACTAACAGACTGTTAAGCCCCTATACCAACAGGCCAACCAAGCGGTCAGACATGACCCCTAACAATGTCATGCTCGCGGTATACGAATGCTCCCATTAAATTGCGTTAGGCTTTTGACACGGGGGTGACTGGAGCCCAGGCGACCATTAATAGGCAAGGGCAAGGTATGGGCCATTACTCCTCACCCCATAAATACAAAGGAATAAGCTATGCCTAAAGAACAAGAACTGACGGAAGATGAATTTAAATACTATACGCAAAAGGCTGGCGATATTTCCCGTCAACTGGGATTTGCCGGTATCGCAATAATATGGCTCTTCCACGCCGCTGTGACTGGCGATAAAACTGTCACCCAGCTTGCAATTCCTCTAGAGTTTTTTGAGCCACTAAAGTGGCTAATATGGGCACTATCTATCGATGCAGGCCAGTACCTTTTCGGTTCACTGCTTTGGGGAATAGCCTTTTCAAAACACCCTACCGTGGCGGCCTATTCAAACCACCTCTCAAATCAAATTGCCATTGCGGCAAGCGTACTATTTATCGCGGTAAAGTTAATCGTTATAGTCATTGCATACTGGTATCTATACTTGGCCGTGACCAGCCGCGTCATCTGGCAGGCCGCTGCGGGCTAATAATTATCGACGAGCCTGCAAATCTTCAAGCCTTGTAGAACGAACTAGGTGCAAGGCTTAAATTTAATTCCGAGGTCGGCAGTGCAAACAAATAATCAAAATATCAAAGCGCTTATCAATGGCCTTGTAAGCTCAGTACAAAAGGTCTTTGGCAAGCGATGCACCGCCGTCTACCTAATGGGCAGCCTTGCCAGAGGCGGCTTTAGCGAGTTAGCCAGCGACATCGATATAGGCCTCATTCTCAATGGTGAGCTACAAGACAATGATTCGGCCGACATTGACGACATTAAAAAGGCCCTACTGAAAAATCACAGTACCGTAAAAAACAGCGTTTCCATTTTTTGGGGAAACATCGCCTCAATTAACGGTGGAGTAGATGCCGGCCGATACCCCCCTTTTGACAGGCTCGACCTAATAGATCACGCGCTATTGCTTGCCGGCAGCGACATTAGAGACAGTCTGGTCAAACCGGGTAGGGAAGAATTGGAAATTGCCAGTGCAGACTTTGCCCTGGACTACCTGGCAAGCGATGAAAGAATTGAGGAGTTTTTGAAGTGCGAACTTATCAGCAATAAGGGAACAGTTTATGTAACAAAAACCATTCTATTCCCAGCCAGGTTCATCTATCTGGCGAAGACTGGCGCAATCGCCGGCAATGAGGCCTCTCATCAATACTACCTTGACAACTTTAGGGGCCATGACAACAAGCTTGTGAGCAAGGCTTACCAATGGAGGCTTAGCGCATTGCCCCAGGAGCTCGGCACCGTCACAACCCTACTGAATGAAGGGCTGATTGTGCTTTACCAGCGGTTTATTGACATCTACGCAGAGCGAATGGCTGCTTATGGGCAGCACGACCTACAATCCAGGCTTATTAAATGGAAGCAGAGACTGACATAAGCGGCATAGATGGGAAGCGGCATAGATCGGTGTCTTTTCAGGTTTTTCAATTGCTGAAAAGTGACGTGGTGCCCTTGAGCCATGAGGCGGGCTTGAGTCGGCTCTATCACTGAATTTGGGAGGGAATGAACTTGCTACAGCGAGCCAATACCTACCGACAATGTGCTAAAAATAAAACTACAGGCGCAACATTTAATTCTGTGATGACCTGCAGTTGTCCCATTTATTCTTCGATCATGTCTCCCGAGCCGCCAAATTCTTTCGGCAGGTCTTTAAACTTCGGTAGGCCATCGGGCACAGACATGGTTTTTTCGCTGTAGTAAATATGCATGGCGCCAGTGTGGGATTTTCCCGGTACGACATTGAGATAGACATCCGTCATTCCCATTGCTGGGTGCTCGCTCATAACATGGCCGCCGCATTCGGTGCAGAATTTTCGATGACTGGCTTCGGTCTTGGCAAAGGAGCCAAGCTTGTCTTCACCGGCAGTAATCTTTACGGCATCGGGTGCCCACAGGCTGAAGGCGTTGACCGGTGCTCCGGCCCAGGCTGCACAATCGCTGCAATGACAGTAGCCCATTACCTTAGGATCGCCGCTGACCTCAATGCTTACGGCACCGCAAAAACAACTACCCTTATGTGTCTCGCTCATATTGTTCTCCTGTATTGGCCCGGTTTATTCACCGGTCCGTTTATCCATCGACAAAAATTGACTAAACCATAACCTTACATCTGATGTAGAACATAGCAGAACACAGGACAGCCATCAAAATAAGAAAAGGAAATAAGTGCCTCAAGCCTTACTGCGAATACGTCATTAACAAGATTCCCGGCCTTGACCATGCTTGAGCCACAAGTAATTACTTTACTAATGGATAGCCATGACCATGACCAAGGCCAGCAGTCAGCAAGCCTCACTCGAGGCAAGCCCCTACTACCACTGCGTTTCGCGCTGTATAAGCAGGGCTTTTCTCTGTAGCGAGAGTTTTGAGCACCGTCGCGAAAATCACAGGTGGATGGCCTTTGTGGTGTTGATTACCTCGCCGGCTCATGCATAGGTCAATCTGGTAGCCCCACAATTGCTGTCGGAATTTTTCGACTTGTGTAATGACTGCCTTGGCCAACTACTCAGCACTAAGCGTCGGATAACCTTCCGTATATACCAAATCCTTAGTCTTGGCTGGCAAGTGGCAACCGAGGCAATCGGTTTTATAACTTGTTGCAACATTCTTGTCTCTATCGGCGTACTTGTACAATGCCCAACCCCAACCATCGCCCCATAATGGGTTATCGGCAAACCGCCCTTTCGCGTCTTTAATCATGACAAACCATTGTTTGATACCTTTCGTCGCATAACTAACACCCGAACCAGTGGTGTAGTTGTTTGCCTCGGATACCCTCAGCTCTTTGACAAGCGTAGCCCCATCAGGAAATGTGCCAGTCTTACGAAATGCATCCACGGTTTCTTTCTCCGTGTATACATCGTGGAAACCGCTGGCATCCCCCGTTGGTACAAACCATGACCCTAAGTGGACCATGGAGGTACGGAACCCGGAAGGGAAGTGGATATTGCCTGAGTCATCAACGTAAGGTGAAAAGGCGTCGGCTGCAACCACTCGTGCTACCACAAGTAGCAGAGCTATTGCCCCAAATTTTATTAACCTCTGCTTCACTGCCTGCATAACTATTCTCCTGATTTCTAGTTATTGTTACCACGGCTACATGACTGCCTATTCATCGAATGTAATTCCAACGCACTATCTACACATAACTACATAACTACATAGCTCACTTGCCGACAAAAGCAAAGTGTAGCGTAGTGAAATGGCGGTTTTTGTTGTCAAGTGGAGTGCCTTGTATGCTCAGATCCACCCCATTAATGATTAGATAAAGCCCGTCACTTATCTCACCAAGTGATCGGTTCAGCGGCCCGAGAGGGAAAGGTTAAGAAAGATAAATGAAAGATAAATAAGGACACCCATCCTTAGCCAAAAGCGAAATAAGACCAGCGCTGCTTACAGTACAACTGTCTTTTGTAATATTTACGGCCTGGATCACACTGTAATGACAACAGTAAAAGTCACCTATTAATACGAGGCGATCATGACCAAACCAATAGTCTTGGTGATTTAGTCATCAAGGCCGAACAAGAGATTTTAGACGATATTATCGAGACATGGCGGCAAGGCTTACAAGAGATTTGCTGGTTTATGCGTCTCATCAACGAAGCCATTGCTCGCCAGGCCAATCACGAAGATCAATGCACCGGGCGCTTTTTGGGGGGCCGTTTTAAGTCCCAGGCTTTGTTAGATGAGCAGGCCCTGTTTACCTGTATGGCCTATGTCGACCTCAACCCTATCCGAGCGAAGATGGCCAAGATACCAGAACGCTCCCACCACACTTCTGTCAAAAAGCGTATCGTCAGGGCCAAAACGGCCCACCAGCTCAACCACCCACAACAAGAAAAAAGCCTCATACGCTTTGCCAGCAATCCCCGTCAAGATATGCCCGAAGGGCTCTCCTGCCGTCTTAGTGACTACCTGGAACTAGTCGACTGGACGGGGCGCATCGTTCGCAACGACAAGCGCTGTGCTATAGACCACAACATCCCGCCCATACTCACCCGTTTGAACATTAGGGCCGATAACTGGCTCACCCTCAGCACCCAATTTGAGGGCCGCTTTGGCCGTGTGATTGCCACCTTGCAACACTTGAAGATGGCCTGTGAAAGTATGAACTATCGCCGCATACCCGGCCTGTCCAACAGTAAGTTGCTGTTTGAAGGCGGCTAATCAGCAGCGCTACCGATCACTGCACCACATCCAGTCTCATGGGATCTTTACGGCAGATAAGTGGTTTGAACCTACAACTTCACAACAATCAATAGCCAAAACCGAAGGCAACTCGATGAGAGTTCGCCGCACATCTCTCTTTTTTGAGCCGAAAATTGCAAGTGGATGTCCTTTATGATCGATGAATGTGAATTATAGATGGCTGTCCTTTAAGTTATCTTTTAGGCTAGGAGAAGCATGCAGTGCTGAATCCGGTTATGTGTATTCATTGTTTTAATTCACCAACGAGGGTGCTAACTATTTGTGCGTGCTGGTCAATCGATGATTTCGAATGCGCCTCGATTAACAAAACCACCAAAAACAAGAACGCAGTGGGGAAGGAAAACCCCACCCAGAACGGTCTAGCCAGTAAAATTGCTAATAACGCGATAATCACTATGCCTACGAACACATACTGATAACGCTTAAAATCGTTGACAACCTTCTTTATTCTTTGATTTTCCACCAATAACTCTGCTTCAGGAGACTGATTGTAGTTCGACTCGACTTGATTTTTAATCTCACTATTAAACTGTAGATAACCAAC
>MAAU01000017.1 GCA_002162825.1 Gammaproteobacteria bacterium 54_18_T64
CTGATTTAATTTGAATCTTAGGATTACCGCCACACGCCTCTAATAGGCGCGCTGTTGACTGACAGATAAGGGATAAATCTGGAGAAGCTTAATGCCGCAAATTGGAGAGCAGTGCAAGGTTGGACGTTCCAGCGCAGCGACCGTTCCAGCGCAGGGACAACCTTGCCTTGTTATGATTCCGAGGTTTTCTCATAGTCTGCACCACATTAGGCACCCATCTACATCACCACATTGGACACCCATCTAAATATCAAACAACTATAAAAAATAGCCACCCTTGCGACAAATCTATCTTTAGTAATACTGAAGTCCTTGACCATACTGGGGTTAACGTCATTGAGCTTACTCAGGTAGCAACCCATGACCAAGGCCAGAAGCGAACAAGTTTCACTGGAGGCAACCCCCTACTACCACTGCGTTTCACGCTGTGTGCGCAGAGCCTTTCTCTGTGGCGAAAGCTTTGAACACCGCCGGGGCTGGGTTGAAGATAAGCTATTGGCCTTAGCTGAGGTCTTTTGCATCGATGTGGCTGCCTATGCCGTGATGTCGAATCACTATCATGTGGTGTTACATATTAATGCATCGCAGGCTGAGCAATTAAGTGATCTTGAGGTCATTGAACGTTGGCACCAGCTGTTTAAGGGCAACCTGCTTAGTCAACGTTATTGTCGCGGTGAGATACTGATAAAAGCCGAGAAAGACGCTTTAGGCGTGGTTATTGATAGCTGGCGTCAACGCTTGCAGGATATTAGCTGGTTTATGAGGCTGATTAATGAAGGCATTGCCCGCCAGGCCAATAAAGAAGATCAGTGCACGGGGCGTTTTTGGGAGGGCCGGTTTAAATCCCAGGCCTTGCTGGATGAACAGGCACTGTTTGCTTGTATGGCTTACGTCGATCTCAATCCTTTGCGAGGGAAGATGGCCAAGACACCTGAACACTCACACCACACGTCGGTAAAGAAGCGCATTACCAAGGCCAAAACGGCCCGCCAGCTCAACCATCCACAGCAGCAAGAAAAAAGCCTGATGAATTTTGCCGGCAACCCCCGACGAATCATGCCTGAAGGGCTCCCCTGTCGACTTAGCGACTACCTGGAACTAGTCGACTGGACCGGGCGTATCGTTCGCAAAGATAAACGAGGGGCCATTGATAAAAACCTGCCCCCGCTATTAAGCCGTTTAAACATCACCGCTGATCATTGGTTGACCCTTAGCACCCAATTCGAGGGGCGCTTTGGTCGAGTGGTTGGCACCCTGCAACACCTTAAACAGGCCTGTACGGCTCTGCATTATCGACGTACTCCGGGTATGGCCAACTGTAAATTGCTGTTTGAAGGCGACTGATCGTCAAGTATTCCGTCAGCCCAAAGCCTAAACTTTTCTTCTACACAGATAGAATCTAGCTGCACGACCAAAAACTGTACGAGACTCTATTCCAGCCAGTATTACACCAAATCAGCCAATAACTGCCCGCTAAACCATTGCAATCGACAACCCAAATGACGGCGTTACGCCCAGGTGACGCCACAGACCCTACTTTTGGGGTGTGAATTATAGAGGGATGTTCTTTAATTCCGTTTAATTCCGTTTAATTTCGTTTAATTCCGTGATTTATTTGAACCGAAAATCACAAGTGGATGTCCTTTATGACCCCGGAAAGCGCATTAACCTGCCAGGCATTAAGCATGGCATTTGAATCACGTGGCCGGCCAAAAGGGCTGATGTTTCATTCTGACCAGGGTAGTCATTACACAAGTCGAAAATTCCGACAACAGTTGTGGCGCTACCAAATTGACCAAAGCATGAGCCGGCGTGGTAATTGCTGGGATAACGCACCAATGGAGAGATTCTTTAGAAGTTTGAAAACGGAATGGGTACCTGAGCTAGGCTACCGAAGTTTTACCGAAGCAAAGTATGCGGTGATAGATTATCTGGTTGGGTATTACAGTCAGACTCGGCCGCATCAACATAACCGTGGTCTCAGTCCAAATACAGCGGAGCAGTTGTACTGGACTGACTACTAAACCGTGGCCAGATTTACTTTACCACTACAGTACTTTCTTGGTCCTGGTTCACCTCGGTTAGCGATTTTACTCGCTTAACGAGGTGTTCAGTATTGTTGGGGCGGATCAGGATGTCCTTTAATTCCGAGTATTGTGCCTAGACGCTTATTCACATCGCACATGTACACTCTTATCTCCTGATCCTTCCCTGCTTAATAAGTCATGGTCATGTGGAACCCAAACAGCGTTTTCACAGTAACCTAGATTCACTACATGATCGACCGCGAATCTTGAAAATATCCGCCTTGTCTCATCTGATAGCGGGCGCTTAGCATTCTCGGAACCTACGACCTCTCGAAACTCTCCCCACCCTGCAGTCACCTCAAAATCTTTCGTTACACCAACTTTTCCCGTGAGCCATCCGCAAGGGAGTTTAGGCTTTGAGACTGGCTCACAGGTGGTGATGTTTAATGGGCGAACTTCAAGCTTATCTTTGACAGACGGTAAATAGGCGCAGGAACATATAAGAACACACGCTATCAGACTTAAAATTACTCTCATACGCCCACTAACGCTTACATAAGCGGAAAAATATAGTTGGCTAAAATGTTGAACGGAGTGAAACAGCCAACTGTATTTTTTCCGTTTAATGTTCTTGTTAGCTTTATTTTGATTTAGGTATTGAATATGTTCCAACGACATGAGCTACAGCTTTTGCGTCACCTTTGGAATATAAAGAAACCTCACCAACAATTAGTGAACGACCTACCTTTAATAAAGAGCACTCACCAATAATATCTCTTGTTGATGAAGGTTTCCTCATAAAATTAATTGTCAGGCTGGTTGTTACTGCAAGCGAAACTATGCCGATTTCACCTAGAATAGCCACATATAAAGCACAATCAGCGACAGTCATTAAAACTGGTCCAGATACTGTGCCACCAGGCCTTAATTCATCAAACCCTATTGTCTGTCTTACCGTTGCTGATTGCTCTCCAACGGCTTCAATAATACACTTAGCTTGAGGAAAGTCAGTTCTCATGAACTCTTCAATTTCTTCCTTAGTTGCCAAAGTAGTTCTCCAAAAAAGCTAACATTTGTATATGGCGCAGGCGCGCTTTGCCGAATCCAAAACCCTTCGAACACCCGCAGGCCTTTGATTTAAAGTACTATTTATAAACATACATAACTCCCTGCCACGCTAAACACGCATGCGCCATATTTCCTTTCCCTTTGCGCAGCATCCACCCCACGTATAACCCTAAGCCATTGATTATTCTATTCTTTCCATAAACAGAGAAATGATATCGCGCAAGCCCCGGAATGATAACACGCAAAATAGTGACCACAAGAGCAATACACTGGCCATAAATACAGCCAAACAAGTAACACCCGTAAAGTACACTAACTCCCAAATGACCCGACAATAAAAAAGGCTGCAATAGCAGCCTTTTTTATTGGGTTACAACGTTCCAAAATTAATCTGAACGCGCCGCCCGCATCGTCACAAACTCTTCCGCCGCCGTTGGATGAATCCCCACCGTGGCATCAAAATCGGCCTTGGTGGCCCCGGCTTTAATCGCCACACCCAGGCCCTGCATGATTTCACCCGCGGACTCGCCCACCATGTGGCAACCCACGACACGGTCAGTGGCTGAATCGACAATTAACTTCATATAAACCTTTTCATCGATGCCTCCGAGAGTTTGCTTCATCGGCTTAAAGCGCGATTCAAAGACTTGAATGTCACCGTATTTCTCTTGCGCCTCGGCCTCACTAAAACCGACCGTGCCGATATTCGGCTGACTGAACACGGCGGTGGGAATAAAGTCGTAATCGACCTTGGTGGTGCCGCCCTTGAATAAATTCTCCGACAGCGCCATACCTTCACGAATCGCCACCGGGGTGAGTTCGACCCGGCCAATGACATCGCCGAGGGCATAGATCGAAGGCTCACGGGTTTGAAAGAAGTCATCGACCTCGATCGCGCCCCGCGAATCACAGCTCACCGCCGTGGTTTCCAGGCCCAAGTTCTGGATATTGGCCTTGCGGCCCGTGGCGTACATGACACTATCAGCAACCATGGTTGAGCCATCGCTAAGGCTCAGCGTCAGTTGATCTTGCTGCTTTTGCGGGTCTTTGGCTATGCTCTCAATATTCGTATCAAAATGCAGGTGTACGCCCTTCTCCGCCATTTCTGCGGCGAGATGTTTGCGTACATCCTCATCAAAACCCCTTAAAAACAAGGGTCCCCGGTACAATAAATGGGTCTCGACACCGAGGCCGTGGAAAATACCGGCGAACTCCACGGCGATATAACCACCGCCGACAATAACCATGCGTTTTGGCAGAGTATCGAGATAAAAGGCGTCTTCGGAGGTAATCGCGTGTTCATTGCCGGGGAAATCCGGCACATGGGGTCGACCACCGGTGCAGAGCAATATATTGCGCGCAGTGTATTCCCGACCATTGACGACGACAGAGTGGGGGCCGGTGACCTGGGCTCGCCCCTCAATGAGTTCGACGCCGGACTGCTTTAGTAAATTGCGATAAATACCGTTGAGGCGCTCTATTTCGCGGTTTTTATTATCGCGCAGGGTCGGCCAGTCAAAACTTTGTGGTGGCACGGTCCAGCCAAAACCGGCGGCCGTGGTAAATTCTTCTGCAAAGGCAGAGGCATAGACAAAGAGCTTTTTGGGCACACAGCCCACGTTGACACAGGTGCCGCCGAGATACTGCTCTTCGGCAACGATCACCCTGGCACCGTATTGGGCGGACATACGCGCCGTGCGCACACCGCCGGAACCGGCACCAATGACAAATAAATCGACGTCGTACTCACTCATTCATAGAATCCTTTTTTTAATTTTAAGTCTCTGCCATTTTTTCGCTGTTGTACCACGCCAGCTTACTTTGCAGACTGACCACGTGGCCAATAATTAACAGGGTCGGCGCTCGTACCTTGAGCCCCGCCACCTTGTCGGCGAGATTTTCAAGATCACCGATCACCACGCGCTGCTGCGGCGTGGTGCCCTTTTCGACCAGGGCCGCCGGCGTATCGCTGGGTAGGCCATGTTTCACCAGCTCGGCACAAATATCGCCGAGACTCACCAGGCTCATATAAAAAACCAGGGTCTGATTGGGCACCGCCAAGCTCGACCAGTTGAGATCGAGTTTATAGTCCTGCTTATGGCCGGTAATAAATTGCACCGACTGGGAAAAGTCCCTATGGGTAAGGGGTATGCCGGCATAGCTGGCACAGCCCGAGGCGGCGGTAATGCCCGGCACCACCTGAAAGGAGACACCCTCTTCGGCCAGGCGTTCAATTTCTTCGCCACCACGACCAAAGATAAAGGGGTCGCCGCCCTTCAGGCGCAGCACCCGCTTACCCTGCTTGGCCAGGTCGACCAGCAGGCTATTAATATTCTGCTGAGTGACGGCATGGTCACCAGCCCGCTTACCGACATAAATTCTCTCGGCGTCGCGGCGCACCATGGCCAAGATCTGGGGTGAGACCAGGCGGTCGTGTAAAACCACATCGGCGCGCTGCATGAGGCGCAGGGCACGGAAGGTGAGCAGGTCGGGGTCACCCGGACCGGCACCGACCAGGTAAACCTCGCCCTTGGGCTGGGCTCCCGTCTCGTCCTCATCGGCCATGGCCTCTAGCTGGGCCAGTAATTGCTGATCGGCCCTAACTTCATTACCCGCATAAACGGATTCGGCGACGGCACCGTCGAGTACCGTTTCCCAGAAGTGACGGCGTTGATTTTCACCCGACAGCAGGGCTTTCACTTTACCGCGATAGCGTGCGGCCAGTTTTGCCAGGACGCCCAAATTACCCGGTAGCAGGGCTTCGATGCGCCCCCGCAACAGGCGTGTCATCACCGGGCTGGTGCCGCTGGACGTAATGGCGACCTGGATCGGTGAGCGATCGACGATGGCTGGAAAGATAACGCTGCACAGCGCCGGGTTATCGACGACATTCACCGGGATATTGCGCTCTTGGGCGGCAGCAGAAATAGCGGCATTTAACACCTGGTCGCTGGTCGCGGCAATCACCAACACCACGTCATCAAGGTCGGCGCTGCGATACTCGCGCTCGCACAAATTCAACAGGGCCGCATATTCCAGGGCCATATCAACCAGGCCCTGGCAAATAGCCGGGGCTATGACACTGACATGGGCACCGGCTTCACAGAGAGTGCGCACCTTGCGCAGAGCGACGTCCCCGCCACCCACCACCAAACAGGGTCGCGCGGCGACACGATGAAACAGGGGTAAGTAATCCATGGGGCTAAGGCCCTCCCTAACCGATAACTGTTAGACCACCCATCAGTGGCTGTAGCACCTCGGGAATATCAATACGGCCATCTTCGCGCTGATAGTTTTCCATCACCGCCACCAGTGTGCGCCCTACGGCCAGACCAGAGCCATTGACAGTATGTAACAATTCTGGCTTTTTGCTTTCTGGGTTGCGCCAGCGGCTCTTCATGCGGCGCGCCTGAAAGTCGCGAAAGTTACTGCAGGAGGATATCTCGCGGTACTTATCCTGGGAAGGCAACCACACTTCGATGTCGTAGGTGCGCGCCGCAGAGAAACCAATGTCGCCACCACACAAGATCACCGTGCGATAGGGCAGGCCGAGCTTTTCGAGTATCACTTCGGCATTGCGCAATAAACCCTTCAGCGCCTCTTCCGACTCATCGGGCCGAACAAATTGCACCAGCTCGACCTTTTCAAACTGGTGTTGGCGAATCATGCCCCGGGTGTCGCGGCCATAGCTGCCCGCCTCACTGCGAAAACAGGGCGTGTGGCAGACAAACTTCAGCGGCAATTTATCGGCATCGACAATTTCATTGCGATAGAGATTCGTCACCGGTACTTCGGCGGTGGGG
>MAAU01000085.1 GCA_002162825.1 Gammaproteobacteria bacterium 54_18_T64
GAAGGCGGCACCGGTATTGTGTAGCAGAGTCCAATTAAAGAAGCTCGTTACTACTACTGGCTCGGCGTAGTTTAAATGCTCCGTCGCAAGGGCCTTCGTCCACAGGTCGAGCACCAACAGTAATAGCGCCAGCACATAGAAAAGCGTGACGGGAAGCCCTTTAGTACTCATCAACAGTCGATTAAGCGAAACGGCGCTGCTCACCCTCGCCCTCAACATTGTCGACGCAGCGTGCGCAAATTTCTGGATGCTCGGTACTCGCACCCACATCCTCGCGGTGATGCCAGCAGCGCACACATTTCTCGCCGCCACTCACGGCAACCTGAATGCTTAAACCGGCAATGCTACTTTCGTTAATCGCGCTATCGCTAACACCACTAGCAGGAATCTCACTTGGCGCTAGCACAGTGGCGCCGGAGGTAATCAAAATAAAGCGCAGCTCATCACCGACCTTCGCCAAGGTAGCGGCCAGTGAACCATCACAATACAGTGTCACACTGGCTTCGAGAGAACCTTTCAGGCGACCCGCCTGGCGCTCAACTTCCAGGGCTTTATTGACCGCTTCTTTAAGCGCGATAAATTGCTGCCAGTCGTCTTCGCTCAAGACACTATCAGTTGCCAGTGCCGGTAGCGGATACCACTCCGCCAAATGCACAGACTCACTGCGTTCACCGGGCAATGCCTGCCACACCTCTTCGGCGGTAAAGCAAAGAATGGGGGCGATCCAGCGCACCACGGCCTCGGCGACATGATAGAGAGCGGTTTGTGCAGAGCGCCTTGCCAAACTCTCGCCTTGGCAGGTGTACTGGCGATCTTTAATAATATCGAGATAAACACCACCGAGATCACCGGCGCAAAAATTGTGAATTTTCTGGTAGATACTATGGAAATTATAGCTCTCGTAAGCGCTGTTAATTTCCGTCTGCAATTGCTTGGCACGGCCAATCACCCAGCTATCGAGGGACAGCAATTCGTCACTGCCAACACAGTCTGTAGCGGGATTAAAACCGTCGAGGTTAGACAGCATAAAGCGAATCGTATTGCGAATGCGACGATAGGAGTCGGCGGTGCGACGCAGGATCTCATCGGATACCGTCATTTCACCACTAAAGTCGGTGGAGGCCACCCACAGGCGCAGCACATCGGCACCCAACTCGTTAATGACCTTTTGCGGGGCCATGACATTGCCCAGAGATTTGGACATTTTGTGGCCCTTGGCATCGACGGTAAAGCCGTGGGTCAGGACCGCTTTATAGGGCGCTGTACCGTTGATGGCGATGGACGATTTTAGCGACGATTGAAACCAGCCACGGTGTTGATCCGAGCCTTCGAGATAAAGATCGGCCGGATAGCTCAGATTATCACGGCGACGTAATACGGCCTCGTGACTAACACCGGAGTCAAACCAGACATCGAGGGTGTCATTAACCTTGTCGTATTGATCGGCTTCATCACCGAGCAAGTCCCGCGCATCGAGGTCGTACCAGGCGTCCATTCCATCGCACTCAACCAACAGTGCAACCTGCTCAATCAGCGCTGGTGTATTGGGGTGCAGCTCGCCAGTTTCACCGTGAATAAACAGGGCAATCGGCACGCCCCAGGTGCGCTGGCGCGAGATACACCAGTCGGGGCTGTTCTCGAGCATGGCCTCCATGCGCGCCTGACCCCACTCGGGGAACCACTGGACTTTTTTAACTTCGGCCTTCGCGGCATCCAGCAGGCCGTGCTCCGTCATGCTGATAAACCACTGGGGCGTAGCGCGGAAAATCAACGGCGTTTTCGTGCGCCAGCAATGGGGGAAACTGTGAGTGATTTTTCCGTCGGCCAGCAAATACTTGCGCTCGCGAACCAGCTCGACAATTTTCTCATCCACTTTATAAACGTGTTCACCCGCAAACAACTCAACGGAGGGGCGATAAACACCGTTATCGTCCAGGGTATTCAGCGTACCGATGCCGTATTTTCGCGACACAATAAAATCGTCAACACCGTGGTCGGCAGCCGTGTGCACAGCACCCGTACCCGCCTCGGTGGTGACATGGTCACCGAGTAATACCGGTACCTGTCGATCGTAAAAAGGGTGCTGTAACAATAAGCCTTCGAGCTTTTCACCCTGACAGCGGCCGACGATTGCAGAGTCTTCAATCTGCCAACGTTCGAGGGCAGACTCCATCAAATCAGCAGCGACCAGTAAACGCTTTGCTTGACCATCAATGCTGCATTGCAACAAGACATATTCAAGGTCGGCATGCAGCGACACCGCCTGGTTGGCGGGTAGAGTCCAGGGCGTCGTGGTCCAGATCACCACGGTAAGCTCACCCTCACCACTGACACTATCGCCAAAGGCCTCACTAAACTTTTGCTGATCGACAGCGGGAAACATCACGTCGATGGAAAAAGAGGTTTTATCCTCGTACTCCACCTCGGCCTCGGCCAGCGCAGAGGCACCAACCACACTCCAGTAAACCGGCTTATAGCCCTTCACCAAATGGCCGCTTTCGGCAATTTTACCGAGGGCACGAATAATATCGGCCTCGTACTGGTAGTTAATGCTCAGGTAGGGATCATCCCACTCACCGAAAACACCGAGGCGAATAAAGTCTTTCTTTTGCCCTTCAACCTGGCGCAGGGCATAGTCGCGACACTTCTGACGAAAGGCTTTGTAGTCAATTTTGGCACCGGCCTTGCCGTGCTTCTTTTCAACCTGGTGCTCAATGGGCAGACCGTGGCAATCCCAGCCGGGCACGTAAGGCGCGTCGTAGCCCATTACCGTGCGCGACTTGACGATAATATCCTTGAGAATTTTATTCACCGCGTGGCCAATATGAATATCACCGTTGGCGTAGGGCGGGCCATCGTGAAGGATGAACTGCTCGCGCCCCGCACGGGCCTTGCGAATAGCCCCGTAAAGATCATTCTGCTGCCACTTCTTCAACATGCCCGGCTCGCGCTGGGCCAAATTGGCTTTCATCGGGAAGGCCGTTTTCGGCAGGTTCAAGGTCGCTTTATAGTCGTTCATAAGTCTCTGGTTTTACTCACATTCAATTCGGTTCAGCGCCACGTAAAACAACTACGCTCGCGATTTAATTCGATGCAGCCGCGAAGTATTCACGAGCCGTTTGGATGTCCTGGTTAATATTGATCACCAACTCATCAAGGGTGGTAAATTTTTGCTCGTCGCGCAGCTTTTTCTTAAACTCAACGGCAATGCGCCGGCCATAAATATTGCCCGCCCAGTCCAGCATATGTACTTCCAGCACCGGCTTGAGTAAATCACCCAGGGTGGGCCGTAAACCGACATTGGCCACGCCCCGTATACGCTCGCCATCCAGTAAGACCTCGACGGCAAAAACGCCACTCAAGGGGGCTCGATAGCGGTGTAAGTTCACATTGGCGGTGGGAATACCCAATTTACTGCCCAACTGCTGCCCGTAACAAACCTTACCCGCAATGCGAAAGGGTCGACCCAGCAAAGCCTCGGCTTCGTCAAACCGCGCCGCCTCCAGAACTGCGCGAATGCGGGTACTGCTAACCCGCTCCCTATCCGCCTTCACGGTTTGGGTCGCCATCACCTCAAAATCGTGGGCCCTTCCCACTTTTTCGAGCATGGCGAAATCACCCCTACGGTCGCAGCCAAAGTGGAAGTCATCGCCAATCACCAGGCATTTAATACCCAAACCACCAATCAATAAGTCATCCACGAACTGCTGAGCGGTGAGACTGCGCATGGCGCGATTGAACTGCAGGCAAACGACGCGATCGACTCCCGCATCGAGCAAGGCCTCAACCTTTTCACGCAGGCGCATCAGTCGTGCCGGGGCCTGCTCCCGAGAAAAGTACTCCCGGGGCTGAGGTTCAAACATCATTACCACCGAGGGTAAACCGTAGTGTTTGGCGCGCTCGTTAATCTGGGCAATGATCGATTGATGGCCGTGATGGACGCCGTCAAAGGAGCCTATAGTGGCGACGCAGCCACGGTGCTCCTCGCGCAGGTTGTGCAAACCTCGAACAAAGAAATCCACCACGCCATTTGCCACTACCAAAGCCCATCCCATCAAAACGAGGAATTATACCCAGCCCAGCCGCCGAAAGGCAGCCCTGCCGCACGAAAGTTAGGCGACAGCCAATATCACTACCCATAAACATCGCACTCTACACACTACCTAGCCGGACTGCGCAGTTGGCTGAGGCGAAAACCACAGACAAAAAGGCTCCCCGCGTAAACGACAAAACCGGTACCACAAATGCCCAACACGGTCAGCGCCCGAGTCAAAAAGCTCATCGCAAACCAATCGCCGTACTGGCTCAGGCAAAGGTATAAAACCCCCGCCATCGCGACATTGGCCAGCAACAACATGCCGGCAAATCGAGCCCAGCCGCTGGGCGCACGGTACACACCACTGCGGCGCAAACCGCGAAACAGTAAAGCCGCATTGAGAAAGGCTGCGCAGGATGTCGCCAATGCCAGGCCGGCATGACCGAGAGCAAAGTAATGGTGTAAGAACAGGACGAAAACTAGGTTCATCACCATATTCGCCGCCATCGCCACCAGACCAATCTTCACCGGGGTCTTGGTATCCTGGCGGGCAAAATAGCCTGGTGCCAGCACCTTGATCAGCATAAAGGCCACCACCCCCAGAGCGTAGGCGCGCAGGCTGAAGCCTGACATAACGATATCGCGCCGATCGATTGCGCTACCGTCGTAAAACAAGGCGGCGAGCAGCGGTTCGGCAATCAACATCAGGGCGATGGAGGCCGGCACCGCAATCAACAGCACGAAACGCAGTGCCCAATCGAGGGTGGCATTAAATTCTGCCGGTGATTTGGCCCCGTGCTGGCGTGAGAGACTGGGCAGAATAACCGTCGCTGCCGCTACGCCGAAGACACCTAGGGGCAACTCCGCCAGCCGGTCTGAATAGTAGAGCCACGACACACTGCCGGTGGGTAAAAAGGAGGCAATGACGGTGTCGAGCAGTAGATTGATCTGACTCACGGAGACGCCAAAAATGGCCGGCGCCATTAAACGGAGGATTTGTTTAACGCCGGGGTAGTGCCAGTCGATTTTTGGTGAGGGCAGTAAATGAATATTGGCCAGGAAGGGGATTTGAAAGAGCAGCTGAATAATACCTGCGGCAAAGACCCCCCAGGCCAATGCAAACACCGGCCGCTCAAACCAGGGAGCCGCCACCAGTGCGGCGCCAATCAAACACAGGTTCAGCCACACCGGGGTAAAAGCCGGCACCGCAAAGCGGTCGTAACTGTTCAAGATGCCACCGGCAAAACCGGTCAAAGAGATGAACAGCAAATAGGGGAAGGTCACGCGAATCATCTCGGTGGTGGCCTGAAACTTTGTTGCATCGCCGACAAAACCCGGAGCGAAAAGCCCGGCGAGCATGGGGGCGGCAATCACCGCCACTACCGTAAGCACAATCAGCACCGAGCCCAGGGCACCTGCCACCCGATCAATCAACTCCTTAACTGCCGCCTGGCCGCCCTTGTTGCGGTACTCGGTAAGCACCGGCACAAAGGCCTGGGCAAAGGCCCCCTCGGCAAACAGGCGACGCAAAAAATTGGGGATTTTAAAGGCGACGAAAAAGGCATCGGCAAAACCATCCGCGCCAATCACCCGAGCAAACACCACGTCGCGGATCAGCCCGAGTATGCGCGACAACATAGTCATGGCACCGACAATGGCGCTGGAACCGAGCAAACCTCGGCGGGGCTTTGGCGGCGGCGTTTGGGTTTCGCGCAATGGACTATCCTTACTGGCAGGTGCTTATTAGCCGCTGCCGACCACCGGCTTGGCGAAAAACCACGCACTCGGCAACAAGCTGTTTATTTTATGCGGTGTCTTTATAACGGCGTCGCGACCGCCGCGTTTGCAGGCCGCTAGTGTAACGGTGCGACAAGCCAGCACCAAGGGTGCAGATCTTGGCAGCCAAAAAAAACGGTCAAATGAAGGACTGATCGACATTGAATTCGCCACACCTCGCCCCCAGATAGGGCTGGGCATACAATTGGGAGATTCCAT
The DNA here is from genome assembly GCA_002162825.1 of Gammaproteobacteria bacterium 54_18_T64. Classification (GTDB taxonomy): domain Bacteria; phylum Pseudomonadota; class Gammaproteobacteria; order Pseudomonadales; family Porticoccaceae; genus Reddybacter. The sequence continues at coordinate 6,032 of MAAU01000085.1, forward strand.
TGGAACAATATCGAGGCACCACCATTCTCTCCGTCCGACGCAACGGCAAAGTCGTTATCGGCGGCGATGGCCAGGTATCGCTGGGCAATACCATCATGAAAGGTAACGCGCGCAAGGTCAGGCGTCTGTACAACGACGAAGTGATTGCCGGCTTCGCGGGCGGCACCGCCGATGCCTTTACCCTGTTTGAGCGCTTTGAAGCCAAACTGGAAGAACACCGTGGCAATATCGTGCGCGCCGCCGTCGAGCTGGCCAAAGACTGGCGCACCGACCGCATTCTGCGCCGCCTCGAAGCCCTACTCGCCGTCGCCAATAAAGATGCCTCGCTGATTATCACCGGCAACGGTGATGTGATTCAGCCCGAAGACGACCTAATCGCCATCGGCTCCGGAGGCCCCTTCGCCCAGTCGGCGGCCATGGCACTGCTCAAGAATACCGATCTCAGTGCCCGCGACATCGTCGAAAAAGGCTTGGAAATAGCCGGCGATATCTGCATCTATACCAATCACAATCGCACCATTGAAGAGCTCGACAGCGTGGTCGCTGACAAGGCCGAATAGTATAAGCGCAGGGCTGAACCATGAGTCTCGGCCCGAGCGATACCAAGCAGTCAATTTTAGGGAACAGCCCATGTCCAATATGACCCCTCGTGAAATCGTCCACGAGCTCGACCGCCACATCGTCGGCCAAAATCAGGCCAAGCGCGCCGTCGCCATCGCCCTGCGCAATCGCTGGCGTCGCATGCAGCTCAATGAAGAGCTGCGCAATGAAGTCACCCCCAAGAATATATTGATGATAGGCCCCACCGGCGTCGGCAAGACCGAAATTGCCCGCCGTTTAGCGAAATTATCCAACGCGCCTTTTATCAAGGTTGAAGCCACCAAGTTCACCGAAGTGGGCTACGTCGGTCGCGATGTCGAGTCCATTGTCCGCGATCTGGTCGAAACGGCCGTCAAGCTACTGCGCGAGCAGGAAGTCACCAAGGTCGACCAGCGCGCCAAGGACCAGGCCGAGGAGCGCATCCTCGACGCATTATTGCCACCGGCCCGTGGCGACGAGACCAAGGCGGAGGGCGAGGACTCCAGCACCCGGCAACTCTTTCGCAAAAAACTACGCGAGGGCGATCTCGACGACAAAGAGATTGAGATCGACCTCAGCGCCGCCTCCCCCAACGTAGAGATTATGGCACCCCCCGGCATGGAGGAGATGACCAGCCAGCTGCAGAGCATGTTCTCCAATATGGGTGGCGGCAAAACCAAGACCCGCAAACTCACCGTTGCCCAGGCCCTGAAACACCTGACGGAAGAGGAAGCCGCCAAGCTGGTCAACGAAGACGACATCAAAACCCGCGCCATTGCCAATGCCGAGCAAAACGGCATTGTCTTTATCGACGAGCTCGACAAGGTCGCCAAGCGCGGCGAAACCTCGGGCAGCGATGTCTCCCGCGAGGGTGTACAGCGTGACCTGCTGCCGCTGATTGAAGGCTGCACCGTGTCGACCAAGTACGGCATGATCAAGACCGACCACATCCTGTTTATCGCCTCCGGGGCCTTTCATTTTTCCAAACCCTCCGACCTGATTCCCGAATTACAGGGCCGCCTGCCAATTCGCGTAGAACTGGACTCCCTCAACGCCGACGATTTTAAGCGCATCCTCACCGAGCCGAAGGCCTCGCTGACCGAGCAATATCGCGAACTTTTGGCCACCGAGGGCTTGAGTGTGGACTTTAGCGATGAGGGCGTGCAGCGTTTGGCTGAAATCGCCTCCGAGGTCAATGAACGCACCGAGAATATCGGCGCGCGCCGTCTGCACACCGTGCTCGAACGCTTGCTAGAAGAGGTTTCCTTTGAAGCCGGTGACATGGCGGCCGATGGCAAAACCATTGAAATCGATGCCGCCTTTGTCGACCAGCACCTCGACGCACTGGCCAGCGATGAAGACCTATCGCGCTTTATTCTTTAAGCCGCTGTTGAGCTAACGGTAACTTCAGCAACTATATAAAGGCCACCATGCCCCTACTTCGACTCGACAATGTCAGCCTGCACTTCGGCACCCGCGACCTACTTAAAACAGTCGACCTGACCCTGCACAAAAACCAGAAGATCGGCTTACTGGGGCGCAACGGCGAGGGTAAAACCACCCTGCTAAAACTGCTCGGCCAACGCATTCAGGCCGACAGTGGTGACTACTGGCTACGCCCGGGTTGTAAGATCGCCTGGCTGGAGCAGGACCTGCCCGATGCCGATGAATCCTCGGTTTACGACGTCGTCGCCAGCGGCCTAGAAGAAGTGGGTGCCCTGCTCGCCGCCTATCACCACAGCATTAACGATGGCGACATGGACACCATGGCCCGCGTGCAGCACGAGCTAGAAGCCAAAGATGGCTGGCTGCTACAACAAAAGGTCGACACCATTATCAGCCAGCTCGAACTACCCGCCGATGCACTGATGAAGTCGCTTTCCGGCGGCTGGCGCAAACGCGTGGCACTGGCCAAGGCCCTGGTCACCGACCCCGATATACTGCTGCTCGATGAGCCGACCAACCATCTCGACATCCTCGCCATTGAGTGGCTCGAAAATCAGCTGAAGAATTTTCGCGGTGCGCTAATACTCGTCACCCACGACCGTGCTTTTCTACAACAAGTGGCCAACGAAATCGTCGAGCTGGACCGTGGCACGTTGCACGCCTGGAGCGGCAACTACCACGGTTTCCTGGTGTATCGCGAACAACAAATGGCGGCAGAAGAAAGAGCTAACGCCCTGTTCGACAAAAAACTGGCCCAGGAAGAAGTGTGGATACGCCAGGGTATTAAGGCCCGACGCACCCGCAATGAAGGCCGGGTTCGCGCCCTGAAAAGCCTGCGCGATGAACACTCCCAGCGCGTCAGTCGCCAGGGCAAGGCCGACTTCCGCATCGAAACGGGCGGAACCTCGGGCAAAATCGTCGCCGAACTCGAGCATGTCAGTCACGCCTTTAATGGCAACCCGGTGATCGACAATCTCTCGTTGAAAGTGGTACGCGGAGATCGCATTGGATTTGTCGGCGCCAACGGCGCGGGTAAATCGACCCTGCTTAAAGTCCTGCTCGGCGAACTCATCCCCCAAGAGGGCACGGTCAAGCTCGGCACCAAAATGGAAGTCGCCTACTTTGACCAGTTGAGAAACCAGCTCGACCCCGAAAAAACCCTGCTCGACAATGTTTGCGGTGGCCAGGAATTTATTACCATCAATGGTAAAGACCGCCACGCCATTAGTTATTTAAGCGACTTTTTATTCAGCCCCGAGCGGGTGCGTCTGCCCTGTAAAGCGCTATCGGGTGGCGAGCAAAACCGCGCCATTTTGGCCAAGCTGTTCAGCAAGCCCGCCAATATACTGGTGCTTGATGAACCGACCAACGATCTCGACATTGAAACCCTCGAATTGCTCGAAGAAATCCTTCTCGACTTTGACGGCACCGTGCTACTGGTGAGCCACGACCGGGAATTTATGGATCACACCGTGACCCAGATTCTCACCTTTGATGGTCGGGGCAAGATCAGCGCACACGTCGGCGGCTACAGCGACTGGGTGGGTCGGGGCGGCAAGCTACAGGCCGAAAGCCAAACATCCAGCCCAACAAAGAGTAGCGAACCGGCACCGACAAATGCCTCCGAAGCCGCAACACAGAAACCTGTCGTGGTGAAAAAGAAACTGTCCTACAAGGCCCAACGTGAGCTCGACTCACTACCGGCACTCATTGAGAAACTGGAAACCCGCCAGGCAGAGCTGGAAACCATCATCGGCCAGGCCGACTTCTACAGCCAGGAACAGGCGGCACAACAAAGCACTCTCGATGAAATGACCGCCCTCGCAAGCAAGCTCGAGGAAGTCTATGCTCGCTGGGAAGAACTCGATTCCGATTGAAACACCAGTGATGGTTAATAAGCATCTTCGCATGGCCCCGCTCTCCAAGACTCAAATAAAGCCTGCAAATTGACAGCCCGCCCCTCTCTCACTTAAGGTTGCGGGCTACCCCACCCAAGGAGAAGCCCCATGCCAAGTTCCGTTGAAATTGCACCCGGTCGCTATCGCGAATCTTACGGTCGCTACCTGGAAGACTTTAAGGTCGGCGACATTTACGAGCACCGCCCCGGCCGCACCATTACCGAAACCGACAACACCTGGTTCACCCTGCTCACCATGAACCAGCACCCCCTGCATTTCGACAAGGAATACGCCAAGCACAGCGAATTCGGCAAAATACTGGTCAACAGCACCATGACCCTGTCGATGGTCGCCGGCATGAGCGTCTCCGATGTCAGCCAGAAAACCATCGCCAATTTGGGCTGGGACAAAATTAAAATGCCGGCGCCAGTTTTTGTCGGCGACACCATTTATGCCGAGTCTGAAGTGTTGGAGATTCGCGAGTCAAAAAGCCGCCCCACCGCTGGCATTGTCACCGTCAGAACTCTGGGCAAAAACCAGGACGACGTAGTCATTATGGACTTCGTACGCTCCATGCTGATCCCCAAAACCGGCCACGCCGTGGACGACAAAGCCAACTACTAGCTCCAGCACGGCCAGCTGTTTGCTGGCCAAGTTCACATTCCTGCGTTTGCAGGTGCGGCCCGAACAATGTCGGCAATACCCCTCCCGCCTCCTACCTATAAGCTGAGCTCACGGTAGTTCTGGCCTCCCACACAACATCTGCAAGGCGAGAAACCCCATGTCAAATGAAGAAGAAACGCTCATCCTCGACAGCGTCAACCGCTGGTTGCAACGCGATGTCGCCCCCTATGCCCACGATCTAGAACAGGCCGACGAATACCCCCACGCGATGGTCGAGCAAATGAAGGAACTGGGGCTATTTGGCGCCACCATTGATCCGCAGTACGGTGGCCTGGGTCTCAGCGCCTCCACCTATTCAAAAATCGTTGCCGCCGTGGCCGAGGTGTGGATGTCCCTATCGGGCATTTTTAACTCTCACCTGATTATGGCGCGCTGCGTACAGAGCTTCGGCACCGAAGAGCAAAAGCAGAAATACCTGCCCCGCTTTGCCACGGGTGAGCTGCGCGGTGGCATTGGTCTCACCGAACCCGACGCCGGTACCGATCTACAGGGCATTCGCTGTACCGCCAAAAAAGACGGTGACTATTATGTGGTCAACGGCTCAAAAGCCTGGATCACCAACTCCATTGAAGGCAGTGTCATTGGCCTACTGGTGAAAACCGACCCCAACGCCACCCCACCCCGCAAGGGGATGAGCATGTTTATCGCCGAAAATGGCGAGGGCTTTAATGTCAGTAAAAAGCTGAAAAAACTCGGCTATAAGGGTATCGATACCGCAGATATCAGTTTCGACAACTACCGCGTACATAAAGACTGTCTGATTGGCGGCGTTGAAGGCCGTGGCTTTTACAATGCCGTGGGCGGCCTCGAGCTGGGTCGCATCAACGTAGCCGCCCGTGGTGTCGGCGTCGCCACCGCCGCATTAAAACAGGCCACCGCCTACGCTCAGCAACGCAAGACCTTTGGCAAGCCCATTTGCGAGCACCAGGCCATCCAGCTGAAACTCGGCGAAATGGCCACCCGCACCGAAGCGGCTCGTCTACTCTTAGAACAGGCAGCCAAAGCCTTCGATAGCGGCGAGCGCTGCGACATGGAAGCCGGCATGGCCAAGTACTTCGCCACCGAGGCAGCGGCGAAAAATGCCGACGAAAACCTGCGTATTCACGGTGCCTTCGGCTATTCCTGTGAAGCCGATGTCGAGCGCCTCTACCGCGATGCACCGCTAATGATTATTGGCGAGGGCACCAACGAAATGCAGCGTATTATTATTTCGCGCCAGCTGATCGAGCGCAATCCCATCTAGCTACTTTTGCCTGCCTTTGTGGCACCTTAAACTCTTGTACTTATAAATATAATAAGAAATACAGGAGCTTAAGGTGGGCAAACGCTATTACGAAGAACTCAGTTGGCAAATTGGTGTTGCATCCATCACCCGCCTGGTTGAAGTGGTACTTAAATCACCTGCCGAAACCCTGGCACACTACGCCAGCTGGCTAAAATCCAATTTCATCGATGCTAACGATCAACTACTGATTAGTATTCACGCTTTCCTAATTCGCTCCGGCGGGCTCAATATTATTGTCGACACCTGCTCGGGCAATGGCAAAAAACTACCGCTATTTTAAGAGTGGAACAACCTCAATACGTCCTTCCTCGAAAACATGACGGCCCTGGGCTTTGCCCCAGAAAACATCGGCCGCGTGCTGTGTACCCACTTGCACTTCGACCATGTGGGCTGGAATACCCAAAAGATCGGCAACGAGTGGCTACCCACCTTTCCCAATGCCCGCTATTTATTTGGCGCCACCGAGTGGAAATTCCGGATGGACGAGGAGGACCACTTCGACACCGGCTGTCGCGAGCAAGCCGTACTGCCCATCCTCGATGCTGGGCTGGCCGACCTGGTGGAGTCTAACCACGTCATCAACGAGGAAATCAGCCTCATCCCCACCCCCGGCCACACCCCCGGCCACGTCAGTATTCACATCAGTTCAAAGGGGGAACGAGCCATCATCACCGGCGATATGTTCCACCACCCCTGCCAAATGGCCAAACCCGGCCTACTGGATATCGGTGATGTCGAGCACGATAGGGCCGAGCAGACGCGCATTAAATTTATGCAGGACTATGCCGATGGGCCGGTGCTGATTTTGGGCACCCATTTTGCGACACCGACTGCGGGTAAAATCATCAGCGATGGTGATGGGTATAAATTCGAAAGGTAGGTACTGTATTAGCCTGAGCTCGCCTGCCCCCAACTCTTCCTGGCAAAATAAAGCCCCAGTTAAAATGAACACTGGGGCTTTATTTTCTCGGGTCAACGCTTTTTAAAGGGGACGCTTTTAAAGGGGACGCTACCCTTTTTTAGGCCGCCCTTGCGCCCTGTACCTGAGCGACTTGCCAGCCAGGGCCTCAAGTCCGGCAAGAAAGCCCTCGCCACCGCAGGGCAGGCCTTTCTCAACATGCCTTCGTAACAACACCACGTTTGCTTCTGCTTCTGGCACCGCAAGCCACCTCGCCCACTCACTGCCCGGCAATGTGCGCAATGCCCGGGGTGGTTTCGCCAAAAACGAGCAGACCTTCAAACCACAACGGCTAGCCGCACTCGACCACGGGTAGGCCTCAGCTTGTGCCAACATACCTGCCTCGACCGGATTTCTTTCCACATAGCGAATCGCCGAACAGGTATAAGCATCGTCCAATGCCGATGAAAAAAAGCGGTCCTGCCATAAATGCCCGCGCCAACTTTTTGCTTTGTTGATATGTTGCGCATAACGCATATGAAGAGGCTTCAATACATTCTGCAGGCCATCTTCATCATGAGGTGTTAGCACCAAATGGACATGGTTTGTCATCAGACAATACGCCAGCACATCCACATCGAATTTCTGGCAATAATGCGCCAGCCACTCTAGGTAAACAGACCGATCACCATCTTCAAAAAAGACATCTTCACGCCGGTTACCCCGCTGCGTAATGTGATGCGGGATACCAGCGAATACGTTTCTGGCTACTCTTGGCATAAAGAACTTCCTATCGCATGGTAGATTTAAAGGGTAACGTCCCCTTTAACCCTAAAGGGTAACGTCCCCTTTAACCCATTTTAGACGTAATTAAATCTAGTCTGACCCCATTTCTTTCGCCCCAATTCTTAATCCCATAAAAGAAGCCCCGGCGTTAGCCAGGGCTTCTTAGATAAAACGGGGTGAGCTTAATTAAATCGAGTCTGACCCCATTTCTTTTTCTGGTTCAATTCGAATACAACCCCATTTCTCCACTTATCTGCATGAACCAGGAGCCCATTCTGTAGTCCCAACAGCTGCACACGTCCAGCCTTCAATAACAGCCACACTAGCTAAAGGTGCTGGAGTTAGTGTTATTGATAATCCCGCAACATCTCCATCTCCTACCGCTGTAATGATGCCTGTAGCACCAACCGTCATGGCAGACACATACTGTGTTGGGATGAACCCATCACCACAAGTTGTGAAATCAGCCGCTGTCCTATCAGGTGAACCTTGATTAATTTCCGAAACGCAGGTGCGAGCACCACTAGCAGCCAATACTATTTCTGACGCCTTCGCCCGATTGACATAATCTTGATAGGCCGGTAACGCTACCGCTGCCAAAATACCGATAATCGCAATCACGATCATCAGTTCGATGAGTGTAAAACCTTGTTGATTGGCTTGTTTTTTCATGGTGTAACTCCTAGATTAGACATTAAAAATTTAGGGGAACGCTTTACTCCCCATGGTTAATACATATGCCGTGCCAAGTTTTATTTTTCTTTAAATTTCAATATGTTATCTAAAAAACAAGCACTTAAAGCAAATCATTCATCCCTTCATGGTGACAACAAACAGCAGTCGCTGACAAAAAATGTCAGCGACTGCTGAATTTTTTATCCAGTGCTATTGCACCAAAAACCACGCGGCCATTGTGAGACCTGCTCCCTTCCTAACCGAAAAACGCGAGCTACCCACTTGTAAAACCAAGGTTTTACCATAAACTCCAAAGATCAAAGGAATAACTCGCCCCTCTATATAAGCCAGCCTCACCCATAAAAGGCCACAAGCCCGCAATGAATGCCAGTAATAAAGCCCTGCACGGTCTCCCCAAGCGCCTGGTCAATGACGCCCTACTCGATGAAACGGCCGCAATTGAGGCCAGCAACGCCGCCACTCAGGCCAATGTGCCGCTGGCACAATACCTGGTCGAACAGCAAATCCTCAGCGCTTACCAAGTCGCCAGCACTACAGCTCAGGAGTTTGGTGTGCCCCTGTTCGACCTTAACTGCCTCGACATCGACAGCTGCCCGAAAAAAATCGTCGATACCAAACTCTTACAAAAGCACCTGGCATTGCCTCTTTCACTGCGTGCAAACCGCCTGCAGATTGGCGTGGTCGACCCCACCAACCATCACACGATAAATGATATCCGTTTTCAGGTCGGCACCTCTGTAGAAACCATCGTTGTTGAGTACGATAAATTAAAAACCGCCCTGGAAACTTATATCCATGAAAATGAAGAGGATATTGGCGCCACTCTTGGCACTCTGGAGGATGCCCAGCTCGACTCCATTGAAGTTGATGTCACAGGAGGCGGCGATAACCAGGCCATAACCGCGGATGAGGACGACGCGCCCATCGTACGCTTTGTCAACAAACTACTGCTCGACGCTATCAAGCGTGGCTCATCCGACATCCACTTTGAACCCTATGAAATGAGCTACCGGGTGCGCTTTCGCACCGACGGCATTCTTGAAGAGGTCGCCAAGCCACCGGTAAACCTCAGCACTCGCCTTGCCGCGCGACTAAAGGTGATGTCGCGCATGGATATTTCCGAGCGGCGCATGCCGCAGGATGGCCGCATTAAAATGCGCCTGTCGGAGCGGCGAGCCATCGACTTTCGCGTCAACAGCTTGCCCACCCAGTACGGTGAAAAAATTGTACTGCGTATTCTCGACCCCACCAGTGCCCAGCTAGGCATCGATGCCCTGGGGTATGAAGAGGATCAAAAAGAAGCCTACCTTCGCAACCTGAATCAACCCCAGGGTATGATTCTCGTGACTGGGCCAACCGGCTCGGGGAAAACCGTGTCCCTGTATACCGGGTTAAATATTCTCAATACACCGGAGCGCAATCTGTCGACGGCGGAAGATCCCATTGAAATCAACCTCGAAGGCATCAATCAGGTCGGCATGAATGCCAAAGTAGGGCTAACTTTCTCCGAGGCCCTGCGAGCCTTTTTGCGTCAGGATCCGGATATTATTATGGTCGGTGAGATTCGCGACCTGGAAACCGCTGAAATATCCATCAAGGCGGCTCAAACCGGCCACCTGGTGCTATCGACCCTGCACACCAACAGTGCACCCGAAACATTGACCCGCTTACTTAATATGGGCGTACCGGCCTTTAACGTGGCGACATCGGTCAGCTTGATTATTGCTCAGCGCCTGGCACGACGGCTCTGTAAATTTTGTAAGGTACCTGCCGGAGATATTCCAGAAAACATCCTCGTCGAAGAGGGCTTTGAAAACCTGAGTATTCCATTGGACGAAGTCGAACTCCACCAGGCCGTTGGCTGTAACAAATGCGCTAATGGTTATAAAGGGCGGGTGGGTATTTATGAAGTGCTTGAGGTATCGCCCGCAATATCAAAACTCATTATGGAGGGCGGCAATTCCCTGGAAATTGGCGAACAGGCCAAAAGGGAGGGCTTTAGAACCTTGCGCCAGTCGGCATTAAAGAAAACCGCAGAAGGTATCATTAGTCTAGAAGAGTGCAACCGAATCACACGAGACTAAAGCATGGCAACGGTAAGCCCCACAGCGCAAATCTATGTTTATAAGGGCAAGAGTAAAGATGGCCGCCAAATAAAAGGGGAGATGCGGGGTAGCAACCCCAGCCTAGTCAAGGCCCAGTTACGCCAACAGGGAATTATTGCAAAATCGGTTCGTAAAAAGCCCAAGGATCTGTTTGGTAGCGGCAAGCCAATCAAGCCGGGGGATATCGCCACTTTTAGCCGACAAATGGCCACCATGATGAAGGCCGGAGTGCCCCTGGTACAAAGTTTTGAAATCGTCTCGGACGGTGCTGAAAACCCCAATATGAAAAAGTTGATAGACGACCTCCATGCCGATGTCGCCGCCGGCAATAGTTTTGCGTTCGCCCTGCGCAAGTTTCCACAGCACTTCGACAACCTATTTTGCAGCCTGATCGAGGCCGGGGAAAATTCTGGCTCTCTAGATACATTACTTGACAGAGTGGCAACCTACAAAGAAAAAAGTGAACAGCTCAAACGAAAAATAAAAAAGGCCATGACCTATCCTATCGCGGTCATTATTGTCGCGATTATCGTTACAGCCATTCTATTAATTAAAGTAGTCCCTGTGTTTGCGGACGTCTTTACCGGCTTTGGTGCAGACCTGCCTGCCTTTACTCTTTTTGTAGTCGGCCTTTCTGATTTCGCTCAAAAATGGTGGTTTGTCATTCTCGCCACATTAATTGCTATTGGCTACGCCTTTAAAACAGCAAGGCTTCGCTCGCCAAAGTTCTCCGATGCCGTCGATAAAGCCATGCTCAAGCTCCCCGCAGTGGGGCCAATTCTTAACAACGCCGTTATCGCCCGCTATGCACGCACCTTAGCTACCACCTTTGCCGCAGGCGTACCTTTAGTTGAAGCACTTGGGTCCGTTGCTGGCGCATCAGGTAATGCGGTATACCGCGATGCCATTTTACAAGTACAGGCCGATGTCACCACTGGATTGACAATACACACGGCCCTGAAGGCTACCGACTTATTTCCCGTCATGCTCTTACAGCTGACATCCATTGGCGAAGAGTCTGGGTCACTGGACGAGATGATGGAAAAGGCTGCCGATCACTACGAGGAGGCCGTGGATAATGCCGTCGACAACCTCACCGCCCTGCTCGAACCAATGATTATGGCGGTACTTGGCGTCTTAGTTGGCGGCCTACTAATCGCTATGTATCTGCCCATCTTCCAGCTAGGTAATGTGGTCGGCTAGTCAACGACTTTGCTCTGCCCTATCGGCCCACCAATCAATAAAAGAGAAAACCAGCTTCAACATGATCCAAACTATTAGTATCTACCCCCTAGAATTAATCCTCCCCCTCAGTTTGATTCTCGGCCTGGTAGTCGGCAGTTTTTTAAATGTGGTGATTTACCGCCTGCCCTTACAACTGAAAAATAGCTGGCGACACGACGCGATGGACTTTCTCGGTCAAGAGCCCCCCGCAGAGAGTAAAAAATTTAGTCTGGTTTACCCCCCCTCACGCTGCCCGAGTTGTGAGACTCTTATCAAGCCCTGGCACAACATTCCCATTATTGGCTACCTCTTGCTGAAAGGGCGCTGTAAAAGCTGCGCCGAACCCATATCGCTGCAATACCCCGCCGTTGAGTTAATTTGCGGCCTGTTAACGCTTGCCGTGGTTTATCACTTCGGCTTTACGGCTCAAGCTGCCTTGGCGGTACTCTTTACCTGGGTGTTAGTCGCCTTGACGGGTATTGATGTTAACCATCAATTACTGCCCGACAGCCTTACCCTGCCGCTGCTATGGTTGGGCTTGCTGGTCAATATATCGGGCACTTTTGTACCATTAGCAGATGCCGTCGCCGGTGCCGCTGCTGGCTACTTAATACTGTGGAGCGTGTACTGGGCTTTTAAGCTCATTACCGGCAAGGAGGGCATGGGTCACGGTGACTTCAAACTCCTCGCTGCGCTGGGAGCCTGGCTAGGTTGGCAACAACTGCCGATGATTATTTTGCTGTCCTCCGCGGTGGGTGCTTTAATCGGCACCATCGGTATTTTGCTCTACGGGCGAGAACGGCAGGCGCAAATTGCCTTCGGCCCTTACCTCGCAATCGCGGGCTGGATTGCCCTGGTAGCCGGTGAAGAAATTACCGAGGGCTACCTACAGTTCCTCTAGGCACTCACTTTCCTCAGAACAAACTATAGCCCTGAAAACCGGGCTATGAATCCAAGCCCCGTCCTCTATAATCTACAGCAAATCTTTTACAGTGAATTTCAGGCTATGTTTGTACTCGGACTCACCGGTGGTATCGGCAGTGGAAAAAGCGCTGTCGCGGACTGCTTCAAGACCTACGGTATTAAGGTGGTCGATGCCGATATTGCCGCCCGCAAAGTGGTCGAACCCGGCATGCCGGCACTGCAGGCTATTGCCGAGCACTTTGGCGACACAGTGCTACAGGCCGATGGCACCATGGATAGAGCCGCTCTGCGTAATATTGTCTTTAACGATGAGCAACAACGACACTGGCTCGAGCGGCTACTGCACCCGGCCATTGGCGAGTGGATAGCGACCGAGCTGGCCTCTGCCACCAGTGCCTACGCCATTTTGGAATCACCTCTACTGCTCGAAACCGAACAACGTAAGTCAACCCAGCGCGCTCTGGTGGTCGATGTCAGCAAAGAATTACAGATTGAGCGCGCGACAGCCCGGGACGACAACACCCGTGAACAAATCGAGGCCATTATTGCCGCCCAGCTACCCCGCGAGGATCGACTAGCCCGTGCCGATGACGTGATCGACAATAGCGGCACATTGGTAGAGCTAAAGGGTGCCGTCGCAACACTCCACCAACAATACCTTGAAATCGCCGCGAGTCTTGGCAAACAGGGCTCGGTGTAAAATGCCTGATCAAGTAGCTAATACAAAACCCGCTAGTAATATCGTTTTACAGTGCCCTCAGTGTAAAAAACCGGTGCACTGGAATGAGCGCTATCCGCACCGACCCTTTTGCTCAAAACGCTGTCAGCAACTGGATTTTGGCGAGTGGGCGACTGAGAAAAACACCATTGCCGGTGCGGTGCTGATGTCTGATGACGACGAATGGCAGGGCGATTGAAGCCAAGGAGCCCCTGAACAAGCCATGAACTCGTATTTAGCGGCTAGAAAATCCAGCTTCTTCGTTGTAAAGCTTCGCCTAAAGCGCCTACAGTTGGTGAATCTAAAGATTTTATCTCGCCATCTACTTCGTCCAGGCTTAATCAGAGGCTCCCAAACGATTAGCGTCTATTAAGTACTCGCTTTTGTAGGGGCCTTACTTTAAACCCGCAACGAGCTTTTCCAGTACCGCATAATTGGCAGCGGGGAATTGATGGTGAGTCAAGGCGCTGATATCAACCCAGGCAATACGCTGCCCCTCATTGCCCTTAGGTTGGCCTGAAAAGCTGTGGACGGCCCAGACATCGAGTACGATCAATTTGTCTTTATAGTCGTGCTCGGTGAGTAAAAAGGGCGTACAACTATCCACCTCTATCGCCAGCTCTTCCTGTAATTCCCTTTTTAGCGCCTGCTCGGGGTTTTCAGCACAATCCACCTTGCCACCGGGAAACTCCCAGAGTCCACCCTGGTGTAAGTGCTTGGGGCGCTTAGCAATTAACACCTGCTTACCGGTACTGTCATAAATGACACCGGCAACCACATGGATGCGCTCAGTAATTTCACTCATGGCAGTAACTTAAGTACGGTATTCGGCATTAATGCGGATGTAATCGTAGGACAGGTCGGTGGTCCACACCGTTTCAACGATATCGCCACGCGCCAGTTCGATACGAATCGTCAGTTCTTCTTGATCCATTACCTGCTGGCCGGCCTGTTCGGTATAGCTCAGCGCTCGCCCGCCACCCTCGGCGATCAGCACATCATCCAGCCAAACCTTTATTTTTTCGACATCGAGGCCATCAACACCAGCACGGCCGATGGCCGCAAGAATACGTCCCCAGTTGGGGTCACTGGCAAAAAGAGCCGTTTTCACCAATGGCGAGTCGGCGACGGTATAGGCCACCTGCAGGCACTCCGCAACGCTGGCACCACCGGCCACCTCCACGCTGACAAATTTGGTCGCGCCTTCACCATCGCGGACGATGGCCTGGGCGAGTTCGATACACACCTGTTCTATGGCCTCAACAAAACGGGCTCCATCCTTGCTATGAATCGGTTCTACATCCACCTGTCCCGTCGCTACGAGCACCAGGGAATCATTAGTCGAGGTATCACCGTCGACAGTAATGCGGTTAAAAGATTTATTGACCGCACCATTAAGAATCTGCTGTAGATCCTGAGGTGCACAGACGGCATCGGTCGCCACATAGGCCAGCATGGTCGCCATATCGGGGCGGATCATACCCGCGCCCTTGGCGATGCCGGTAACGGTGACCGTCTCACCATCGATTTCAATCTGGCGACTGGCGCCTTTGGCGCGCGTATCAGTGGTGAGTATGCCCTCTGCCGCGGCGGCCCAGGCATTTTCATCCAGGGTAGAAAAAGTCGTGGGCAGTGCTGCCAAAATAGGCTCAATTGGCAAGGGCTCACCAATAACCCCGGTCGAAAAAGGCAATACTTGCTCAACATCCACTGCGGCGATAGCCGCCAGTGAAGCACAGGTTTGCAGAGCATCCTTCAAGCCCTGCTCGCCGGTACCGGCATTGGCATTGCCGGTATTGGTCAATAAATAACGTACACCCTTACCACTCTGACTAGAATCCGCGCCATGCTTTTTTGCCAATTGTACCGGGGCAGCACAAAAGGCGTTGCGGGTAAAAACCGTCGCGATTTCAGCGCCCTCAGCCAGAGCCATGATGACCAGATCCCGGCGCCCAGGAACTTTAATCCCGGCACAGCCGGTGGCCAGCTGAAAGCCTTGTACCGGAAACATTTTTGGCAACTCGCCAGACCCTACCGCCATCGTTCAACCACCTTTAGATTTTTAGTATTGAGCAAACTGGCTCAATTCAACTTACCGTGACACTGCTTGAATTTTTTACCCGAGCCACAGGGACAAGGGGCATTCCTACCGACTTTTTCACCACTGCGTACAAAGGGCTGTTCCGGCAAGGCATCAAACTCTGCCATGGGTTCTTCTTCCGCCAGAGCAGATTGGCTCTGCTCATGGTTGAATTCCATCTGCTGCTGATTGAAGGCCTCCTGGCGCTGGCGCTCCAGCTCGGCGGCTTCATCTTCGCGACGAATTTCGACACGGCTGAGAAAACGCACGGTTTCAAGCTTGATATTTTCTAGCATCTCCTGAAACAACTCAAAAGACTCGCGCTTATATTCCTGCTTTGGGTTCTTCTGAGCATAGGCCCGCAAACCAATGCCCTGGCGCAAGTAGTCAATATTCGCCAGGTGCTCCTTCCAGAGGTTGTCGAGTACCTGCAGCATGACCTGCCGTTCAACCGTGTGAATATCTTCACCGATACGCTCACAACGCTGTTGATAGGATGCATCTGTGGCGGCAATAATCTTGCCCTTCAAGCCCTCCTCATTGAGGCGCTTATCTTCATCCAGCCATTCTTGCAACGGTAGTTGGATATTGAATTCGCTGAACAGGTCCTGCTCCAGGCCCTCAATATTCCATTGTTCGGGCAGGCTTTGCGCGGGAATGGAATTTTCCACCACCTGGCTCACCACGTCGTGCTGCACCGCAGCGATAATTTCGTTAATGCTTTCAGAGGCCAGAAGATCATTGCGCTGCTCATAGATGACCTGGCGTTGATCGTTGGCAACATCATCGTATTCCAATAGCTGTTTACGCATATCGAAGTTATGGCCCTCGACCTTGCGCTGAGCTCGCTCAATAGCACTGGTCACCATGCGATGCTCGATGGCCTCACCCTGCTCCATGCCGATGGCGCGCATCATATTCTTCACCCGCTCAGAGGCGAACAGGCGCATCAAGCTGTCTTCAAGGGACAAATAAAAGCGCGATACCCCAGGGTCACCCTGACGCCCGGCACGACCGCGCAACTGGTTATCGATGCGCCGCGACTCGTGGCGCTCGGTAGAGAGAATGTGCAAGCCCCCCGCCTCGATCACCTGGTCGTGGCGCTTCTGCCATTCCGCCCTGGTCGTTGCTATCAGCTCATCACTGGGGTCTTGCAAAGCGGCGAGCTCGACCTCCAAATTGCCGCCGAGCACAATATCCGTACCTCGCCCCGCCATATTGGTGGCGATGGTCACCCTGGCGGGCAGACCGGCCTGGGCAACGATTTGGGCTTCCTTTTCGTGAAACTTGGCGTTCAATACCTGGTGGTCAATTTTTTCTTTATTGAGCAAGGTCGACAACAATTCGGAGGTTTCAATCGACGCCGTACCCACCAATACCGGAGCACCCTTGTCGATACAGTCACGCACATCCCCCACCACGGCATTGAACTTTTCACCCTGGGTGAGGAAAATCAGATCGTTCAAATCGTCCCGAGCCACCGGCATATTGGTGGGGATCACCACCACGGGCAGACCATAAATTTGATGGAACTCAAAGGCCTCGGTATCGGCCGTGCCGGTCATTCCCGCCAGCTTGCCGAAGAGGCGGAAGTAATTCTGAAAGGTGGTTGAAGCGAGGGTCTGACTCTCACTTTGAATCGTCACCCCCTCCTTCGCCTCAATGGCCTGGTGCAGGCCCTCGGACAAACGCCGGCCCGGCATGGTGCGCCCGGTGTGCTCGTCGATCAACACGACTTCGCCCTGTTGTACGATGTATTCAACATCCTTGTGGAACATATGCTGGGCGCGCAGGGCTCCGTGGACGTGGTGTAACAAACCCAGATTAACGGCCTGGTAAAGGCTTGAACCCTCTTCCAGTAAGCCTTCGCTGAGTAGTAGATCCTCTACTTTCTCATGACCTATTTCGGTGAGTTCGACCTGGCGCACCTTCTCATCGACGCTAAAATCGCCTTCGGGCTCAAACTCCTCTTCATCACTGGTATCTGAAGCGCCCTCTTCACCGCTGTCGATATTATCGGGCTGTAGAGTTAAGCCTTGTACCAGCTTATTCACTTTTTTATAGAGCTCGGAACTATCCTGGGCCTGCCCGGAAATAATCAGCGGTGTGCGTGCCTCATCGATAAGAATAGAGTCGACCTCATCGACAATGGCATAGGCCAGACCACGTTGAGATTTCTGCTCCACACGCAGCACCATATTGTCGCGCAGGTAGTCAAAGCCAAACTCGTTGTTGGTGCCGTAGGTGATATCCGCTGCGTAGGCTTCCTGTCGGCTAACTCCTTTTTCACCCTCGCCCTCGAGAAGAAAGGAGCTCTCAGATCCCACCGCGTGGGATTGTACGATGCCGACAGTCATACCCAGGGTCAGATAAACAGGGCTCATCCAGCTAGCATCGCGCCGTGCCAGATAATCGTTGACGGTGACGAGATAGACACCTTCTCCGGTCAGAGCATTGAGATAGGCGGGCAGGGTCGCCACCAAAGTCTTGCCCTCGCCGGTGCGCATTTCGGCAATTTTGCCCTCATGCAAGACCATGCCACCGATCATTTGCGTGTCGAAGTGGCGCATACCGAGGCTGCGATCTGCCGCCTCACGCACCGCAGAAAAGGCCTCTGGCAGCAATTGATCCAGGCTTTCCCCCGCGCCAAGACGTTCCTTAAACTCCGCGGTTTTATTGCGCAATTGCTCATCACTGAGTTCTTTAAAAGCGTTCTCGTGCTGATTAATTTTTTCTACAATTTTACGTAAGCTCTTCAGCTCTCGGTCATTTTTAGTACCGAATACTTTCTTGAATAATTTACCAACCATGGCAATCGTCAAACCCTGTAATTGACTAACACTGAAAACCAGATACCGCGCCTATCTTATAGAGGCGCAGCAGCGAAAACGAGGAACTGCAGAAAAAAGAAGGGGGCTTAACGGACGGTGCGGCGGATATAGCTTGCGGGGTCGACATTGCGACCATTTTTATAGACTTCAAAGTGAACATGGGGGCCGGTGGAGCGCCCGGTGCTACCCATTTTGGCGATGACCTGACCTTTTTTCACCAGGTCACCGACCTTGATCAGATTGCTTTTATTATGGCCATAGCGGGTGACATAGCCTTCACCGTGATCAATCTCAACGAGGCGACCATAGCCCTTATAGGGCTCGGAGCGGGTGACAATACCGGAGGCAACGGCAAGCACATCCGAGCCTTCTTTGCCGGCAAAATCGACTCCCAGGTGCCAGGCCTTGCGGCCATTAAAGGGGTCCGTTCTCCTGCCGTAGCGCGAGGACATCCAGCCCTTGGCAATGGGTCTACCGGAAATTGTATTCTCGCGTTTGAGATCACGGTCTACAATCATTACGCGTAATAAGTCGAGCTGCTGTTCGCGATTATCCATGCGCGCTTCAAGCTCGGCAAACAGATCCTGTAAATCGAGGGAGATGACCTTGCTCACCTCGGGTTCCGCCATACGCAGACCAGCAGTCTCAGTGACGATACTATCCACACCGGCCGGAACCTTGCCTGCGCCAACATCCCTCTCCAAGGGGCCACCGATGGCCGGTGTATGGCTAAAGTTAAACTCACCCTTATCGAGACCGGCAATATCGGTAATGCGCTCTCCGAGAGCATCCATGCGCACCATGCGCGCCTGGATTTCAGCTAGCTTTTGCGAGTAGGCGGCAATTTTTTTGTCGGCATTGACAACGCCGAGCTGAAGCTCTTCGTGCTGTAAATCTAACTCAACCTGTACCGCAGCCAGTGCTGCCCTCAGCGAGGCATCACCGCGATCACTTTTAACGCCAATCACCAGACCGGCGCCCAGGGGCACACCGAGCACACACAGGGAGAGGGCCACTTTGGCCCAGGCATTCAGCGTCAGGGTGAGGGATTTACCCTGGCGGGAACTGAGAAAAATAATTTTCATATGCGCACGTTACTACCAGTCTTTGATGAACGGGCTAACACGGCCCCTATTCCATAGGAACGACAGTCTGCACTCTCCCCTTCCTGCGCCATCGGCATAAGAAATGTTTATACAGCGGCAACTGCGGGTTTGGAATAGGAGATCGGGGCGTCCTGCTCGTTCTGTTCGAAAGTTACCACTTCCCATGCGTCCTTTTGTGCGAGCAGTTCACGCAACAACATATTGTTCAGGGCGTGCCCCGACTTGAAGGCATTGAACTCACCAATCAAGCTATTGCCCAGCAAGTATAGATCACCAATGGCATCGAGAACCTTGTGTTTAACAAACTCATCCTCGTAGCGCAGGCCGTCCTCATTCAGCACTTGATCGTCGTCCACGGCAATGGCGTTATCCATACTGGCACCGCGGGCCAGGCCCTGTGATCGCAAATATTCAAACTCGTGCATAAAACCAAAGGTGCGAGCCCGGCTGACTTCTTTAACAAAGGAAGTACTGGAAAAATCGACCGTGACTTCCTTATTGCGATCTTTAAACGCGGGGTGGTCAAAATGTATGGTAAAGGTGACTTTGAAACCATCAAAGGGCTTAAAAGAAGCTGTTTTATCATCCTGGCTAACTTCCACCAGTTTTTTGATGCGAATAAACTTCTTCGGCGCATCCTGTTCAATAATACCCGCCGACTGGATCAGAAAGACGAAGGGTCCGGCACTGCCATCCATAATGGGCACTTCGGGGGCGGTGACATCGATAATCGCATTATCGATGCCCAGGCCTGCCATTGCAGACAAAAGATGCTCCACCGTCGAGACCCGCACATCGCCATTCACCAGAGATGTCGATAGGGTGGTATCGCCGACATTCACCGCCTTGGCTTCAATTTCAACCACCGGGTCAAGATCGGTGCGACGAAACACAATACCACTATCAATGGCTGCCGGTTTTAAAGTCAGATAGACCTTCTCCCCGGTGTGCAAACCAACGCCGGTCGCACGAATGGTATTGTTTAAGGTACGCTGTCGTATCACTGCTTAAGTCCCCCGGCCATAATCGCGGGATAGTAGCAAAACCACTGGCTTTGCTCTACCCATTTTGTCGGCCCCAACCCCGCAGAGGGGTATGCGGGGTCAAAACCGACACTCACTCTTGCGGCAATTAGCTTTAGTCAGCCTGACGTCGCAAGAAGGCCGGAATATCCAGGTAATCCATATCCGCTTCCTGGTGCGCCGCCACCTTGGCCAGCGCTTCGCCCTGAGGCTCAGCAGCTACGGCACTGGCCGCAACACCACCGCGCATGGCAGCACGGCCACCGGTGCGAGTAATTGTTGGCCGATCAAGCTGGCCGTAGTCAATTTCACCATTGGTTTTCAGGGTGTTATCGATTACCTTAGCGGGCACCGGTCGACTGATTTCTTCCGCACGACCGAGGCCGGTAGCTACCACGGTGACACGCAGCTCGTCACCCATTTCCTCATCGATAACCGTACCCACAACCACAGTGGCCTGGTCGGAGGCAAACTCCTCAACGGTGTCACCAACATCGGAAAACTCACCCAGGGACAGGTTGGGCCCGGCGGTGATATTGACCAAAATACCGCGCGCACCACGCAGATCGATATCTTCCAGCAAGGGGCTGTGCACGGCTGCTTCCGCTGCTTCTCGAGCGCGATTTTCGCCACTGGCGATACCCGAACCCATCATCGCCATACCCATTTCCGACATCACCGTGCGCACATCCGCGAAATCGACATTGATCATGCCCGGTCGAATAATCAGATCGGCAATACCCTGCACCGCACCCAGCAGTACGTCATTGGCCGCCTTAAAGGCATCGAGCAAGGTGGTATCTTTACCCAATACCGACAAGAGTTTTTCATTGGGCACGGTGATCAATGAATCCACCTTGTCCTTGAGCATTTTGACACCTTCAGTAGCGATCGCCATACGCTTGCGCCCCTCAAAGGGGAAGGGCCGCGTCACCACTGCAACGGTGAGTATGCCCAGCTCTTTGGCGATATCGGCAACCACTGGTGCCGCCCCCGTACCGGTGCCACCACCCATACCAGCGGTGATAAACACCATGTCGGCACCCTCGAGCACCTCGGCGATACGATCTCTATCCTCAATCGCCGCCTGACGACCGATTTCAGGATTGGCACCGGCACCCAGGCCCTTGGTAATGCCATTGCCCAGCTGTAACAAAGTGGCATCGGGCAGGTCCTTTAAGGCCTGGGAATCGGTATTGGCACAGATGAACTCGACGCCTTCAACCTGACTATCGATCATGTGCCGCACCGCGTTGCCACCACCACCACCGACACCGATGACCTTTATTTCTGCCGTATCAGGCATGCTATCCACAATTTCAAACATTACTTTACCCCTCAATTAACGTTGTTGTTTGACTACCCGTCTATTCAAAAAAATCAAAAATGCTCTTTTAACCACGCTTTAATGCGCGCCATAAAACCTTCACCCTGCTCACTTTGCTGTGCCTTACCACCTTCACGCTGCTGCTCCAGGCCATAGAGCAGTAGGCCAACACCCGTTGCATAAATCGGGTTATTGACGATATCGCTCAGACCTTGAATATTTTGCGGGCAACCGAGTCGCACCGGCATGTGGAATATTTCCTCAGCCAACTCCACCGCGCCCTCCATTTTTGCCGTGCCCCCGGTCAAGACAATGCCCGCCGCTATCAGTTCCTCATAGCCACTGCGGCGCAACTCGGCCTGCACCAAGGTAAATAATTCGTCGTAGCGAGGTTCCACTACTTCCGCCAATGCCTGACGGGAAAGATCCCGCGGCGGGCGATCGCCGACGCTGGGCACCTTGATGGTTTCCTCCGGCCGCGCCAACTTTGCCAGGGCACAGGCGTATTTAATTTTTAACTCCTCCGCATGGGCGGTGGGCGTGCGCAGGGCCATAGCAATGTCATTGGTGACCTGATCACCGGCGATGGGAATCACCCCGGTGTGACGAATCGCACCGTCGGTAAAGATGGCAATATCGGTGGTGCCACCACCCAGGTCGACCATGCACACACCGAGCTGCTTTTCATCTTCGGTGAGCACCGAGTAACTCGAGGCCAACTGCTCGAGAATGACGTCATCCACTTCCAAACCACAGCGGCGGATGCATTTCTTGATGTTTTGCGCTGCATTGGCAGCACCGGTGACCAGGTGCACCTTGGCCTCCAAACGCACACCCGACATGCCCAGGGGTTCGCGCACTCCCTCCTGATTATCGATGATGTATTCCTGTGGCAAGACATGGAGAATTTCCTGATCGGCCGGAATAGCCACCGCCCTTGCGGCATCGATCACCCGCTCGACATCGAGGCGGTGCACCTCGCGATCGCGGATGGCGACGATGCCATGGGAGTTGAGACTGCGAATATGATTGCCGGCAATGCCCGCATAGACCGAGTGAATCTGGCAACCCGCCATCAACTCAACCTCCTGTACCGCTCGCTCGATGGCCGCCACCGTCGATTCGATATTCACCACCACGCCCTTCTTCAAACCCGAAGAGGGGTGCATGCCGGTGCCGACAATTTCCAGCTGGCCATCCGGGCCAGCCACACCGACAATGGCGACCACCTTCGAGGTGCCAATATCGAGACCGACAATCATTTGCTCATTGCTATTATTTGCCATGAATTAAGCTCTTTTTCTCTTATTGTTGAGCTGACAACTCAGCTCGAAACATCACTTTTTTGCCACGACACCGCCACACCGTTGTCATAGCGCGCATCAATCGCCTTAATCTCTTGTTGCCGACTCGCCAGCTCACCCTGCCAGATGTGCAGAAAACGTCTCACCTTGGCGATCACATCACCGCGCCCCAGCGCTATCTCGTGACCCGAGGCCAGTTTCAAACGGCGCGCACCGTGCCCATCGATACTAAAGGCCACGACTTTTAAATCCTGGGCAAACATCAGCTCACTGACATCGCGAAATTCACTCATCACCTCGCGGGAACTACCCTGCGGCCCCACCAGGTGGGGGAGCTTGCCAAGCTCACTATTATCAGTCGCTTGCAGGGCCATGCCACTGCGGTTCAAAAAACCACTGTCGCGCCAGCGGGCAATGGGTACTTCTTCCACCACGCTAAGCTGCAAGCGGTCCGGCCACTGGCGGCGCACACTGGCCGAAGCGATCCACGGATGGGACTCAAGACGCTCGCGCACCACCTCCAGATCGAGGCCAATAAAACCGCCCTTAGCGATATCGCCAAGCAGGGCTTCGATTTCAGTTTGCGTGACACGCTGAAAGGCAGCGGCGACGGAAATCCGCGCCAGGGGCCTGTCAACATAACGATACAAGGACACCGAGCCGATCACCAAGACCAGTGCCAGAGCAGCCAACACAGAGAAACGCGCCAGGCCTTTAAGCCAGTCAAGGGCGCGCAGCAAAATTTCACTCGGTCCGGCTTCACGGTGCATTTGATTGCGTCGAGCACCGCGCTGTTTAGTTCTTGTCGGCCTTGTTTGTGCCATATCAGCCGAGCTCCCCATGGACTTTATCTACCGGGTTTTCCTGCGCTTGCCCTAATGTCGTATGTAAGATCTCAAGCAATAATTCCGTGAAACTCAGGCCCGCAGCCGCTGCGGCCATCGGTACCAGGCTATGGTCGGTCATACCTGGCACGGTGTTCACCTCCAGCAAACGCGGCTCTCCAGCCTCCGTCAGCATCACATCGACACGCCCCCAACCCTGGCAGTCGAGGCTGGCAAAGGCTTTCAGTGCCAGAGCCTGCATGGCCTTCTCATCTTCGGCCGACAAACCACAGGGACAGAGGTAGCGCGTGTCATCGGCCAAATACTTCGCCTCATAGTCGTAAAAGGCTCGGTCGGTTTCCAGCTTGATAACCGGTAGTGGGCGGCCATTGAGAATCGCCACCGTGTATTCGCCACCACTGAGCCAGCGCTCGGCAATCACCACGCTATCGAAGGCATCGGCGGCAGCCCAGGCGGCCTGTAATTCCTCGGCACTACTGGCCTTGGCCATACCCAGGCTTGAGCCTTCACTGGCCGGCTTCACCATCACTTCGCCACCCAGATCCGCCAGTAGGGCCGGCCAATCACTGCCTTTATGGAGTAGGGCAAAATCCGCCGTTGGCAATTTGATGCCCTGCCACAATTGTTTACAACGCAATTTATCCATTGCCAGGGCCGAGGCCAAGACACCACTGCCGGTATAGGGCAGGCCCAGACATTCCAGGGCACCCTGCACGGTACCGTCCTCACCACCGGCGCCGTGAAGGACGTTAAACACTCGGTCTGCCTGTAGGGTTTCAAGCTCAGCCATCCAAGTTGAACTCAGATCCAATCCGTGGGCGTCCACTCCTGCGGCCTGCAGGGCGGTAAGAACTGCCATACCACCCTTTAAGGAAACCTCACGCTCAGCGGACTCTCCGCCATAGAGCACGGCGATGCGGCCAAGCACAGCCGTGCTTGCCTGTTCAATGACGGCCATGTTTATTGCAGCCCCCTATCGGCCAGTAGTTTGACCAACTTACTGACGCTGCCAGCACCCTGGGTCATAACAATGTCACCGGGTTGAATCAGGGTTTTCACTATGTCTGGCACCGCCTCGATGGACTCGGCATAGACCGGATCAATTTTGCCGCGCTGACGAATACTGCGGCACAAATGGCGGCTATTGGCACCGGGGATTTCCTCTTCTCCGGCGGTGTATACCGGCACCACAATGAGGACATCGGCCGCGGATAGCACCTCGACAAAATCATCGTAGAGATCCCGCGTACGGGTATAGCGATGGGGTTGAAAAATCAGTACCAAACGACGTTGGGGCCAGCCCTCGCGCACGGCAAGTACGGTCGCCTTTACCTCGCTGGGGTGGTGGCCGTAATCATCCACCAACATCGCAGCGCCCGCACCACCCGCCACGGGGTAGTCGCCGTAGACTTCAAAACGTCGACCCACGCCCTGAAAGCCTGCCAGGCCGGCACCAATCGCCGCGTCGTCGAGGCCCTCATCGGTGGCTACGGCGATGGCGGCGGTGGCGTTCAACATATTGTGACGGCCGGGAATATTCAGTTTGATATTGAGGGTGCTCAAGCCCTCCGGTCGATGCACCTGAAAATAGGCGCTGCGCTCTTCAATTCGCGCCTCGCTAATGCGGTAATCTGCATCCTCGCTAAAGCCGTAGGTCAAGACCGGTCGCGACACCAGGGGCAAAATCTCTCTCACCACCGGGTCGTCGATGCACAACACCGCCAAGCCGTAAAAGGGCAGGTTGTGGAGAAAGTCGACAAAGGTCTGCTTCAACTTGGAGAAGTCGAAGTCATAGGTTTCCATATGATCGGCTTCGATATTGGTCACCACCGCCACCATGGGCTGCAGGTGCAAGAATGAGGCGTCACTTTCATCGGCCTCGGCCACCAAATAGCGGCTCTCACCCAACTGAGCGTTGGTGCCAACACTGGTCACCCTACCGCCAATCACAAAGGTCGGTGCGCGCCCGGCTTCGGCGAGCACATTGGCCAATAGGCTGGTGGTGGTAGTCTTACCGTGGGTACCGGCCACCGCAATACTGTGGCGGTAGCGCATCAGCTCGGCGAGCATTTCGGCGCGGCGCACCACGGGGATACGCGCCTCTCGAGCGGCGATAATTTCTGGGTTTTCTTCACTCACCGCTGAGGATTGCACCACCACATCGACAGCCTTGACCTGTTCACCTTTGTGGCCGATATCAATATGGGCACCCATGCCGCGCAGGCGCTGAATATTGGCATTGGCAGCCAAATCCGAGCCGGAAATTTCGTAACCCTGATTCAGTAGCACCTCGGCAATACCACACATGCCGCTGCCGCCGATGCCGATAAAATGAATGCGACGGATACGGCGCATTTCCGGAACTTCATAAACACCACTCATGCCATCACCTCTTCACAGACATCCGCCACCGTAGTGACCGCATCGGGCAGGGCCTGGGCTCGCGCCGCCACGGCCATCGCCACCAGCTCTTGTTTATTTGCCAGTATTTCTTGTAGTACAGTCGCCAGCGCCTCTACCTGAAGGTCTTTTTCTTGCACCAGCAGCGCCGCATTATTGTCGACCAGCCAACGCGCATTTTCACTCTGGTGGTCGTCGATGGCGTGGGGATAGGGAATCAATAGGGCACCCAGTCCGGCAGCCGTCAACTCACAAACGGTCAACGCCCCGGCCCGGCAAACGACAAAATCCGCCGCGCCATAGGCTGCCGCCATATCGTCGATAAATGCCACCACGTCAGCCCTCACACCCATCTCTTTATATGCCTCACGAGTGGCATCCAGGTGTTGCCGGCCACACTGGTGAACAATAGCCGGACGCTCGGTTTGCGCCAGTAACGCCAGGGCCTCCGGTAGCACCCGGTTAATAGTCGCGGCACCGAGACTGCCACCCAGTACCAATAAGCGCGGGCGCTGGCCTTCGGCAAATGACAAACGTGTCTGCGGTACTTCCAGGGCGCTAATGTCGCGACGCACCGGATTGCCACAGTGCTCGCCCCTGGCCAGGGCCCTTGGAAAGGCCTCGAGCACACGGGCGGCCAACGTTTGCAAAATTCTATTGGTGGTACCGGCGACGGCATTCTGCTCGTGAATCACCAATGGCACAGCCAACAGCCGAGCCGCCAAACCGCCAGGGCCGGAGGCAAAGCCACCAAAGCCCAACACACACTGGGGCCCGACACTGCGCACCACGCCAAAGGCCTGCCACAGTGCTTTCAATAGGCCAAAGGGTGCTTTCAATTTACCCAGTAAACCCCGTTTCCCACGCAGGCCGACGACATCGATAAAGCGAATCGGAAAATCGGCGCCGGGCACTAATCTGGCCTCAATACCGCGCCGTGTACCCAACCAGGTCACGGCGATGTCACGCTCGCGCAACTCTTCAGCCACCGCCAATGCCGGGAACACATGGCCGCCGGTACCACCCGCCATAATCAACACGCGCCGGGCCGTCATCGCGCCACCTTCGGCTTGGTTTTAGCGGTGCGTTTGGCCAGCGCCGCCATATCGTCCATCTCAATACCGACCCGCAACACCAGCGCTATCATCATCGAGCACACCAGCAGGCTACTGCCGCCGTAGCTAATAAAGGGTAGGGTTAAACCCTTAGTCGGCAGCAGTCCAGAGGTGACACCAATGTTGATAAACACCTGCCCCGCCAACAGTATGCCGATGCCAAACACCACATAGGCCGAAAACCAATCCTGGCGCTGTACGGCCTTGCGGGCAATGATCAAAATTCGCGTGATCATCAGGGCAAACAGCACCATCACCACCAGCACGCCCAGCAGACCAAATTCCTCGGCGAGAATGGCAAAGACAAAATCGGTGTGAGCCTCGGGCAGGTAGAAGAGCTTCTGTACACTATTACCCAGGCCCACGCCAAACCACTCGCCGCGGCCAAAGGCAATTAATGACTGAGTCAATTGATAACCGTCACCAAATTGCTGCGCCCAGGGGTCGAGAAAGGTCACCAGGCGGCGAAAACGGTATTCGGAGCTCAGGGCCAGTGCGGCAACGCCGGCAATACCCACTGCCATCAAGCCAAGAAATTGCCAGAGGCGCACACCGGCGAGAAAAAGCATGGCCAGTACGGTCGCCGCCATCACCACCGTTGAGCCAAAGTCGGGCTCCAATAACAGCAAAAAGGCAAACACACCCAGCACACCCAGCGGGATGGCAAAACTGTGCCAGTTGTCCCGCAAGCGCAATTGATGGCGCTGTAAATAGGCCGCGACAAAGAAGATCATGCAGACCTTGGCTAGCTCGGAAACCTGTAGGGTGAACATGCCCAGCTTAAACCAGCGACGACTGCCGTTAACCGCGTGACCAATACCCGGAATTAACACCAGCGCCAGGGCCATGGCTCCAGCGAGAACAATCATGCCGGCGTGTTCGTACCACCAGCGCATGGAAATTTGCAAGACCAACAGCGCCGCACTGCCGCCAATCAACAAATACATTAGGTGCCGCTTGGTGAAGAAAAAGGCGTCGCCATACTTGTGATCGGCAAAACTGATGGAGGCCGACATAATCATCAACAGGCCCACCGACGCCAATGCCAGCACCGAGACCAGCAAGTAGCGGTCGATAAACTGCAGCGGCTTGGGCTGCCAAAATTCTCTGAACGGGGCCAATAGGGAAAAACCCGCCGCCTGGGCAGGCCTTTTCAACGAGCTCATGACTCGGCCCTCAAGCCAAGTGCCACCAGCGCAGCGGCAAAGCAACGACCGCGTTCCTCAAAACCGGCGAACATATCAAAGCTGGCGCAAGCCGGTGACAAGAGAACAATATCGCCCTCTGCCGCTATGCGTGCCGCCGCGCCAACCGCCGCGCCCATGGAGGTGGCGTGAATGCTGGGCACACATTTACCGCAGGCCCGCTCTAATTGATCGGCATCCTCACCCATCAATATCAGCTGTTTCACTCTACCGGGCAGCGCCCCGGCCAGTGCGCTAAAGTCCTGACCCTTGCCCTGACCACCGGCAATTAAAACGATCTTCGCGGCGCTATCTTTCGGACCGCCAGTCTCATCGACAAGGCCCTCAATCGCGGCCACGGTAGCGCCAACATTGGTCGCCTTGGAATCATCAATCCAAACCACACCCCCGCGCTGGGCAATGTTTTGGCAGCGATGGGCCAGGCCCGGGAAATCGCGCAGGGCAGCTAGCATCGCCTCGCGGGGCAGATCCACCGCTTGCCCCAGAGCCAGAGCCGCCAGGGCATTGGCAATATTATGGCGGCCCTTAATACGCACTTCGGCGACCGCTATCAAGGCCTCAAACTGAAAGGCCAACCAACTTTCGCCCTGGTGCTCGAGCAGACCAAAGGCGCCGAAATCGGGCTTGCCCAGGGCAAAGTTCCACTGCTTTACGCCATCACCGACCAGGGGTTGGGAAAGGCTATCGTCACGATTAACCACAATTTGCCTGGCACCCTTAAACACCCGGTGCTTGGCCCGGTGGTAGTCGAGAATGGATGCATAACGATCCATATGGTCCGGGCTAACATTGAGTACAACGGCTACTTCGGCACCCAGGGCAGCGACACTTTCGAGCTGGAAGCTGGACAACTCCAGTACATACAGCTCCTTGTCATCACTCAATAAATCCAGGGCCGGGGTGCCGAGGTTGCCACCCACACCCACTTTTTTTCCGGCCAGCCGCGCCATCTCACCCAGTAAGGTGGTCACCGTACTTTTTCCGTTGGAGCCGGTTATCGCCACGATGGGGGCCTTGGCATGGCGAGCAAAAAGCTCCATATCACCAATAATTTCCACCCCGGCATTGGCCGCCTCGACCAGTGCCGGGCTATCGAGGGCGAGACCGGGACTGACAATCAGTTGATCGGCGCTGCATAGTGTCCCTGCGTTAAGCGCCCCCAGCTCGGTGCGCACATCTGGCAGCTCACGACTCAGCTGCGCAAGCGCCGGCGGTTGCTGGCGACTATCGACGACCACAAATGGCTCGGCCCGAGCCGACAGAAAGCGCGCCACAGACAAGCCGGTGGCGCCAAGGCCCACTACGACGGTCAGTCTGTTACTCGCTATCAATTCTGCCACTCTTACCTCATCCATCTTTCGTTCAAAGAATCTATTTTAGAGCCTTGTATATCGACCCTTATCTCAACTTCTTATCTCAACTTCAGTGTCGCCAGGCCAAACAGCACCAGCATCACGGTAATAATCCAGAAGCGCACAATCACCCGCGGCTCGGGCCAGCCTTTCAATTCATAGTGGTGGTGGATGGGAGCCATGCGGAAGATGCGCTTGCCGGTTAATTTGAAGGAGGCCACCTGTAAAATCACCGAAACGGTCTCCAATACAAATATGCCGCCCATAATGAAAAAGACAATTTCCTGACGCACAATCACCGCAATCACGCCCAGCGCCGCACCCAGGGACAGGGCACCGACATCGCCCATAAAGACCTGGGCCGGGTAGGTGTTAAACCACAGGAAACCGAGACCCGCGCCACCCAGGGCCGAGCAAAACACCACCAACTCGCCGGCACCGCTAATAAAAGGAATGTGTAAATAGGAGGCAAAAGTGGCGTGACCGGTCAGGTAGGCAATAATGCCCAGTGCGCCACCCACCAGTACCGTGGGCATAATCGCCAGGCCGTCGAGACCATCGGTGAGGTTGACGGCATTACTCGAACCGACGATCACAAAGTAAGTCAGCACCACGTAAAACAGCCCCATCGGCCAGGCGACGTTTTTAAAGAAGGGCACAATCAGCTCGGTCTCGGCAGGTGAAATAGCGCTGCTATAGAGGAATAGTCCCGCGGCCAAACCTGCCAGGGACTGCCATAAATACTTCCAGCGCGCCGGCAAACCCTGGGAATTTTTCTCGACCACCTTGCGGTAGTCATCGACCCAGCCAATCAAACCAAAGGCCAGGGTGACCAACAGTACCGTCCACACATAGCGATTACTGAGGTCTGCCCAGAGTAGAGTGGAGACAAAGATCGACATTAAAATCAAGGCGCCGCCCATGGTCGGCGTGCCCGACTTGACCAGGTGAGTCTGTGGGCCATCGCTGCGAACCGACTGACCTATTTGCAGGGCGTTGAGCTTCCTGATCATATAGGGGCCAAGCATTAAAGAGATAAGCAACGAGGTCAGCATGCCCAAAATCGCGCGCAGGGTCAGATACTTAAAGACACCGAAAGTACTGTCGTACTCACTCAGATAATCCGCTAGCCATAAGAGCATCAGTCATTTTCCTCAATAATTTGCGCCACTACCTCTTCCATGGCGGCACTGCGGGAACCCTTCACCAGGACCACCGTATCGGCATTTAATTGGCGTCTCAGAGCTGCGCCCAGGGTGCTTTTGTCGCTAAAGTGCTCACCGCCGACACCGAAGCCAGCGGCCGTCTCAACACTGAGTGGACCCGTGGTAAACAGGGCATCGACACCGGCGTTGCGAGCATAGACACCAATATCGCGATGCATGGCTTTCTCTTTGGGGCCCAGTTCGCCCATATCGCCGAGCACCAGTAAGTGCCTGCCCGGCATGGTAACCAGGGCATCGATCGCCGCCACTACCGAGCCCGGGTTGGCGTTGTAACTGTCATCAATAATCCGTGCGCCGTGGCGCCCGGCCTTGCTCTCCATGCGCCCTGGAGCCGCCGCCATCGCCGCGAGCCCGGCGCCAATGCTCACCAAGTCAGCCCCTGCTGCCACGGCGCAAGCCGCCGCCGCCAGGGCATTAGAAATATTGTGGGCACCGGCAATGGCGAGTTGTATCTCGATCTCACCAAGGGGTGAGTGCAGAGTGAAACTGGCGCAAGCCGCGGTATCAAATTGCACTGTGGAGGCATAAAAATCTGCCGCCTTATTATCGACGCTGAAACTCAGGCTTTGCGTGCCGTGGGCACCTGTACGCCACTGTTCATACCAGGGCTCGTCGAGATTGAGGATCGCCGTGCCGCTCTTGTCGAGACCCCGATAAATCTCACCCTTAGCGCTAGCGACACCCGCCAGGGAGCCAAAACCGGCGACGTGGGCGGGCATCACATTGCTCACCACGGCGATAGTGGGCCGGGCGATGCTGCATAGATAGTCAATTTCACCCGCCGTGCTGGCACCCATTTCAATGACCGCATATTGATGCTCCGGCTGTAGCTTGAGCAGGGTTTGCGGCACGCCGATGTGATTATTGAGGTTACCCGCTGTCGCCAGCACCTCACCCTTACAGCGTAAAATCACCGCAAGCATTTCCTTCACCGTGGTTTTGCCGCCACTGCCGGTAATCCCAATCAGCGGCCCGGTAAAGGCATTGCGCGCCAGTGCCGCCAGTTGACCGAGGGCCTGCGTGGTATTGGGCACCACCCACTGGGGTATCGCCAGGCGCTTATCAGGCCTTTCAACCACCATGCCACAGGCCTTCAGCGCAGCGCTTTCAAGAAATTGGTGGGCATCGAAGTTAGCGCCGCGCAGGGCGACGAATAAGTCGCCGCTGGCTAGACTGCGAGTATCTGTGCAGACTTGAGAAAAGTGACAATCGGGGTAAAGCAAGGTTCCGCCGTAGGTGAGCGCGGCCTGAGATAAGCTCAGTGACGCCGTCGTCACGCCTTGCGCACTGCTGTTTTTTACCGTCATACCTTTCCCCTGTCGCGCAGGGCCAGGCGCACTTCGACGACATCATTAAAGGGCAGGCGCTGGTCTTTAATCAGCTGATAGTCTTCATGACCCTTGCCGGCAATCAGCACCACGTCCTGTGGCCCAGCATTGTTCACGGCAAAGCGAATCGCTGCGCGTCTATCGGCATAGACCCGGGGCGCCGCATCCTTATCGCCTCCGGCGGGAATACCCGCCAATACATCATCAATAATGGCCTGCTCTTCCTCATCACGGGGATTATCACTGGTAATCACCAACCGGTCGGCCAGAGTCGCCGCGACCAAACCCATCACCGCGCGCTTAGTCTGGTCGCGATCACCGCCGCAGCCAAAGACACACCAAAGTTGCGCCTCACAGGCGGGACGCAATGCGCCGAGGGCTTTTTCAAGGGCATCTGGCGTGTGCGCATAATCGACCACCACAAGGGGCAAGGCCTTTGCATCAACCACTTCCAGGCGGCCCGATACGGGCTGTAATTGCTCGACGGCAGTAAGCACCGCCGACAGGGCGTGACCCTGCACACAGGCCGCTGCAACCACCGCCAGTAGATTACTGAGGTTAAATTCGCCCTGCAGGCGACTGCGCAATTCGCCCTGTCCCCACGGGGTGGTCAAATGAGCACGCATGCCGCGAGGCCCAAAGGCCGCATCGCGGGCATAAATATCGGCCTCTTTTCGAGAGTGGGAATAGCTGTAACAGCGGGCCTCACCCGCCGCCAGCTCGGCAATGATCGCCCGTCCCGCGGCGTCATCGCTATTAACAATGGCATTTTCCAAACCCGGCGCACTAAACAAACGCGCCTTAGCCTGCTGATAGGCCGCCATGGTCTGGTGATAATCCAGGTGATCCTGAGTCAAGTTGGTAAACACCGCGGTACTAAAGTGGAGGCCTGCCACCCGGCCCTGATCAAGACTGTGCGAGGAGACCTCCATCGCTACGGCCGCCGCACCTTCATCGAGTAGACCGGCCAGTATGCGCTGCACACTGACGGCATCCGGGGTGGTCAGACCGGTGTCTGTTGTTCCTGTTTGTTCGGCGCCGTCGGCACCGAACAAACCATAACCCAATGTACCTATCACACCGGCCGGCTTGCCGAGCAAGGCAAAAACCTGCGCCAGTAGTTGTGCACAGGTGGTTTTGCCATTGGTGCCAGTAATACCGGTCAGGGCTAAATTGGCACTGGGTGCGGCGTAAAAACGCCCGGCAATGGCGCTGACCTTGTGGGCCAAATTATCGATGGCAATAATGGGCAGCGAAGTGCTGACTCTCGAGGCGCTAAAGCCCTCGCTCTCAACCAAAGCGGCAACGGCACCGGCCGCCTGCGCTGCGGCCAGGTAATTGCGGCCATCGCTGAGCCGACCAGGGTAGGCAATAAACAGCTCGCCCGCTGCCAACTTGCGGCTGTCGAGCTGCAGGCCGCCGATCATCAGGCTCGACAACTCGGCGGACAGGGGCCTTGCTGGCAGGTCCGCTAGTAGCTCACCCAGGGCCACGCCCTCTAGAACTTGAGGTGAAGTCATCACGAATCACCGCCACGCTTTACTCCAGGGCTTACTCCAGAGCCGACGACTAACTTCGGCTCTGGCACTTGCTCTGAGGGCACGCTCATGAGCCGCAGTGCCTCCGCGGTGACTCTGGAGAACACCGGCGCCGCAACCAGGCCGCCGTAGTAATCCTCACCCCGGGGGTCATCGATAACGACGACTGTCACCAGACGGGGCTTGTCCGCCGGTGCCATACCGGCAAACAAACCGACATAACGATCCTTTTGATAACCACCGGCCCCGACCTTATGGCTGGTGCCGGTCTTACCGGCCACCGCATAAGTATCGATGGCGGCACGTGTCCCGGTGCCGCCCTTGGCGATCACCGCCTTCATCATGGCGCGCACGCTAGTGACGATTTCCTCATCAATGACCCGTTCTTCGGGACCCGGAAAAACGCCATCTGCCGCCGATATTTTTAATAATGAGGCCTGCTTTTTGACGCCATTATTGGCCAGCACGGCGTAGGCATTGGCCAGCTGTAGGGGCGTTGCGGCCATACCGTAGCCAAAGGCCAGAGTGGCTGTCTCCACCGGCCGCCAGCGACGCTTGCTCGGCAGCAATCCGGCACTTTCACCGGGGAAGCCAGTGCCGGGACTCAGCCCCAGGCCGACGCGTTCGAAAACGCCGCGAATATCTTCGGGCTCAAGTTGCATGGCAATTTTGGTGGTACCCACCTGGCTCGATTTGGCGAGAATGCCACTCATATCCAGCTTGCCGTAGTTGCGGTGATCGACAAAGGTTTTGCGGCCAATGCGCAGATAACCGGGGCTGGTGTCAATCACGGTGGTGGGATGGAATTTACCGCTCTCCAACGCCGCCACCATGGTCAGCGGTTTCATCACCGAACCTGGCTCCAGCAAATCGGTGAGGGCGCGGTTGCGGGTACTGCCCACCTTTAGGCGCGATCTATCATTGGGGTTGAAGGAGGGCTGATTAACCATGGCCAGCACTTCACCGCTGAGTACATCGAGTACCACCACCGAGCCCGACTTGGCACGAAACTGCTTCATCGCCGCTTTCAATTCGCGGTAGGCGATGTATTGCAGACGCAGGTCGATGCTCAGGGCCAGGTTGCCACCGGGCTTCTCGCTGGCAATCAGCTGTAATTCTTTAATCACCCGACCCTTGCGATCTTTCAGCACCCGCTTGCTGCCGGTGGCACCGTAGAGCCAGTCGTCAAAGGCCAGCTCCATGCCCTCCTGACCCCTATCGTCGATGCCAGTAAAACCCACCAGATGAGCCGTCACTTCGCCCGCCGGATAAAAACGCTTGTACTCTTCACGCTTGAAGATGCCGACGATATCCAAATCGAGCACCGCCTGAGCCTGCAGCGGAGTCAACTGGCGCGCTAGGTACATAAATTCTTTATTGCGATAGTGGGTGATGCGTTTTTTTAGATCGCCGACACGCAGCTTTAAACGCCGCGCCAGCATCGCCAACTTATCGCCATCCAGCTCGAGCAGCTGAGGATTGGCGCAAATGGATACCACCGGTGAGCTGATCGCCAGCGGCTCGCCGCGGCGGTCGGTAATCACGCCGCGATAGGCGGGGATGGCCACTGTGCGCAGGGTACGGTTATTGCCCTGGCTCTGTAAGAACTCAAAACCCTGGTGCACATCGGGTAAGACCTGCAGGCCGGCAACATGGCTCAGGGCAAGTACCGCCAGGGAAAACAGCGCCACCACCATGCTCCAATAACGCCAGGCTGCAATACTGCGCACGCGCGCACCCGAGCCGCGACGAGCCGATACACGGTCTCGCTTTACGCGGTTATTGGGACGCTGCTTGCCTGCGCGTTTTTCCACTCTTCCACCCATGTAATTGGATCTAAATTTTCTAAAATTCGCTACGGTTTGACTCTGACAAGCTCATCCAGTGCCGGCACCTGCATACCCAATTTGCCGAGTGCCAGCTGCTCAACCCGGTACAGGGATGCCTGGGCACTGGCCTCAAGCAGGTTCTGTCCGCGGGCAATTTCCAGACGGTTTTTCTCCTGCTGTAAGTGCGCCAGCTCGCCGTACAACAAACGACATTGATGACTGACGTAAACCACGCCAAGACCGCTCAACAACACCGCTATCCAGCTCAGCAGCAGGCAGCCGTTGAAACGACTGAGACGGGGGGAACTTGAGGACAGTGCCATCTCAAACCACCTTCTCAGCGACACGCATCACCGCACTGCGCGCACGGGGGTTTGCCTCCACTTCCTCGGCACTGGCCTTCTGGGCCTTGCCGACATTGCGCAGACGGCGAATAATCTGGCTCTCTGGAATCGCCAGGCCGCGGGGCACCATCGGATGCGTATGACCGCGAATAAAGCGTTTTACGATGCGATCTTCCAGGGAGTGAAAGCTGATCACCACCAATCGGCCATCAACAGCGAGCAGATCGATCACGCAATCGAGCAGGGAGCGCAGGTCGTCCAGCTCCCTGTTTAAAAAAATACGAATCGCCTGAAAGGCGCGGGTGGCCGGATGCTTACCCTTCTCCCAGGCGGGATTGGCGGCGGCGACGATCTCGGCCAGCTCGCCGGTGCGGGTAATTGGCGCCTTTTCTCGCGCCTCGACAATGGCTTTGGCCATGCGTCGAGCAAATTTTTCCTCACCGTATTCCTTAATCACACCGGCGATTTCAGCCTCTTCGGCAACGGCCAACCATTCGGCCGCGCTTAAGCCGCGAGTCGTGTCCATACGCATGTCGAGAGGGCCGTCGCGCAAAAAACTGAAGCCGCGCTCGGCATCATCTAGTTGGGGTGAAGACACGCCGAGGTCGAGTAATACGCCGCTGACCTTGCCGGCCTGCCCGCGTTCTCGCAGTAGGCTTTCGAGGTCGGCGAAGGAGGCCTGTACCATTTCAAAGCGGCCATCGTCGGCAAATAAATCGCCACCCACGGCACAGGCTTCGGTATCTTTATCAATCGCCAGTAAGTGGCCCTGGGCCGACAACCGTTCGAGCACCAGACCGGAATGCCCCCCGCGGCCAAAAGTACCGTCCACATAATAGCCATCGACGTCACCGAGTAGGGCATCGACGGCCCCGTCTAACAACACGGTGATATGGGCTTGCTTAGCTGCTGGCATCAGGTGGCCACCCTCACAATGATAAAGATTGAAATTCTTCGGGAATCTCCAAACCGCTGGCAAGCTCATCGAGCAATGCTTTACGATTGGCATTCCAGGTATCTGTGTCCCACAACTCCAGTCGATGGCTTTGACCCACCAGGGTAACGCCCTTGCCCAGCTTGGCGTGGTCGCGCAACAGTTTGGGGATCAAGACCCGACCACTGCCATCGAGCTCCAAATCACGGGCATTGCCAATCAACAGGTGTTGCATACTTCGTGCGGATTTATTCAGGGTCGGCATGCTGGCAATCTTGGCTTCAAGCTCCTCCCACTCGGGGCGCGGGTAAATAAACAGGCAGCTATCACTAAGACTAATCGTCGCTACCAGGCTACCGTTGTACTCGGACATCAAGGCGTCACGATACCGGGCAGGAATTGGCATCCGCCCTTTGGCATCCATGTTGATCTCGTCGCTACCTCGAAACACCGGAATCTCTCACGATTATTATTAAATAAACCACTTCAACCCACTTCCACCCACAATTCGACACTATAGACACGAAACACTTAAAGTCAAGGCTCGAGAACAGGCAAAGATGCACGAAAATGCCGACATTTCCCGCGAACTTACAGGGAAAAGCCCATGAAGTCTGTAAAGAAGAGCAAGATAAGCAAGGGAAAACAGCGTGATAAAAACAGAACTTAAAGTAACACTTTAAGAAAGAGACCAATTCGGTCTAACAACATCAGACCTTAAGAGCATCCACATCGTAAACACTTACGCTAAGCGTCAGGCGGTACCCCGGCATAAGCTGCCATAGGCTTAATGGGTTATGCTCGCGCCATCTCCCAATCACGGTACCTGGCTTGAACCCATCATTGCTTCGCAAAACCCACCGCTGGCTCGGTTTAATCGCCGCCGTGCAGCTACTGATATGGACGGCCTCGGGACTGTTTTTCTCCATCGTGCCGATAGACGATGTGCGTGGCAGCCACCTCCTACAGCCCCAGCCAGCACTGCGACTGAGTCATGTCAGAATGATTTCACCCAGTGAACTCACCCAGCACCACGACGAACTGGCAAGACTGAGCATCGCTAAGTTGCAACTGGGGCAGCGCTTATACACACCCATCTACCTGACCGTGATCGATAAGGAGTGGCTAATCTACAACGCCGAAACGGCTGCCAAACTATCTCCTCTGACGGAGACCGAGGCCCGCGCCATCGCCGCCAACAGTACCCAACTGGCCGTACAATCCGCCACATGGGTCACTGCGGTAGAACCCGGTAGCGAATACCGAGACGGCGAACTCCCCGCCTGGAAAATGGCCCTGCAAGGTGTCGACGAGGCTAACCTGTGGATCGGTGCCAACAGCGGCAAAGTCAGCGCTCTGCGCACCAATACCTGGCGGCTTTACGACTTGCTCTGGAGCCTGCACATTATGGATTACGTCGACCGAGATAACTTCAATTCCTGGCTACTGCGCGCCTTTGCCCTACTTGGCGTCATCACCATTGTTTCGGGCCTGCTGTTATTTTTTATCTCGCGCAAACCAAGGCGACAAAAGCCATCGCCAAAATAATCTCTTATCAGCATTAGCTACAAAGGCTGTGTATCAACCCAAGGGAAATAACTGACAACCGGAACACGCGCTGGCGCCAACTAAGATAACGGGCTCATATAAGAACAATTAACCAGAAGTCGACGAAAGGACTGAGGGCTCCTGCCCTGGCAGGCCATATTAAAGGGGCCAAGGGCCTCTATTCCCTCAGTGCCCACATCCACAACCTGTCACCACTCTCTCGGTAAAAGCCCAGGGTGGTATACCGCTGCCCGCCCCCCCTTTAATTCGCCCTGCAAAAACCCACAGCATTGTGTAATGATATTGACAGATTATTAATTAATTCGACACCTACCTCACTACTCAGGAAATAATAAAATGAGCACCAATGCCTCCACCGAAGAGTTTGACCCCGACGCCCTACGCCAAAAATATAGCGCGGAGAGAGAGAAGCGACTGCGCAGCGACGGCAATGCCCAATATCAGGAAATAAAGGGCGATTTCTCCTATTTTCTCGACGACCCCTACGTTGAAACAGCCATCGAGCGCGCAGCCCTGGAAGACGAAGTAGAGGTAGCCATCATCGGCGGCGGGCTTGGCGGTCTGCTGGCGGGCGCACGCATGCGTGAGGCTGGTATCGAAGATATTCGCATGATTGAAAAGGGTGCGGATTTTGGCGGCACCTGGTATTGGAATCGCTACCCCGGTGCCGCCTGTGATATTGAGGCCTACACCTACCTGCCCTTATTGGAAGAACTCAACTTCATGCCGCCACGCAAGTACTGCGATGCACCCGAGATATTGGCGCACAGCAGAAGAATTGCCGAACACTACCGTCTCTATGACAACGCCTGCCTGCAAACAGAAGTGACCAACATGGTCTGGGACGAAGGCAGCAGGCGCTGGACCATTCACACCGACCGCAATGATAAAATAAGAGCGCGCTTCGTGATCATGGTCAACGGGCCATTAAATCGTCCCAAACTTCCCGGCATCAAAGGTATCAGCGACTTCAAGGGCCATACCTTCCATACCAGTCGCTGGGACTACAACTACACCGGCGGCAATGCTCGTGGCAATCTCAGCGGCCTAAAAGGCAAAAAGGTCGGCATTATCGGCACCGGCGCAACAGCCGTGCAGTGTGTCTCCTTCCTCGGTGAGAGTGCCGAGCAACTGTATGTTTTCCAACGCACACCATCCGGTGTCGACCCCAGAAACGATCACGACACCGATATGGAATGGGCAGCCAGTTTAGAGCCCGGTTGGCAAAAACAACGACAAAAGGACTTTACCGCCATCTTGACCGGGCGCGGAGGACGCCGCGGTGAGATCGACCAGCTCGATCAGTTCGATGACGCATGGGTCGAAATGGGCAAAATTTATCGCCGCCGCATGCGCGAAGCCGGCAGGGAAGTGCCAAAGGAGGAAGTGGCAAAAGTCTATGAATTGGCCAACTTCGAGAAAATGGAAAACATTCGCAATCGCGTCGATGACATTGTTAAAGACCAGGCAGTCGCCGAAGCCCTAAAACCCTATTACGCCTTTATGTGCAAGCGGCCCTGTCTGGACGATCGCTACCTGCCCACTTTTAATCGCGACAATGTCGAGCTGGTCGACACCAAGGGCCTGGGGGTCGATGCCATTACCGAAACTGGCGTCATTGTCGACGGTAAAGAATACGACGTCGACTGCCTGATTTTTGCCACCGGCTTTGAAGTGGGGACCGACTATACACGCCGCAGCGGCTACAACCTGATTGGCGTCGACGGCCTTAGTCTCGAAGAGAAATGGAGCAAGGGTATGATTACCTACCACGGCATCCACAGTCACGACTTCCCCAATTGCTTCCTGATTGGCAACGGCCAGGCCTCTTTTACCGCCAATTACCCCGATGGACTGGACGAGGGCGCCAAACACCTCGCCTACCTGGTGAAGCACTTTGCAGATAACGACATCACCCGGGTCGATACCACCGAGGAAGCCGAAACGGCATGGTCGGCCGAGGTGGTCGGCACCAAAGCCCGCGGGCCTCAGGGTGGCTCGGGCTGTACACCTGGCTACTACAACCTCGAAGGGCAACACGACCCAAGAGCCAGGCAAAACCAACCCTATGGGGGCATGATGGGCGCCAATAAGTATTTCGAGAAACTGGAAGCCTTTCGTCAAGGTGACAAGATGCCTGGTTTGGTGACCTCCTAGATTGGAGAATTTCCAAATTTAAAGACGTCCTAAAGAAAAAATAAAAAGCGGCCTGGCAGCCACCCTTTTAAAAAGGCGACTGTCAGGCCGAAAGTATCCGTTCAAAGAAAAGAAGAACAAAGCCAAAACACTGCTAACTTAGTCTCTGCTCGTGTCAGACAAAAACCCTTCGCTGTGCTTGTAGTAGAGCCACGCCGTGATCACAACGTGGTTGCGCCTTGCCTAACATTGGCAAAGCGTATGAATTAGGTGGGAGCCGGCCTGTAAGCCGGGTTCTGTCGAGAACAGTCATTCCTCTGGGATGCACGTCGCCGTGCACCTCAAGCAACCTACCCGGATCCAGCGCGGGCCAC